>DASVSA010000239.1:0-4285 GCA_036388335.1 Longimicrobium sp. | reverse complement strand
GTACACATCAAGACGCGTCCGGCTGCCCTCGGCGTCCAGCGTGTGCACGGCTGTGTATGTCGCGCCCCGCCGGGTGGTCAGCGTGCGGGTGGGACGGCCCGCGACATCGAACTCCGTCCGGTCCGTGCTCACCGCGTTGCTCACCTCGGACCAGCGATGGCCGGGGTCATGCCGCCAATATGTAGTTTGCCCGTCCGCTGCGCGCCACTCCGACCGTCCCAGCGGGTCGTACCCGGCGGTGATCACCCGGCCCTGGCGAGACGTGGTGGAGGTCACGTTTCCGGCGCGGTCGTGGCGGTAGTACGTATGCTGCCCGCGCGGGTCGCGCTGCCAGACCGTCCACCCCAGCGCGTTGCGGGAGAAGGTGTACGTCTGCTGCTTGGGATTGGTCACCGACGTCAGGCCGGCGCCGGAGTACCCGTACATCGTCGCTCCGTTGCCACCATCCACGGACCGGGTCACCCGGTTCAGCAGGTCGTACTCGGTTCGGACGGTATCGCCGAGAGCACTCGTGAAGCTCTTCGCTACCCGGCCGTAGGCATCATAGAGGCGAGACTGCCTGCGGAATACAGCCGGGATCTCCGTGTAGTGGAGATTGAAGTGCCCGTTCCCGCCGGACTCGTCCCCGTAGGTGGAGGTCACGGTGTGCCCACTTGGGTCGGTGACCGAGCGCACGCGCCCTCGCGACCCATAGGTGAACCTGGTGGTCTTTCCGTCCACGCGGGTGCTGTCGAGCTGACCCTGTGCGCCGTAGAAGTTCCAGGTTTCCGTGGTGCTTCCCCAGATGTGCCGGGGCAGATGGTACCTGTCATCGTACTCCATCCGCACCACCGCGCCCGTGCCCTCGTCGTACGCCGTGCGCTGCTCCACGCCCACGTACTCGACGGCGGTCACATTCCCGGTGGGTGAGACGCTCCGCAACATGCGGCCGTGCCGGTCCGTCGTCCCGTAGGTGAGCCGCCCGAGTGGCTCCTCGACTCGTACAGGCGTGCCGTACGGGTCCACCGCCACGGACGTGGTGTCGTTGCGGGGGCCGGTGACCTTCACGCGGATCTTCTCCGGACGCACGCGTGCCACCTCGTTCCCGAGCCATCCAGTCCCCAGGATCGACATCTGCAGCGAGCTCGTCTTCACCACCGGTCTCATCAGCGCATTGTCGCCGATCCCAGCCTCCGTCACGAACACCCCCGGCGCGGTCACGGAGGCCACCCGTCCGTGCTTGTCGTAGCCGAAAGTATACGCGGTTTCTAACCCCGCGTTGCGGTCCCCCGCTGGCGTCCAGTAGCTGTCCAGGCTCCAGCCGCGATCAGGCGTCTCCACCCAGTGGATGTCCAGCGCGAGCGAATTGTCCGGCGCCCGGATGCGCCAGATCAGGGAGCCGAAACTCTCCATGGTCGACCGCCGCCCCGCGGGGTCCTGCACCCAGGCAAGCGCCCCGGTCCCGGTGTAACCCAGAGTGGTCGGCAGGCCCGCCGGATCAGTGATCTTCACCAGTCGTCCGACGTCGTCGTACTCGTACTTGGTCATGTTCCCGAACCGGTCCCATACTTCCAGCATCCTCCCGTCCATCCCGAAGATAACCCGTCTGCCGTCCGGGTAGCTGCGTTCGTAGCCCAGGAAGCCTTTCGTCACCGTGCTGAAGTCGCCCGACGGGGAAGAGAAGTGCCGGGTGAAGTCCCAGGGGCCCTGGGGGGCCTTCTGCGCGAACCAGAGGCCGGTCGCCCCCTCGGTGATGTGCACCCCGTCGCCCTGATCGTACAGGCGCTGAAGTCCCTCCAGCACCCATCCCTGCCCGAACTCGCTCCCCCGGCCGTCCAGGTTGGCCGCGCGGAAATGGATCCGCTCCTCGGTCCCCCGCCCGTCCGCCCAGTACTTGCGGAACACGGCCGTGTAGGTGGCACTGAGGTTCGTGAAGCGCGGCTCCCGGAATTCCGCGGACACACGCGATGCGCCCTGCCCGACCCGAAAGGCGAGGTCCAGCCGCCCATCTGTCAGGGTCTCGCGCGCCCCCTCGCGGTTGCGCACCTCCAACATCACGCGCTCCGGCGCGTCGGCCGAGGCTTGCAGCAGGTTGAGCTGCATCTGGCTGCGCGGATCGGCCAGGCCGCTGTAGTAGGTGAAGGTGAGCGAGCGCGGCTGGTCCATGCTCACGTACGCGGGCGTAGTGTAGCTGACGCTCGCGCCGCCCTGCCCGGCGTCGCGGAAGCCCTGAGTGTGGGCGACAACGAGGCCGGTGGCGCGTGTGCAGTCCCACGCCGTCACGGGGTCGCCCGGGACCATGTGATCGCCGAACCTGGCGAGATACTCTCCCCCGTTGATGATGCCCAGGATGACCGCGGTCCAGCCGTCCCTCTCTCCCACGCCGATCCAGGTGGCGGCGTCGGCGTCGTTGGGCTCGCGCGCCAGGAGGTGCCGGAACAGGTAAGCCAGCTTGGTGGGGCTGTCGTGGGGCGTGAGGAAGCGGTGGTGTGTGCGATCCAGCGGATCTCACGTTCGATCATGTGCCGGACGGTGGTGCCGTGCTGCAACTCGTTCGTCCAGAAGTTCACTCCGCTCGTGGATGCACCCACCTCCACGACCTGCGCGTACATGGCGGCCGCCACGTCTTCGAGGGACGGGCTGCACTGCTGGGCGGCCACGGGTGCCGCGAACGCCGCGAACGCGAGCGGCGCGACGATCGCGGCCAGGAGGCGGCGGCGGGGCTCGCCACCCGGCGAGGCGGACCTCGGCTTCAGCTTGTGTCTCATCGTACCGGAGGCGTGGCCCGGGGGCGGTGGAAGACGATGGTGAATTGGTAGCTGCCGTCGGTGAGGCGCGAGGGGCGCGCGGGCACGACGAGGCGCCCGTCTCCGGACCGGCCGGCGACACCGCCCGCCACACCGGCGAACCGCGCGTGGACACCGGCCGAGTCGCCGTACGCGCTGTAGAAGAGCTGTGCGGGTCCGGTCTCGCCCGCGCGCATGAACACGCTCTCGGTGACGTCGCCCGCCACGCGTGTGTGGGTGGAAACGGCTGGGTCCGCCGCGACACGGCGCGTACCGCCGCTGGGCAGCCGCTCGTTGTACGGGGGGTCCGCGGCGCGCCGGCGGAAGCCTGCGGCCTCCAGCTGCGCGGCGGCCTGCGCGGCGGAGACGTCCAGGGGGAGACGCAGGGGGGCAGGCGCCTGGGCTGCCGCGCCTGTCGCCACGAACATGGAAAATATTAGCCTAAAGTGGACGTTGTGCACGGTTCTACGGGGGTCTGGTGGTAAAGTTTACCGCGTGGACAGAGCTGGACTACTTCCTCAGATCAGGGGAGCCGCGCCTTCACGGACGCGGGGGCTGGGGTGAGGGGGTGCCGGGCTGTGCCGGTGCGGGTGCGGCGGGCGTCTTCCCCGGCCGCGGGAGGATGACGGAGGGAGTCCGGCGCGCCGCCTTCCCGGGCGCGCCGCCGTTGGTCTGCACGTCGCGCGTGGTGGCGTCCTGCCCCTCGTCGTCGCGCACGATGCGCGGGGTGAGGAAGACGTAGAGCTCCGTGTTGCGGCTCGCGCGGCTCCGGCTGCCGAACGCGCCGCCGATCACCGGGATGCTGGAGAGGATGGGGATCCCGCCGCTCCCCCGCTCACGCTGCGCTTCCGACAGCCCGCCGAGGACGGCCGTCTGCCCGTCGCGCACCAGGAGCGCCGTCTGTATCGAGCGGGTGGAGATGACGGGGGCGTTCTGCGGGCCCGTCTCGGCCGTAGCGGTGTTCACCTCCTGCGTCACCCGCAGCTGCACGTAGCCGTCGGCGCTGATGGTGGGGAGCACGGCCAGGCGGGTGCCCACGTCCTTGTACTGCACCACCTGGTCGCGCGCGCCGCCGTCGGTGGTGCGCTGCAGCTGCACGAAGGGCCGCTGGTCGCCCACGTTGATCTCCGCCTCTTCGTTGTTGCCGGCGAAGACGATGGGACGGCTGAGGATGGAGACCACCCCCCGCGCCACCCCCGCGCGCAGCGTGAGGTTGAGGTCCACCCCGCCGATGCCGCGGGCGTCGATCACCAGGTCCTCGCGCGCCGCGCCGGCCACGCTCCCGCCCACGGTGGTATTGCGCGAGTCGCGGATGGGCTGCTGGCCGAGGCTGGCCGAGAGGGCGTAGCTGAAGTCCGAGTTCCTCCTCACCTCCGCGATGGTCACCTCGATGATCACCTGCAGCGGGCGGCCCACCACCGGTCCGGCGGAGCCTTCACCCCCGCTCCGCGGCGGCTCCTTTTTTAGCCTTTCGGCTGGACCAGAAACGGGGCCCGGACCACAGCGGGTCGGGGCGCCGG
>DASVSA010000238.1:0-7271 GCA_036388335.1 Longimicrobium sp. | reverse complement strand
GCGCCCCCAGCGCCGCGCGCACGAACTCGCCCCTCACCTCGGCGCCGGCACGGGGGGCAAGGAGGAGCGCCACGCCGGCGCCCACCAGCGCGCCCAGCAGGAACGCCCCGCCATCCCCGCGCCGCTCGATCACGATGTAGGGAAGGTCGTCGTACTCGCGCATGTCAGGAGAGGTAGGGGTCAGGAACCGACGGCCAGGCAGCCGCCCTCCGGGTCTGTGGCGCTGGCCAGCGCGCTGCACAGCCGGGGGAGGTCGATGGGCTTGCGGAAGAAGAAGTCGGCCTCGCGCTCAAGCCGGTGCTCGGCCTCTTCGCCTCCGCACCCGGCCGTCACCACGATGAAGCACACGTCCCACGCCGCCGTGCGGCGCACGTGCCGCAGGATCTGCAGGCCGTCCGTGTCCGGCAGGCGGAAGTCGCACACCACCGTGTCCGGGTGGAAGTTGTGGAGCTCGGCCAGGCCACGCGCGCCGGTGGCCGCCGCGCACACCACGTACCCCTCTTCGGCAAGGAGGCTGGTGAGCGCTTCCCGGGCGCCCGGTTCGTCTTCGATGAGGAGGATACGCTTCGCCGCCATGGGATTGCAACCTCCGCGAGTCGCCTCTGCGGAGGCGGGCCTGCTGCCGGAACGTCCGGTGAAAGGGGCAATCCGCGTGCCATGTCCAGGGAAACAAATAAGGGCGGCTCACACGGAGACGCAGAGGCACAGAGACGACTTCATCTCTGTGCCTCTGTGTCTCTGCGTGATGAAAGGGCTACGCCGCGACGGCCTCGCCGGCCACGGCCTGGTTGAGCCGGTGGCGCAGCTCGTCCTCCTCGATCCCCAGCATCAGGGCGGCGCGCTGGTGGTTCCCCTCCACGAAGGAGAAGGTCTTGAGCATCAGCGTGCGCTCCGCGTGCTCCAGCTTGGTGCCCACGGGGATGCGGACCTCGCGGTCCTCCGTCACCAGCAGCTCGTGGGCGCGCATGTCGGCAAGCGTCACCATGTCGCCGCGGGCCAGGATCACCGCGCGCTCCACCGCGTTCTTGAGCTCGCGCACGTTGCCGGGCCAGCGGTAGCTGTTGACGAACTCCAGCGTCTCCGGCGCGAAGCCCTTGAGCGGCTTGCCGTTCTCCTCGGCGAAGCGGCGGAGGAACGCCTCGGCCAGGATGCGGACGTCGCCGCGGCGCTCGCGCAGAGGCGGCAGCACCAGCGGGATCACGGCGAGACGGTGGTAGAGGTCGTCGCGCAGCTTCCCTTCGTCGATGGCGCGCTGGATGTTCTTGTTGGTGGCGGCCACCACGCGGATGTCCACGTGCACCTCCTTCTTGCCGCCCAGGCGGCGGAAGGAGCGCTGCTCCAGCGCGCGCAGGAACTTCACCTGGATGTCGGGCTCCATCTCCGCGACTTCGTCCAGGAAGAGGGTGCCGCCGTCAGCCAGCTCGAAGCAGCCCTGCTTCTCGTTGATGGCCCCGGTGAAGGCACCCTTCTCGTGGCCGAACAGCTCGTTCTCCAGGATCTCGCGGGGGAACGCGGCGCAGTTGATGGCGATGAACGGACCCTTGGCGCGGTTGCTCTTGTCGTGGATGGCGCGCGCCACCAGCTCCTTGCCCGTGCCGCTCTCGCCCACGATGAACATCGAAGCCGTGGAAGGCGCCGCGGCTTCGATGGTCCCGTACACCGACTGCATCTCCTCCGACTGGCCGATCAGGTCGCCGAAGCGCGTGAGGTTCTTGAGCTTCTCCTCCAGCGTCCGGTTGGCCTGCTTGACGCGGTACGCCTCCAGCGCCTTGGGGAGGAGCGCCTTGAGGCGCGCCACGTTCAGCGGCTTCTCCAGGTAGTCGTACGCGCCCTCGCGCATGGCGGCCACCGCGCTGTCCACCGAGGCGCTGCCGGTGATGATGATCATCTCGCTGGCGACGCCCGCGTCCCGCATCTTGGCGAAGAGGGCCAGCCCGTCCAGCTCGGGCATGCGCAGGTCCGCCAGGACCACGCCGTACCCGCCGGTGCGGACCATCTCCCACGCCGTCTTTCCGTCGGTGGCCGTGTCCACCTCGTAGCCGTCGTCGGCGAGGAGCATCTGGAGCCCCTCGACGATGTGGCGCTCGTCATCCGCTACGAGAATCTTCTGAAGCATGCCGTGGCCCTGGAGGTGGTGCGAAGGTCGAACACGCAAGATAGAAAAGCGGCGGGCCACGGTCAACCCATTGGACCGCAACCCGCTACGCGTCATGAAGATGAAATGAGGCCCCCGCCCGGGGGGCGCGGAAACAGATCAGCCCGCCAGCGGCACCGTGAGTACGCGCGCGCCCTCCCCCTCCCCGTCCACGCGGGCGCCCATGCGCTCGGCCAGGTGGCGCGCGACGGCCAGGCGTGCGGGGCTCTCCGGGGACGCCTCGCCGGCGTCGCCGCCCTCGGTCTCCACCGCCAGGCGGGCGCTGCCGTCGGCCTCGTCCAGCACGAGGCGCAGGGTGGCGCCGGGGCCCGTGGCGTCCAGCGCGTCCAGCACCAGGTTGAGGATCACCTGCCGCGCCGGCTCGCGCGGGACGAAGACGCGCGGCGCCCCGTCGCCCGGCTGGAAGTCCACCCTGGCCTCGCGGTGGCGCGCCTCCAGGGTGATGAGCTCCATCAGCTCTTCCACCAGGTCGCGCAGCGTGGTGGTCTCCGCGCCACGGCCGGGGCGAGAGAGGCGCAGCAGCAGCTCGATGCGCCGGTTGACGCGCTCCAGCTCGCCGCTCAGCACACCGAAGTAGCGCTGGAGGTCGTCCGACTCGCCGGCCACGCGCGCGACCCGCCGCTTGAGCACCTCCAGGTTGATGACCATGGAGTGAAGCGGGTTCTTGATCTCGTGCGCAAGGTCGTCTGCCAGCCGCTCCAACAGGTCGAGCTTGTTGGCGCGGACGCGCAGGACGTCGCCGTCCTCCGCGTCCGTCGGCTCGAGGGTCATGGTCTCGGTGCTCACATCCAGTTACCGGTCCAGCGTTAAATGTTCCGGGGCGCTGGGGGAAGCACAATCCGTTCCGTCACACAGAGACACAGAGGCACAGAGATCAGTTCTTCTCTGTGCCTCTGTGTCTCTGTGTGAGATTCTTTTTAGTCGGACAGGTCCCAGTCGTCCGCCGCGGCCTTCATGCGCATGGAGCCGGGCCCGCCGCGCGCCACTTCCGGCAGCGGGACGATGCGGCGCACCGTCTCCAGCGTGTCGTTCACGCGGAGCTGGGTGAAGAGGAAGGCGAACTGCTCCCTCAGCGTCTCGCGGATGGCGGCGCGGTTCTCCTCCGGCAGCTCCCACAGGTCGCGCTTGAAGGCGCCCAGGGCCTTCTTGCGGGCCTTGTAGATGAACTGCTGCTCCGTGTCGGTCGGCTTGCGCTCGTCCGGGAAGCTCTGGCGGCAGTGCTCGTACATCCGCTCGCGCAGCTCCGCGGGGAACCGCGGGTGGTCGTAGACGATGTTCTGGAAGTTGGTGGCCAGGTGGATCTCGGCCGTCTCCACTTCCGGGAAGTTGCCGAAGGCGCTGTTGGGAAGCGTGGACGCGCCGTGCTGCACCGCGCCGGACAGGCCGTACTCGTCGCGCGAGATCTGGCTGAGCGAGCGCAGCGTCTCGAAGTCGATGGCCACGTCGGCGATGGTCCCGTCGGGCAGCACCGTGCCGCCGTGGGTGGTGCCGCTCTGCACCGAGATCTTGGCCAGCCCCTCCACGGCCACTCCCTCGCGCGCCGCGATGCGCTGCAGCTCGCGGTTGTAGCCGTCCATGTACGCGCGCAGCTCCTCGGGGGTGGAGTTCTCCGTCCCCACCTCGCCGATCTCGCCGCCCACCGACACCGTGACGCCCCGCGGCTGGTAGTGGCGGATGTACGCCGTCAGCTCGGCCGAGAGGCGGTAGTTGAGCTCCTGCTGCGCGTCGAGCCCGTCCTGCGACAGGTCCACCAGAGTGGAGGTGTCCACGTCGATGTTGTAGAAGCCGGCGTGGAGCCCTTCGCGGATGATGTCCTTCACGGCACGCATCTCCGCGTCCGCATCGGCCTTGTACTTCTTGGCGTTGAGCTGGAAGTGGTCGCCCTGCACGAAGAGCGGGCCGGCCCACCCTTCCTTGATGGCGGACGCGGTCATCACGGCCACGTACTCGGCCGGGCGCTGGTCGGTGTAGCCGATCTCCGAGCGGGCGATCTCCAGGATCATGGCGCCCGCGTTCAACTCGCGCGCGGCGGAGAAGAGGGCGCGCCCCGTATCGAACGACATGGCGCGCACGTTCATCGCCGGAACGGTGAAGCCGCTCACTTCGCCACGCCCGCGGGCCATGTACAGGTCGTGGATGGAGGCCGGCGCCACGCCCAGCCGCCGCCCCACCTCGCCGATGGTCCAGCGGGCCGTGTCGCGCACGTCCTCGTCGTCGGAGAAGACGGCGGCGCGCGCCAGGCGGTCGATCCCTTCCTGGCGGAGCGCGTTCTCGTCCACCACCTCCACGGCGCCGTCGTCGGACACGCGTACGGACGAGGCCACCTCGTCCAGCATCGCGCGCACGGGCGCGCGGGAAAGTAGCGCCAGATCGTCGGCGGACGCGACGGGTTGCACCATGGCTCCTCGGTCTGTTTCTGGATGAACGTTGTGGTTCCCTGCTTTACGTGCGGGCGGAATGTGCGGGGCGGGCGGCGCGGGAGCAAGGGCAGAACGTATCACACGGAGACACGGAGGCACGGAGAAGAACAAATCTCCGTGCCTCCGTGTCTCCGTGTGAGCCTTCTGTCGCGGTCCGGCGTTTGCGCGGGGCGGCGCGCATGAACAATCGAACGATGAACACGGCGGGCGCGCTGCTCGGCGCGGCGGGGGGGCTGGCGGCGTACGCCTTCCTGGTGGAGCCGCTCTGGCTGCAGACCACGAGGCCCAGGATCTTCGTGCGGGGGCTTCATCCCGCGCTGGAGGGGTTCCGCATCGCGCTGCTCACGGACATGCACGCGGGCCAGGGGACGCCGCTCTCCCTCATACGCCGCGCGTGCCGCAGGGCGATGGAGGAGAGGCCGCACCTGATCGCGCTGACGGGCGACTTCGCGGCGGACGAGGCGCCGGACTTCGGCGGGGTGATCGGTGCGATGGAGGGGCTGCGGGCGCCGTACGGGGTGTACGCGGTGCCGGGGAACCACGACTACGTGGTGGGGATCGAGACGTGGCACCGGCAGATCGCGGAGCACCCCGTGATCCGCGACCTCACCAACGACGCGCGGATGCTGGACGTGAACGGCGCGCGCTTCTGCGTGGCGGGGGTGGACGACTACTCGCTGGGGCACCCCACCATGGAGGCGCTGCCCCCGCCGGAGCAGCGGGATTTCACTCTGCTGCTGGCCCACGACCCCGACCAGGCGGAGCGGGCCAAGCGCTCGTACGACCAGGTGGACCTGATCGTGAGCGGGCACACCCACGCGGGGCAGGTGCGCCTGCCCTTCGTGGGAGCGGTCATGAATCCCGCCGAGCGCCCGGAGCTTTACGAGGAAGGGCTGCGCCGCCGCCCGTGGACGCAGGTGTACACCTCGCGCGGAGTTGGGACGGTTCACCTCCCCGTCCGTTTCCTGTGCCGGCCCGAGGTGGCGGTGCTGGAACTCACGGGCGCACCGAGGCCGCCGCGAAATACCTGAAGGGAACGCTCTTTGCTTACCAGCCCCCCCGCGAGCAGTCCGGAGCGGCGTTGGACGGGACGACGCACCGGTGCCCAGGCGGTTCCGTCCATCGCGGAGGGATCATGGCACGACAGACCGGGACAGTGGAGTTCTTCAAGGACGACAAAGGGTTCGGTTTCATCCGGCCCGACGACGGCGGCAAGGACGTCTTCGTCCATCACTCCTCCATTCAGATGGACGGATTCCGCTCGCTGAAGCGGGGCGACCGGGTGGAGTTCGAGATCCAGGAAGATCCGAAAGGCCCCCGGGCCGCGGACGTCCGGATCGCGCCGGATGAAGAGTCCCTTCCGACGGAGTGAACGGCGTGGCTCACACAGAGACACAGAGGCACAGAGATGACTTCATCTCTGTGCCTCCGTGTATTTTGGGTGAGTCAGGGGACTAGAATAATCTTGCCGAACTGGCCGCCGGCTTCCAGGCGTTCGTGGGCTTCGCGGGCCTGGTCCAGCTTCATCACCGAGTCCACCACCGGGCGCAGGCCGCCGGTGAGGACGGCGCGGAGCATGTCTTCGAACTCGCCGCGCGAGGCCATGGTGGTGCCGATGATCTCCAGCTGCTTCCAGAAGAGGACGCGGAGGTCGATCTCCACCAGGGGGCCGGCGGTGGCGCCGTAGGTCACCAGGCGGCCGCCGCGGGCAAGGGCGCGCACGCTGCCGGACCAGGTGGCGGCGCCCACGTTCTCCACCACCACGTCCACTCCGCGCCGCTCGGTGTCGCGGAACACGGCCTTCGACCAGTCCTCCACGTCGCGGTCGTACACGAAGGAGGCGCCCAGCTCGCGCAGCCTCCGCACGTTCTCGGCGCCGCTCGTGACGGCGAAGACGCGCGCGCCGGCCAGCCGCGCGATCTGCACGGCGGCGATGGCGGTGCCCCCGGAGGCGCCGATCACCAGCACGTCTTCGGAAGGGCGCAGGCGCGCGCGCGTGAGCAGGGCCCGCCACGCGGTCTGGTACGAGATGGGGAGAGCCGCCGCGGTCTCGAACGAGAGCTCGTCGGGGATGGCGTACACCCGGTCCGCCGCCGCGGCCACGAACTCCGCGAAGCCTCCGTTCGTGTGCTCGCCCAGGATGCGGTACCGGGCGCACATGGACTCCTCGCCGCGCGCGCACTCGCGGCAGCGCCCGCACCAGAGCGACGGGTTCACCACCACGCGCTGGCCGACGCGCCCCTCGTCCACCCCCTCGCCCACCTCCGCGATCACCCCCGCCACGTCCGACCCGCCGATGTGCGGCATGGTGGTCTCGATGGGGATGCCCCGGCGCACCCACAGGTCCAGGTGGTTGAGCGCGGCGGCCCTCACCTCCACCAGCACCTCGCCGGGCCCGGCCACGGGCCGCGCCACCTCTTCGATGCGGACCACCTCCGGCCCGCCGTGTTCGTGAAAGATCGCCGCGCGCATGGGGATGGGTTCGGGGGGGCGTGGATGGTTTCGGCGGAAGGTAGGGTTTCGCGGGGGCGGGCGGCAATGGGAGGGGAGTGCGTGAGTGCGTGAGTGCGTGAGTGCGTGAGTGCGTGAGTGCGTGAGTGCGTGAGTGCGTGAGTGCGTGAGTGCGTGAGTGCGTGAGTGCGTAACGTCGCTGGAGAGTGACGTGGCTGCGGCGCGCTGACAGGGGGGCCCCCACC
>DASVSA010000237.1:0-5958 GCA_036388335.1 Longimicrobium sp. | reverse complement strand
CCCAGCGCGCATGCGCCCAGACGGCCTCCGGCGACGGCCAGACAACCGGTTCTTCGGTCCAGATGCGCGCGTCCGCGTGGCACCGCCGCCAGAGCGGGGCAGCCGATTCCGCCCACGCCGCTCCCACTACGGCGGCGAGCTCCCGAGCACGTGTGCCGAGGAGCTCCGCCGCCGAGCCGCGGCCCGCCGCCAGCCCGCGCCCCGCTTCGGCGGCGTCCACCCCCAGCGCCTCCAGGCGGTCCGCCAGGCTGGGGTGGCTGTGGTTGTCGAGCGTGCGGTCGCGCAGCGCCGACCGTACGAGGCGCTCCGTGCCCTCCCCGCCGGGCAGCTCGCCCAGCGCATCCAGCAGGCGCGCGAAGTCGTCCGCTCCGGGCTCTTCCTTCTCCAGCGACCTCCTGAAGACGGACGGCAGGACCACCCGCTCCAGCCGCGCGTTCCACAGCGCGAGCCGCAGGAGGGCGCGCCCCATCGCGGGGGCTCCGGCCACGCGGGCGGCCAGGCGGTCGCTCTCCAGCTCGTGGGCGCGGCGGGTCTGCTGCGTCAGCGCCTCCAGCCGGGGCGTGTACCAGCGGAAGAAGGGGATGAAGAGGAGCCGGGCCCACGAGGCGGCGAATACGAGCTCCAGGAACATCCAGGTCCCCTCGGCGCGCGCCAGCAGGCGCAGCGAGCGGCTGTGCTGGCGCGAGAGGTGCGCGAACTCGTGCGCCAGGATCGCGCGGACCTCGTCCGCCGTCAGCGCGTGCAGGAGTGGCAGGCCTACGAGCAGGAAGCGCTGGTTCCACCCCACGACCCCGAAGCGCGGGCGCTCCATCACCGCCGCGTTCATGTCGTGCGTCAGGAAGACGCCGTCCACCGGCGGGGCACGCAGCTCCCCCCGGGCGCGGTCGATGGCGCGAAAGAGCTCGGGGCACTCGTCCCGGGTCACGCGCCTTCCCTCGGGCGGCGCGAACCACGCCAGGAGCGCGAACACCGTGTACACGAAGATGCCGGCCAGCGCGTACCCGGCGAGCACCCCCAGGCCGAAGCGAGCGAGGAGGAAGATCACCCCCGCCAGCGCCAGGAGCACGCCGGCCACGTAGGCATAGCCGAGCGCCGCGAAGAGCAGCGCCCTGCGCAGGTGGAGCTCTGAGGCTACGGCGTGTCGGTCGGGAAGCATGAAGACGAGGGATCGGGTGCGGCCAGCGAGCCGTTCTGGACGATACCGCCCGAACGTTTGTTTGCGCCAGAGCTTCAGACGGACACCCGGAGACGGAGATGTGCGCCGTCTGTCGCCGCCGGAGCCGTGCCGCTACCGGGCGCGCCAGGCCAGGATGGCGTCCAGCGCCGCGCGGTCGTAGACGCGCCCTCTCACCATCACGCTGCGCACGCGGGCGAGGTTGGCGACGCTCGCCAGCGGGTCCGCGTCCAGGAGCACGAGGTCCGCGACCTGGCCGGGGCGGATGGAGCCGACGGAGTCCGCCATGCCCATCCAGCGCGCGGAGGCGAGGGTGGCGCTGCGCAGGGCCTCGAAGGGCGTCATCCCCGCGTCGCGGGTGAGGAGGGCCAGCTCGTCGTGCAGGCTGCTGCCGGGGTAGACGAGGTACATCCCCAGGTCGGAGCCGGGGAGGACGGGGGCGCCCAGCCGGTGAAGCTCGCGCAGCGCGGCGGCCTCGCGGCCGTAGCTCCGCTGGAAGCTGGCGATCCACTCCGCGCTGCGCCCCTGGGCGCGCAGGGTCCGCAGGCGCACGTCCCACTGCGTGCGCTCGCGGGCCGAGATCCAGCGGTTGCGGGGGTCCACCGCGCCCAGCGAGTCGTCGACCAGGGCGCGAAAGCGATCGGTGGGGATCGCGTCCTGCCCGGAGACGATCAGCGTGGGCACGTAGGCGGCGTCCCGCTCGCGCATGCGTGCGGCCAGCGCGGCGCGCGACGCGGCCGCCATGGTATCGAGGGCGCGCGCGAAGCCCCACATGTGCTCGAAGCTGCGCACCCCTGCATCCAGCGCCTGCCACGGGCTGGCGACCCGCAGCGTCTGCGGCGCGTGGCCCACCAGCAGGAGGTTGCGGGCGCGCGCGGCACCCGCCAGCGCGCGGAAGTTCTCCGCCGTGCCCGGGTCGATGAACTTCAGCATGCTGCCGCCCGCGCGGACCACGCTGTCGGCGGCGGCCTCCGCCCCGGCCGGGGTCGTGATGGCCAGTCGCCCGCGGTTCCAGCGCGGCGTGGGGTGCCGCGTCGCGGCGGCGCCCGTCGCGAGGCCCTCCATGAAGGCGAGGCTGCCCGGCGTCTCCACGACGAAGCCCGCGGTCGCGATGCGCGGCGCGGGAAGCCCGCGCGCGATCACCTGGCGCCTCGTGCTGTCCGCGTCCGCGGCGCGGAAGGCGCCCACGTCGCGCACCGATGTCACGCCGTGCGCCACCAGCAGCGGGAGCCATTCGGGGTCCCGCTCGTCGAGGTGCACGTGCATGTCCCACAGGCCGGGGACCAGGAAGCGCCCGGAGCCGTCGATCACGGTGGCGGCGGCCGGCACGCGTACCTCGTCCGCCGGACCCGCCGCGGCGATGCGCCCGTCGCGCACCACCACGGTCCAGTCGCGCCTCAGCTCCGGTGTGGTCCCATCGGCCACGGCCACGTGGGTGATGGCGAGCGTGGAGCCGGTCACCGGCGCCTCACCCGGCGTGCGCCCGCCCGCGCAAGCCGCCAGCGCGGAGACGAGTGCGAGCGCGCCGAGGCGCCGGAAGGTCGACCGGTGAGTCCGTGTGGGCATTGCTCCTCCGTTGCTGTGTGATGCGGGCGTTGCGGGCGAATGCTAGAATTCGCTGCAACGACACTTTCCGCGCGATGGAGAGCGGCTCGCCCCTCCGGCCCTTTGCCCGCCGACGGTGGGTCCTTCGGGCGCCGCGACGGCATGGAGCGTGGGAAGGTACGGCGCGGTGGCGCCTTCAGGATTATAGGGGGAGGCCGACGCGCAAGCATGGGCCCGCGGGCCTCACCACCGGCCAAGGTGCTCGCGTGCAACGACTTGAACCTTGTCGCCCGGCGCTGTGCGTGGGTACGGTTCGTGCTCTGCGGCGGAGTTCCATGGTCCGCGCGGACGCCGGGCCTGACCAACTGGCGGGAGGTGGAGGATGCCCAAGCCCGGATTCCCTACGGTTCACCGCGAGGCGGCGGATGCCGCTGCGTAGCTTCGTGGCGCCGGACGGCGCCGTGTGGCAGGTGTGGGGCGTCGCGCCGCCGGGCGGCCCCGGCCTTCGCTCGCAGCAGCGCCGCGTCCGCGACCGCCGCAGCCCCGATCCGGTGTTCCTGTACAAGGGGCCCGACCGCCGCACGGGGGAGCGCAGGAGGGCGCTCACTCCGGCGCTGGAGAGCGGCTGGCTCGTCTTCGAGTCCGCGCGCGGCAAGCGCCGCCTCTCCCCTCCCCCCGACGGGTGGGACCTGTGGCCCGAGCCAAAGCTGGTGGAGCTCTGGAACCGCGCCAGCGCCGTAACGGGCACCCCGCGCTTCCCGGCCGAGCTCTAGGCTGCAGCTGCGCCGCCTGGGCCGCACGGCCGCCAAAAGCGCCGCCAGCAATGTGCGAACGATCAACCTTCAACCCTCCCCCAGTGTTTCGTGCGGCCAACCCGGCCCCACCGACGAACCATCCCGCCCCCGCGTCACTCCTCTCCGTGTCTCCGTGCCTCTGTGTGAAACCGCCGTTTCCCCTCGCCGCCGGGCACACCGCGTGCGTCGCTCCCGCGCGGATACTTGCGCCCACCCGTTCCCCAACGATCCCGTGAACGCCCCGGCCACCACCATCCTCTGTATCGCGTCGTACTTCAAGGGCGAAGAGTTCCTGCGCGAGTGCAAGCGCCTCGGCTGCCGCGTGCTGCTCCTGACCGTGGAGAAGCTGCGCGACGCGGAGTGGCCCCGCGAGTCCATCGACGAGGTCTTCTACATGCCGGACCTCTACCAGCGCGACGACGTCTTCCACGGCGTCAGCTACCTGGCACGCTCCGAAGACATCGCCCGCATCATCCCGCTGGACGAGTACGACCTGGAGATGGGCTCCGCGCTGCGCGAGCACCTGCGCGTCCCGGGGATGGGCGAGACCACGGTGCGCTACTTCCGCGACAAGCTGGCGATGCGGATGCGCGCCGAAGAGGCCGGCATCCGCGTCCCTGAGTTCGCGCCGGTGATCAACTACGATCGGCTGCGGGACTACATGGCCCGCGTCCCCGCGCCCTGGGTGCTGAAGCCGCGCACCGCCGCCTCGGCCATGGGCATCCGCAAGATCAACGACGCGGAGCAGCTCTGGCGGACGCTGGACGAGCTGGGCGACAAGCAGTCGTTCCACGTGCTGGAGCGCTTCGTCCCCGGCAAGGTCTTCCACGTGGACTCGGTGGTGTGGAAGCGCGAGATCCCCTTCGCGGAGGCCAACGGGTACTTCGATCCGCCCTTCGACGTGTACCACGGCGGCGGCCTGTTCTCCACGCGCACGCTGGAGCGCGGCTCGCCCGAGGCGGAGGAGCTGCGGGCGATGAACTCCGTGGTGGCGCAGACGTTCGGCATCATGCGCGGGGTGCTCCACACCGAGTTCATCCGCGGCCACGAAGATGGGAAGCTCTACTTCCTGGAGACGGCGGCGCGCGTGGGCGGCGCCAACATCGTGGAGATGGTGGAATCGGCCACCGGCGTGAACCTGTGGCGCGAGTGGGCCCGCGTGGAGGTGGCTGACGCGCGCGGCCAGGAGTACGAGCCGCCCGCTCCGCGCCAGGACCACGGTGGCCTCCTGGTGACGCTCGCGCGCCAGGAGTGGCCCGACACCTCCGCCTACGACGACCCCGAGATCACCTGGCGCATGAGGAAGCGCCACCACGTGGGCCTCGCCGTCGCCTCCCCCGACCCCGCGCGCGTGGACGAGCTCCTGGGCACCTACATGCGCCGCTTCCGCGAGGACTTCTACACCTCCCTTCCGCCGTCGATGGAAGCGACGAACTGAACTTATCTCCGTGCCTCTGTGTCCCTATTTGAGATCCGGTTCGCGGCCTGCACGACATCCTGGTACCGGTCGTCGATGTCGGCACGGTCGCGGGGCTCGGGGGCGCCCTCCAGGCCGGCGCGCTGGATCATCTCGGCGTGGCGGAGGAGGGCGGCGACCTCGTCGGGGTCGCCGCGGGTGCAGCGGAGGACGGTCTCGATGGTCTCCAGCATCCGCAGCATCACCGCGGGGCTGCGCGCGCCGAACTGGCGGATCTGGTTGAAGGCCGCGTCCACCAGCCCCGGAAAGGAGATGGGGCAGCGGTGGATGACGCGCACCCGCCCCGCGGCGTCCTTGCGCACCGGGTCCGGCGAGCGGCCCCGGCCGGCGCGGCAGAGCGCGGCGCCGAGCCAATCCAGACACCCGATGGCCGTGAAGGGGTCGTTGATGGCGGGCGAGAGCGCGCGCACGGCCACCTCCACCAGCTGGTCCACGGCGAACTCCACGTCCTGCTCGGGAGTACGCGAGGCTCCCACCACGAAGTGCGAGCGGATCTCGCGGACGAGCTTCGCGTCCAGCGACCCCGGCGGCCAGGCGCGCACCAGCGGCGACTCCTCGGCCACGAAGTGCCCCGGGCGCTGCTCGATCACCAGCAGCACGTCCGCGCGCGTGGCGATCCTCACCAGCGCCTCCTCGTCCAGCGCCTGCACGTAGCCGTCCTCGGTGGTGGGCACCTGGGCCGCCCGCTCGTCGAAGCCGTCGGGGAGCTCGGGGGTGACCTTGCCGGGGGGGATGGCGTTCTCGGTGGCGAACTCGCCCTCCACCACGCGGGCCAGGTCGCGCCCCACGGCGGCCACCACGTTGGGCGCCTGGATGCTCACCGCCACGTGGTGGATGAAGTAGATCAGCACCCCCAGGCTGGCCAGCCCCAGCCCCACCCCCGCCGTCACCGACATTGCGGGGACGAAGTAGCCCTCCTCCTCCGCCCCGCGGATGGTGCGCAGGATGAGCAGGCAGTAGACGAACGA
>DASVSA010000236.1:0-15619 GCA_036388335.1 Longimicrobium sp. | reverse complement strand
CGACCCGCCTCGCGGAACCGACCGCATGCTGTGTTTCGTGTGAAAGCGAGGGGCGCGAGGTCCCGTAAACCTTCTCCTTCAGGCTCACTGTCGTGTACGGGAACTGGCGATCCCGCAACGCACGCTTCCAAGCGGCTTCATTCACGTGAGGATCGACTCCCCTTACGTACCACGCTTCTACAGCAGGGACCGCTACTCCAACCGCGATCTTCAGCGGAGCCTGACCGATTCGCGGAGCCAGGGTGTTCGTGATCGCCCTTAACGTGCGGCGCAGCTCACAGAGCCTGCACCCTGGCTCTCCGCCTTCCATGGCGTCGTGCTGATCTACATGGACGATCGAACGGTCCGAGTCGGCGACCACTACTAGTCCTTCGACATCCGTGTGGTAGTGCAACTGCTTGACAGCGCCTGGAAGCACGTTACGCACTCCGGGCCATCCTGGCGGAGCGATGAGGTTGGGCAGATCTGGAGCGCTGGTCTCTACATCCAGGACGGCATCTACCAGAACCCGAACCGCGGCCACATCCGCGGGTGACTCGCTAAGGACGACAACCCTCATGGGACTGCAGGCACGCCGCCGAGGATGCCGCTGTACCACGCTTCGCCCAGACTCACCCCCTCAAGGAGATCAGCCAAGTCAGGTCTGTCGCTGAGGCGATGGAATTCCGAGCCACGATCCGTCTTCTCCGCGATGATGATCTCCTCAGGATGATCCCGATGCAGATCCAGCATGAACGGAGAGTGTGTCGTGACGATCACCTGAACGGGCGCACGGTGGATCCCAAACGACTCCGGGTAAGAAAGGCGGTAGAGCGCATCCTGCACATCCCGGTACAGGCGCGGATGGATACCCCGATCGGGCTCCTCCAAGCCGATGATCGAAGGTGGCTTCGGGAGGTAAGAGAGCGTGAGTAGCGCCAACGCCAGAAGCACCCCTTGGGATAGATCTGCCGCGCGGATCTTATGCTGACCCTCGGTAGTGCGCAGCATGAATCCGCGAACGCCAGGAGAAGGCGTTTCGAACAGGATGCGATCAAACTCCGGCAGGAGCCGCCCAACTTCGGCATTCAGCTCCTCGAAGCCCTCTGGGGACTCGTCCCGCATACGATCCAAGACACCCGCCAACCCTGCTCCATTCGCCTCCAACTGAATGGCCGGCCGAAGCTGTACGGGGGCAGCAATCGCCTCCTCATTCAGTCCGTAGACTTGAGCCCGCCGGATCTGGGACAACGCATCCGACACGAGCGACTCCGGACCGCCATGTTCATAGTTAAAATGTGCTCTTGATGCGTACCACTTCACCCAGCTTGTGCCTGGATCTGAACCTGCCCAGCTGATCTCCACCTCCGTCGTATCCATAACGAGGTCTGAGCCTACACTGGACACTTGCGAGCGCGTGAACATTTCAGGATTGGAGATCAGCCGCACTCCCGTCAGCAGGGTGCTTTTTCCGCTCCCGTTGGGACCGACAATCAGATTGTACCGGCCCAACTCGACCGAGGTATCCCGAAGTGCCTTGAAGTTTTTGAAGCGAATCGCTGTGATCATCGGTAGCTCGCCGAGCATTGCGCCGGAACAAAGAAGTGACCCGACAGATTCATCGCCTCCGCGACGCGCGATGTCAAGGCGCATAGGGTGCCGGGCCCGCGGGGTGTCTACGAAGGGGGCGGGATAGCACGAACGCACGCGCCGCGCTATGCTGTCCCTGCGACTCCACGCGTGTCCACGACGCTCCCAGGATGAACGTGCTCGTCCGCTTCGTACCTCTCGCGGTGCTCGCATCCGCGACGCTGCTCGCTGCGCAGCAGCCGGCCCTCACCGGGTACTCGCCCGCCGCCGCCCAGCGCGAGCGCGCGGCCGAGGCCGAGGCCATCCGCCGCCCCGCGCCCGAAAGAGCACGCGCGCACTCGCGCGTGCTCTCGGCCGAGACGCACGTGGCGGGGACGCCGGCGCAGGCCCGCACCCGCGACTACGTGATCCAGCAGATGCGGGAGATGGGGTTGGAGACGGAGGTGAGGACCTACAACGTGTACCTCCCGCACGCCACCTCGGCGCGGGTGTGGCGCGTGTCGCCGGGGCCGCGCGAGCTCCCCACGGGCGAGCCGCCCATCCCGGGCGATTCCACCTCGGCCCTGGCGCAGTACCCGGCGGCCAACGGCTACAGCGCCGCGGGCGACGTGCAGGGGCAGGTGGTGTACGTCAACTTCGGGCTCGCCGAGGACTACGCGCGGCTGGACTCGCTGGGCGTGTCGGTGCGTGGCAGGATCGCGGTGGCGCGCTACGGGCGCTCCTTCCGCGGGATCAAGGCGCGCGAGGCGGAGCGGCACGGAGCGCTCGCGCTGATCCTCTACAGCGACCCGCAGCAGGACGGGCCCGGCACGGGGGCCGCGTACCCGGGCGGCCCGATGCGGCCCGGCACCGCCATCCAGCGCGGGAGCGTCTTCAACGGCAACGGCGACCCCACCACGCCCGGCGTGCCCTCCGTGCGCGGAGCGAGGCGCACCGCGCCCACCTACGGCAACCCGCAGCCGCGCGACACCACCCCGCGCGCCCGCGACCCGCGCCGGCAGGAGCGGGGCCGCCCGGGCCCGGAGCGCGAGGAGCGGGCGGCGCCCATCGTCCTCCCCATCCCCAGCATCCCGGTGGTGGCGATCGGCTACGACAACGCGGCGGAGCTGCTGCGCGGGCTGACGGGGCGCGAGGTGCCTGAGGCGTGGCAGGGCGGGCTCCCCTTCCGCTACCACGTGGGGGCGGGGCCGGTAGTGGCGCGCGTGGCGGTGGAGACCGACGCCCGCACCCCCGCGGCGTACAAGCAGATCTGGAACACGCTGGGGACCATCCGCGGGAGCGAGTTCCCGGACGAGCTGGTGCTGGTGGGCGCCCACCGCGACGGGTGGGGACCGGGGGCGGCGGACAACGTGAGCGGCACCGTGTCGGTGCTGGAGGCCGCGCGCGCCGTAGCCGAGCAGGCGCGCGCCGGCAGCCGGCCGCGCCGCACCATCGTCTTCGCCACCTGGGACGCGGAGGAGTGGGGGCTGATCGGCTCCACCGAGTTCGTGGAGGAAGACTCCGCGCGGCTGGCGCGGGGCGCCGCGGCCTACTTCAACATCGACGTGTCCGCCACGGGGCCGAACTTCGGCGGGAGCGCGTCGCCGTCGCTGCGGCAGCTGGTGCGCGACGTGGCGCGTACGGTGCCGGACCCGTCGGGGAACGGGAACGTGTACGAGGTGTGGCGGCGCACCGCCGGGCTGGCCGCGGACTCGCTGGAGCCCGCCATGGGCGACCCGGGCGGCGGCTCGGACTTCGCCCCCTTCTACAACCACCTGGGGATCCCGCACGCGGACTGGGGGTTCAGCGGGCGCTACGGCGTCTACCACTCCCAGTACGACTCGTTCAACTGGATGACGCGCTTCGGCGACCCGGACTTCCGGCGCCACACGGCCTCCGCGCAGATGGCCGCCGCCATGGTGCTGCGCATGGCCAACGCGGACGTGCTGCCGTACGACTACGCCGGCTTCGCGCGCCAGATGCGGCGCTACCTGCCCGCGCTGGACAGCACCTTCCGCGCGCGGGGCTACACCGCGCTCAACACCGACGCGCTGCGCGGCGCCATCGACCGCATGGAGCGGGCGGGCGCGGGGGTGGCGCGGGCACGCGACGAGGTGCTCGCCACGCGCGTGCCAGACCGCCGCACGCTGGAGCGCGCCAACGCCTCGCTGCGCCGCGTGGAGCGGGCGCTCACCCGGTCGCGCGGGCTGCGCTCGCGCCCCTGGTTCCGCTCGCTGATCTACGCGGCGGACGAGAACAACGGGTACGCCAACCTGGTCTTCCCCTCCGTGCAGGAGGCGGTGCGGGCGGACGACCGGCGCCTGGCCGAGCGCGAGCTCGGGGACCTGGCCACCCGCTTCCTGGCCGCCACCGACGCGCTGCTCAACGCGCGCGACATCCTCACGGGCGACGACCGGCGCTGAACAGAAGGCTCACACAGAGACACGGAGGCACAGAGATGAAGTCGTCTCCGTGCCTCCGTGTCTCTGGTTAGCTCTTTGCAGCACCGTCCGTTGCGCAAGGCAACCCGCATCCGAAGGATCTCCATGCACAAGGTTTACGTCGAAGAGGCGCAGGCCCGGCTCGCGGAGCTGATCGAGGAAGCGGCGGAGGGGCGTGAAGTGGTCATCGCGCACGGCAACGGCACGGCGGTGCGCCTGGTACCCGTGCAGCCGGACGCGCGCCCCCGCTTCGGCAGCGCGCGCGGGATGTTCAGCATCGCGGACGACTTCGACGAGCCGCTCGACGACTTCGCCCCATACGAACGTTGAGGCTGCTCCTCGACACCCACGCCCTCTGGTGGTTCCTGGAGGGGAATCCGCGTCTGAGCCAATCCGCGCGCGAGGCGATCGAAGACCCGGCGAACGAAAGGCTCTTCAGCACGGCCGGCGCCTGGGAGATCGCGATCAAGGTGAGCCTGGGGAAGCTCGCGCTGCACGTCCCCTACGAGCACCTCGTCCCTGGCCAGCTCCTCGCGAACGACATCGCGCTCCTCCCGCTGCGCCCGGAGCACCTGGCGGGGGTCCTCTCCCTTCCTTCCATCACCGCGATCCCTTCGACCGAATGCTCGTCTCGCAGGCGCTCGCCGAAGAAGCGTTCCTGGTCAGCGCGGACCTGATGCTCGACGCGTACGGAGCGAAGCGTCTCTGGTAGCCGCGGACGACGCCTCTTCTCTGTGCCTCCGTGTCTCTGTGTGAGCCCAGGCCGTTCCGGCTGCGCGGCTCGCGTTCTGCACACCCTGTGGGTATGAACGAGAAAACGCCTGGCGAGGACTCGGTGCTGGCGCCCGACGTGGACCCGGAGGCGCAAGCCCGGCCGGTGGAGGAGGGCGCGCCGGTGCCGGACCTGGAGCGCACCGGCGAGGCGGTCACGAGCCGCCGCGCCACGCCGGTGGGGATCACGGTGCTGGCGGTGCTGGCGGTGGTGTACTCGCTTCACTTCGCGCACGAGCTGCTCCTTCCCATCACCTTCGCGCTCCTCCTCAGCTTCCTCTTCAGCCCCGTGGTGAGGATGCTGGCGCGGTACCACATCCGCCCGCCGCTGGGGGCGGGGGTCGTGATGCTGGCGCTGCTGGGCACGGTGGGGCTGGGCGCGTACGAGCTCTCGGGGCCCGTGCAGAGCTGGGCCACGGAGGCGCCGCAGACGCTCGCCTCCGCGCGCGAGAAGATGGGGAAGCTGATGAAGCCGTTCGAGCGCTTCTCCCGCACGGCGGAGCAGGTGGAGAACGCCGCCAGCGCGGACGGAACGGGCGCGGCCGCATCGCGCGAGGTGGTGGTGCGCGGGCCCAGCCTGATCTCACGCCTCTTCGGCACCACCCAGCGCTTCCTCACCGGGGCGCTCGAGGTGATCATCCTCCTCTACTTCCTGCTCGCGTCGGGCGACCTCTTCCTGCAGAAGCTGGTGAAGGTGCTGCCCAACGTGCGCGACAAGCGCAAGGCGGTGGAGATCGCGCGCGCCACCGAGTCGTCCATCTCCACCTACCTGCTCACCACCGCGTTCGTCAACATCACGGAAGGGATCGCGGTGACGGGCGCCATGTACCTGCTGGGGATGCCCAATCCTGCGCTGTGGGGGGCGCTGGTGGCCGTCTTCGAGTTCATCCCCTACCTGGGCGCCACGATGATGGTGGGAATCCTGACCATCGCCGCCATCACCTCGTTCGACAGCACGGGGCAGGCGCTGCTGGTGCCCGCCGCCTTCCTTGGGATCAACCTGATCCAGGGCAACCTGGTGAGCCCCACCCTGCTGGGGCACCGGCTGGCGCTCAACCCGGTGGCGATCTTCGTGGGGCTGGCGTTCTGGTACTGGGTGTGGGGCATCCCCGGCGCGTTCCTGGCCGTGCCGCTCATGGCCACGCTCAAGATCGTCTGCGACCACGTGGAGGCGCTGGCGTCGTTCGGCGAGTTCCTGGGCGGGCGCGACGAGGGGGAGAGGCGGGCGCTGCTGCGTTGAGGTATCACACGGAGACACGGAGGCACAGAGAACGGTTCTTCTCTGTGCCTCCGTGTCTCTGTGTGAGGTTCCTACTCCGCTTCTTCGAGCAGGGCGGCGGTGAGGACCTCGCGGGTGACGGGGGCAAGGCGGGGGGCGCCGGGCTTGGGCGTGGCCGCCAGGAGGGGGAGATGGGCCTGCATGGCCGCGCGCAGGGCGGGGTCGGCGCGCAGGGAGGCGCGCAGCGTCTTCAGCTCCCTCTCGGCCTGCGCGTCCGCGGCCGGGTCGCCGGCGAGGCGCGCCATCCCCACGTTGCAGGCGCGGGCCAGCAGGGTGCCGATGTGCTTCATGGTCGCCTCGCGCTCGGCGCGCGCCTTCCCCGCCGCGAGATCCTTTTCCACGGCGGTGCGGTAGCGATTGCTCTGGTCGTAGAGCGCCTTGGAGATCGCCAGCGCCATGGTGCGGGGGTCCATCACCGGTCGGTCCATCTGTAAGCTCGGTTGGGGTCAGGTGGAGCGCAGGAAGCCCGCGATGAGCTCGCTGGCGCGCTCCGGCACGTCGGACATCACCCAGTGGCTGGAGTCGGGGATGCGCTCGATGCGCAGATCGGGGACCCAGCGCTCGAGCCCCTCGGTGTTGCCCTCCGAGAGTGCCTGGTCGCGCATCCCCCAGATGAGCAGCGTGGGGGCCTTCACCGGCACCGGTTCCGGGCGCGGGATGCGGGCGGCGCGGTAGTAGTTGAGCATCGCCGTGAGGGCGCCGGGCCGGGCCGCGGCCTCCTTGTAGCGGCGGATGTCCGCGTCGGTGAAGGCGCCGGGCCGCACCGGGTCGTAGCGGAAGATGCGGTCCAGCAGCGCGAACCCCTTGCGCCGGATCGTCCACTCCGGCACCCGCGGGAGCTGGAAGAAGTAGACGTACCACGAGCGGAGGAACTGGTCCGGCTTGCGGATCTCGCGGCGGAAGATGGCCGGGTGAGGCGCATTGATGATCACCAGCCTCTCCACCACCTCCGGGTGAAGCATCGCCACGTACCACGCCACCACGCCACCCCAGTCGTGCCCCACCAGGTGCACGCGCTCGGCTCCCAGCGCGCGCACCAGCCCCACCACGTCGTCCACCAGGCGCTGCACCGTGTAATTGCGGTAGCCGGACGGCTTGTCGGACCGGTTGTAGCCGCGCAGGTCGGGCGCCACGGCCCGGAACCCCGCCGCGGCCAGCGCGGGCAGCTGGTGCCGCCACGCGTACCCCGACTCCGGGAAGCCGTGGAGGAGGAGCACCGGCGCGCCCGCGCCCGCCTCGATCCAGTGGAGCCGCACGTCCCCCACCTGCGCCCCGCCCTCCGTCCACGGGTCTGTTCCCGTCATCGCCCCTCCCTGTGGGATGCCGTCGCGGCCGGAATGATGGCGCCCCGCGCGTCACCCCGGCAAGCCCGAGCGAGAGACCATTCCTGCGCGACGGAACCACACGGAGGCACAGAGAGCGATTCTTCTCTGTGCCCCCGTGTCTCTGTGTGAGCCCAGTTTTTACCGGATCGACCCCTGCAGCTTCTGCGCGTCGGCCAGGTGCTGGGCCACGGCGGGGCGCGCCGTCTCCAGCATCGCCTTCACCTGCGGATCGCGCGCGTTGGGGATCAGCATCGTCTCCAGCGCCTGCAGCGTGGCCTGGTGCGAGCGCACCTGGTGCGCCACGTACGCCGAGTCCAGCTGCCGACCCGTCATCCCCTGCAGCGCCTGGATGGCGCTCTGGGCGGCCTGCTTCATCTGGGTGCTCTGCGGGTTGTCCTGCGGCGCGATCCCCTTGGACTGCAGCAGGCGCTGCATCTCCTGCTCCATGCGCGTGTGGTCGTCCACCATGCGCTGGGCGAACTGCTTGACCTGTGCGTTCTCTCCCTTGGACAGCGCCACCTGGCTGCTCTGGATCTCGTCCTGGTTGGAGGCCGAGGCCACCGCGGCGATGTTGGCGTCGCTGAGCTGGCCCGCGACGGGGGCCTCGCTGCCCGTGCCCGGAGGGGGCGCGCCCTGCGGCACCTCGGCGGGGGCCGGCGAGATGGCCTGGGTGGCGGAGTCGCCCGCCGCCTCACGGTTGTCGGCGGAGCCGCCGCTGCACGCGCCCAGCGCGGCGATGCAGGCGAGCACGGCGATGCTGCGGAACGGTGCGGAGCGCGGGGTCATGAGTCCTCCGGTCGGGTGGATGGCGCCGCGGACGCGAATGGTGCGCCCCGCGGCCCGAGCGCGCGCCGGAGTGCGCAACTTCGGTGCTCGCCGGGCCGCACGGCGATTCACTCAGCCCAGCGCCTCCGTGAGCGAGCCACCCGCCTCCCCGGTGCGCCGCTGGACGGAGACGGCGCTCTCCAGCAGCGTCGCGAGCTCCTCGTCGCTGAGCTCGTCCCACCCCTCGGGGACGGGGCCCAGGCGGCGCTTCTCCAGGTCGCATTCGAAGACGAGCCAGCCCTGCACCAGCTGGTCCGCGCTCTCCCCGGTCATGCGCATGCGCGCATCGAAGGTCGGGAACACGTCCCAGACCGTCCACTCCCTCTCGCCCACCATCAGGATCCGCATCGGCATGGCGGCGGGGAACCGCAAACGCCATGCGCACGGCGCGGCGAACGGCTTTCTCACACAGAGGCACGGAGGCACAGAGAGGAACTGCGTCAGGGGCGCTGGACCGTATAGGACAGTGTCACCATGCCGCTTGGGTAGGTGCGCGTGCCGGTGAGCGCCAGCGTGGTGCGCGGGGCTCCGGGCGGGAGCAGGGGCACGCCGCCGCCCAGCAGGATGGGTACGATCGTGACCTCCACCGTATCCACCTGCCCCTCGGCGAGCAGGCTGCCGAAGAGCTCGCCGCCGCCGAAGAGCCAGATCTCGCCGTCACCCGCCTCGGCGCGGAGTGCGGACACCACACCACCGACGTCGTCGCTGACGATGGTGATGTCCGGGTGCTCCTCCGGCCGCAGGGTGCGCGAGACGACGTACACGCGGCTTCCGGGTGCCCACGGCGGGGTTCCGCCCTCCTGGGCGACCTCGTAGCTGTGCCGCCCCAGGAGCACCGTGTCCACCTTCGCGAAGATCGCGGCGAAATCGACGGTCGGGTCCATCGGAATCCAGTCGAACTCGCCGTGTGGGCCTGCGATGTAGCCGTCCAGAGTAGCTGCCACGTTGTAGCGGACCGGGCGCATGAATCCTCCGCGTCGATGTAGGCCGATGACGTCGAATCCTCCAAACTCAGGCGCCGGCGGCGGGGCGCGCAAGTGAAGCGCTCCGGGACGCCATCATGGCGGCGTTGAACTGCCCGGACTGGCCCCTGGGGATGCTGAGCGACTGCCAGGAGTCCGACTGGTAGTGCTTGGCGAGGAGGACGATCTGGCCCGCGTGATACGCGGCGTGCGTGAGTTGCCGGTTGATGGCCTGCACGAGCGAGTGCGGCTCCCAGCGGATCAGGATGGCGCGGTCGAGATCGGCGGGAGTCAGCGCCTCGATGGAGGTGAAGGCACACGCCCAGCGAGTACTTCGCTGGTGCCTCTTGTGAACTCTGGTTGCAACGCGTTAGAATCAGACGTGCGGTACAAAAAGGCGCCATTGGTGCGTCCGCCGCTCCGATCCCCATTTAGCATCGGCTCAGGCGATCCCTGCGTCTGCGTCGTAACGCGACCAGCGCCGCAGGCTCGTTTCGGGGCGGAAGCGCGCCGCACGACCATCTATTTCCCTCGCGCCGAAGTGGCTCCAGATGGGCGGACGATCCGGTACTCGTACGTTCGCTCCGACGCAAAGCAGTGGTACGCTGCCGCGGACTGCAAGATCCCGCGCACACAGGCAGCGGTCCGGCGAATGGACCGCGTCTTCGACGCGGACGCGCCAGGCGTGGTGCGCACCGGCCGAGGGTTCGGATCTGGCAACATGCAGATCATGGGGTGTGTAGCCGAAGGTTCATGCACGGTGGAGGGCATCACCGTCACCGCGCCGCCGCAACAGCAGCAGACGCAGCTGACGTGCGACGTCAACGATCCAACATGTGGCGGAGGCGCGTCTCCCGGGTACAGGTGGGATTTCAGTGGCGGCGAATACGTCGGTGGCGGGGATTATGGCGGGTGGGTGAGCAATGGCGACACGGACAACGACGGGGATCAGCTCGACGAAGGGCCAATCGCGTTCACGATCTGTGTAGCAACGCGACTTGGGCCGGGAGGCTGGGGGGCGATCGTGGCGTCTGGAGTAAGCGCATGGCAGTTGTGGGGTGCACATGTGGACGTCCGAAACACATACCAGCAGTGGGATGAGTACGAGCGGACGTACAGCCAGGACGGGTATGAAGGCAACTATGACTCTGGTATTGCGGGGTTGTACCGGGCGCGGCACGAGGACGCGGTGAAGGAGAGAGACAACTTGACGATTCTGCTCGCGAGTGCAGCCGGGATCGCGACTTGGGAGGTGGCGAGAGCGGTCGCCACGTGCCTTCCAGCCGGAGCAGCGGGGCCGGTTTGATCGAGGCTCTTCGTAGGGGGAGGAGAACGATGAGTATGGCGTCGCGGATCTTCCGCGGGATCTTTGTCTTCGGGACCGCGGTGCTGGTCGGCTCCGCATACCTGTTCGCGCGCTCGCTGGCGCGGGGTGATGCATGGTGGATGGTTCTGGGACTCGCGGTTCTCTGCGTGCAGGGGATGCTCGTGCTCGGGATGATCGCTTATGCGCTCCGGACCGGGGCTTTTCCCCGCAACAAGACCCTGTTGAGAGTGTCCTCCACACTAACCTGGGTGGCGCTGCTCCTGATCTTCGTCCCTACTCTGGGCGTACGGGTGCTGGCCGCGATCCGGTGACGCCCAAACGTTTCCGAGCGTGCGCGAGGTGACAACGATGAACCGCACGCAAAAGTTCGATCTAATCGGCTGTGGCGTTGGCATCATGATGGCGGCAGGCGCAGCGTACACTTCCATGTGGGCGGTAGCGGCGGGTGACCCGTGGCCCACCGCTGTCGTGTGCGCGCTAGCGGCGATCGCGGGGATGATCCAGGCGTACCTGTCCTGGCGCTCGTACCGGGTGGGCACCTTTCAACGGAGTGGCCCACTGTGGGTGGCGTTTCGAGCCGTACTGTGGGTCGCCGTGCTGGTGCAGCTGGTCGCGCAGCTGTGGCCCGGGGTGTACCGGTAGCCGGATGACTAGAGACACGGAGGCACGGAGATGAACCGATCTCCGTGCCTCTGTGCCTCTGTGTGAGATTGCTGTTACCTCGCCGCCACCAGCTCCTCGCGCTCCTTCTTGGTAGCCTCCACCAGCTTGGGCACCTCGTGCGCGGGGACCTCCTCGTACGCGTGGAAGGCGCGCGTGTGGGTGGCGCGGCCCTGCGTGAGCGAGCGGAGGGTGGTGGAGTACTTGTAAAGCTCGGCCTGGGGGACGAGGGCGCGCAGGCGCTGGGCGCGGCCGGCCGGCTCGATCCCCAGGATCTGGCCGCGGCGCTGGTTGAGGTCGCCGATCACGTCGCCCAGGAACTCCTCGGGGGTGATGACCTCCACCTGCATCACCGGCTCCAGGATCACGGGCTGCGCGCGCTCCGCGGCGGCCTGGAAGGCGAGCGAGCCCGCCACCTTGAACGCCGCCTCCGACGAATCCACCGTGTGGTAGCTGCCGAAGAAGACCTCGGCCTCGAAGTCCACCATGGGGAAGCCCGCGATCACCCCGCGCACCGCCGCCTCCTGCACCCCCTTGTCCACCGCCGGGATGAACTTGCCCGGGATCACCCCGCCCACGACGGCGTCGGTGAAGCGGTAGCCGTCGCCGCGGCTGAGGGGCTTGATGCGCACGTGCGCGTCGCCGAACTGGCCGCGCCCGCCGGACTGCTTCTTGTGCCGCCCGTGCCCCTCGGACACGGCGCGGATCGTCTCGCGGTAGGGGATGCGCGGCGCCTTCACCACCACCGACACGCCCGTCTTGCGCTTGAGCCGCTCCAGCTGCACCTCCAGGTGTAGCTCGCCCAGGCCGCGCGCGATCGTCTGCCGCAGCTCGGGGGCGTACTCGGCGGAGAAGCAGGGGTCTTCCTCGTGCAGCTTGTGGAGCCCCACCGAGAGCCGGTCCTCGTCGCCGCGGTTGGCGCTCTCCACGGCCACGGCGATGTCCGGCTCGGGGAACCGGATCCCCTCCAGCACGAGCGGGTGGGCGGGGGCGCTCAGCGTGTCGTTGGTGTGGGTGTCGCGCAGCTTGGCCACCACGCCGATGTCGCCCGCGCGAAGCTCCTCCACCTCCAGCCGGTCGCGCCCCTGCGGCACCGAGAGGTGCGACAGCTTCTCGGCCTTGTCGCGCGTGGAGTTTCCCACCTCGTCGCCGCTCCTCACCGACCCGCCGAAGACGCGGAAGTACGAGAGCTCGCCCACGTGCGGCTCGCTGGTGGTCTTGAACACCAGCGCGCAGAAGGGGTCCGAGTTGAGGCCCCGCAGCTCCACCGTGGTGCCGCCGCGCCCCTCGGCCACCTCGGCCGGGCGCTCCTGGGGCGAGGGGAGGAGCTCCACCACCTTGGTGAGCAGCGCGCGGATGCCGTACGTCAGGGTGGGCGCGCCGCAGAAGAGCGGGTACAGCTCGCCGCGCAGCATCGCCTGCTTGAGGGCGTGGATCGCCTCGTCGCGGGTGATGGTGTCGCCCTCCAGGTAGTGCTCCAGCAGCGTGTCGTCGGTGGCGGCGATGGTCTCGATCAGCTCGGCGTAGTAGCGGTCCACCGTGGGCTGCAGCTCGGCGGGGATGTCGCGCTCCTCGTACTCGCCCGTCTGGGTGCCGGGGATGTAGAAGTGAGCGCGGTCCGAGAAGAGGTTGACGACGCCGTTGAACCCCTCGCCGCTCCCGATGGGCACCTCCACGGGGATGGCCTTGGGCGTAAGGTGCTCGCGCACGTCCTGGTACACCCGCTCGAAGTCCGCGTTGGCGCGGTCCATCATCGACACGAAGAGGATGGCGGGAAGGCCCCGCTCCGCGATCAGCTCCCACGACCTCTCGGTGCCCACCTCCACCCCGCCCGGGGCGGAGAGGACGACGATGGCGCCGTCTGCCACGCGGGCGCCGGCGCGGGCTTCGCCCAGGAAGTCCAGGTAGCCGGGGGTGTCGATGAAGTTGACCTTGGCGTCCATCCAGGTGGCGTGCGCCACGGAGGTGTTCATGGAGCAGCCGTGCGCGATCTCTTCGGGGGTGAACATGGTGAGCGCCGTGCCGTCGGCGGCGGAGCCGTGGCGGCGGGTGGCGCCGGAAGCGTGGCAGCAGGCGTCGATCAACGTCGTCTTCCCCGCCCCGCCGTGGCCAACCACCACGACGTTGCGGATACGGTCCGTTGTGAATGAGGGGGCTGACGCCATACGCACCTCCGGGCAAGGGATGGTGGAGGGGGCCCAACGAGGGGACGCTGGGCAAGGTGCCCGACAACCGTCCGTTCCGTCAAGGAAGTCGAACGGCGGCGGGCCTTTGCTGCTTCCGGCGCTTGAAAATCCGCGCATGCAAGAAATGTACGGGTCCCCTCCCCCCGGCCCCCTCCCCCGCAACAGCGCGGGAGAGGGGACGCATCTTCCATGTCGGCGCGACGTGGAGGGTTCCGCGCAGGCGCGGGATCAAGCGGCAGGCACCGAAGATGCGCGCGTCGTCCGTGAATCCCGTTCCCCGTTCCCCGTTCCCCAATCCCCGCCTTGGACCCCAACTGGCTTCGCTCCGAGGGCGTCTTCGACCGGGAGCGCTACGCCGAGCTCAACACCATCGCCGCGGAGATGATGGCCGCGTATGGCGACACGACGCCCGAGCACGTGCTGGGGCTGTGGGCGGGCGAGATCGGCTACGCCACGCCCAAGGTGGACGTGCGCGCCGCGGTGTTCAGCGGCGAGCGTGTGCTGCTGGTTCGCGAGCGCGCGGACAGTGCGTGGAGCGCGAGGTGCTGGAGGAGGCGGGGCTCACCGTGCGCGCCACTCACCTGGCCGCGGTGGAGACACCTCGTGGTCGGCTTCGTCAACTGATCCGCCTCACACAGAGACACAGAGGCACAGAGATGACTTCATCTCTGTGTCTCTGTGTGAGCCCTGCTTTTCAGTAGAGCAGATACGGCTTGCGGCTCTCCGCGAACTGTGCGGCCTCCCGGTCCCACTCGTCCAGGAGGGGGGCGAGGCGGCCGGCTTCGATGGCGAGCTTCACCTTGTCGGAGCCGGTGAGGCGGTTGATGGTGCCCGTCCAGGCGAAGTCGCGCGGATGCAGGCGGCGGATCTCGTCGATGAGGAGGAGCGAGGTGCGCACGGGGCGGTACGCGTGCCGGTCCGTGATGGCGAAGCGGATGGCGGGGATGGTCTGGCCCGGGTACTTGGCGGCGGTGGGCAGCACCGGCATGGTGATGGCCTCGAAGCGGATGCCGGGGAGCCGCTTCTCGTTCATGATCTGAGCGACGCGCGGCGCATCGAGCCAGGGGGCGCCCACCTGCTCGAAGGGGCGGTCCGTGCCCCTGCCCTCCGTGATGTTGGTGCCCTCGAAGTACACGGAGCCGGGATAGCTCTTCAGCGCGGCCGGGGAGCGGAGGTTGGGAGAGGGGTTCACCCAGGGGAGCCCCGTCTCCTCCAGCCACTGCGAGCGCCGCCAGTTCGCCGCGCGAGCCACGCGCAGGTCCGCGCCGATGCCGTGCCGCCGGTTGAAGAGGGTGGCGAGCTCGCCCACCGTCATCCCGTGGCGCGCCGGGATGGGGTACATCCCCACGAACGTGGCGAAGCGGGGATCGAGCAGCGCCCCTTCCACGATCTCCCCGCCGATGGGGTTGGGCCGGTCGAGGACGACGAACGGGATGCCCTTGCGCGCCGCCGCCTTCATGGCGATCGCCATCGTGGAGACGTACGTCCAGGTACGCCCCCCCACCTCCTGGAGATCGTAGACCAGCACGTCCACGTCGCGGAGCATCTCCGGCGTGGGCCCGCTGTCCTCCGCCAGGTAGAGCGAGTGGATCGGCACGCCGGTGCGCGGATCGGTGGCGTTCTCGATCGTCACCCCCGCCTCCGCGTCGCCGCGGATGCCGTGCTCGGGGGCCAGGAGCGCCACCAGCTTCAGGTCGGGATGGCGCGCGATGAGGTCGATGTCCGGCGTCCGCGCCCGGTCTATCCCCGTGTGGTTGGTGATGAGGCCGACGCGCTTCCCCCGCAGATCCGCGGGCACGTCCGCCAGGAACGTTTCGATCCCCGGCCGCACCACGGAATCGGCGGGCGTGGCAGCGGACACGGTGGCGGCGGGCGCCGGGGCGGGCTCCCGCGCGCACGACGCGAACAGGAGCAGAGTGGGAAGGAGCGCTTTCATCTCTGTGCCTCTGTGCGAAACGATCAGTTCACCGCGGCCCCGGACGCCGCACGCAGCACCAGAGCGGCCACGTCGGCGAGGCGGTGCTCGCCCTTCTGGAGGACGCGCGAGGCGGTGCGGGCCAGGAAGCGGCGCTCCGCCTCGGTGAGGCTCTTGGCGGAGAGGACCACTACGGGGATGCCGGCCAGGAGCGGGTCGGCGCGCATCGCGGCCAGGACGCCGAAGCCGTCCAGCACGGGCATCATCAGGTCCAGCACCGCCACATCGGGGGTCTTGCGCCGCATCTCGGCCAGGGCGCTCTCGCCGTCGGGCGACTCGCGCACCGACACGCCGGCGGCGCCCAGGAAGCGCGAGGCCAC
>DASVSA010000235.1:0-2969 GCA_036388335.1 Longimicrobium sp. | reverse complement strand
CTTCCGTCGCTGCCCTGCTGGCGATGCTCTCCGCGTGCGGGCCCGACGTGGCGTCGGTGCGGGACGATGCGCGCACGGAGGGGGCGGTGCCGCGGCCGGCAGTTGTGTCGCCGCCCGCGCCGGCAACCCTCGGAGTCGTGTTCGATCCCGCGCGGGTCCAGGTGGGCGACACCGTGGCGGGGCTCAGGGTCGCTGCCCGCGACGTACGCCGCGCCGCGGATGGCGAGTGGGTGGGAATGGTGCGCTTCGCCGGCACCGTTGTCGTGCAGGGACGGACGGTCGCGCACCCGGACTACCCCGACGTTGCGGCGCCATGCTTCGCGGTGGACGAGGCGAGCGCGGCCCGCCTGCCGCGCTGGGCGGGCGACGCGCGGCGGGCGTGGTTCTGCTTCGCGAACCCCGATCTGGCGCGTGCGCGGCTGGGGCCGCCCAACGCCCCGCGGGCGGCCTCGCTCACGGTGGCCGATTTCACGGTTCATTACGCGCGGAGCGACGTCGTGAACACCGCCCGCCTCGTCCGCGCCGACCTTGGCCCGTCTGCCGCTGAGCCTCGAAGATCGGGCGGGGTATAGTCGAAGAGCGATCCTGGCCGATCCGATGCGACGCGGCGGGCATGGTTCTGCTTCGCGAACTCCCGGAGGGCACGCGCGGCTACCAGAGGGGAAGCCGAACGAAGGGGGCAGCCTATGAGCTGTCCCTTTCTGTCAGGTGCATCGCATCGCGGCGTCAGCGGCAGATTGCGTCCACTTGGGCGCTCGTGGTGCGAGTGCCCGGGGCGGAACAGGGGTCGTAGAGCGGCCTCAGCTGCCGGGTGATGATCCGGAGCATGGCCAGTGCGTGCTGCTGCAGGAAGAAGTGGTCTCCCGGGAAGAAGAACCGCTCGAAGGACTGGGCCGTGTGGCCGGCCCACGCCTCCAGCTCCCGCGCCGGGACGAGCTTGTCCTGCGATCCGCCGAAGGCAGTGATCGGACAGGCGAGCGGCACCTCCTCGCCGTGGCAGTAGGTCTCGCACAGCGAGATGTCGGCGCGCAGTGCGGGCAGGAACACGCGGAGGTCGTCGCTGTCCAGGACGGACTCCGGCGTCCCACCCAGCTTGCGCAGCGCGGCGATGAAATCCGCCTCCGGAAGGTGGCGGATGGGGAGCTTCGGGTCCGGCACGTGGGGGGCCCGGAAGCCGGAAGCGAAGAGGTGCGAGGGCTGCGGGAAGCCTTGGCGCCGGAGGTGGCGGGCCAGCTCGAACGCGATCAGGGCGCCCATGCTGTGCCCAAAGAACGCGAAGGGCACGTCCAGCAGCGGCATCAGCGCATCGGCGGCCGAGCGCGTGAGGGCGGAGAGGCGATCGAACGGCCGCTCTTCGATGCGGAAGCCGCGCCCGGGGAGCTGGACGGCGCAGACTTCGATCTCGTCGGGCAGGTAGTCCTGCCAGCTCCGGTACGAGCCGGCGCTTCCCCCCGCGTGCGGAAAGCAGAAGAGTCGTACGCGCGCCCGGCTGTCCGGCCGGGTGAACGGGTGCCAATCCGATCTGGAGGGTGCCGCGGCCAACATGGATGTCACCTCACGAGTGTGTCTGGACGGGATCCGGCGAGCCGGCGGCGTCCGCGAGGACACCGCCGGCTCGCCGGGTCTTGGACCGGCGTCGGCGAAGCTTCCGCTAGCGCGCCGCCTCCACCAGCGGCTCCTCGCCGATGGCGGTGAAAGGAACGCCGAGGCATTCGCGCACGCTCTCTTCCAGCAGGTTGAGCCCGCGCTCCAGCCCCTGCTCGTCGATGGTCAGCGGCGGCATGATCTTGACGACGTGGCCCTCGGGGCCCGACGTCTCCACCAGCAGACCGCGGCGGAACGCAGCCGCGCTGATGCGGCCCGCCAGCCCCGGAACCCCGCAGGAAAGCCCCCAGAGGAGGCCGCGCCCGCGGACCTCGGCCTGGATCTCGGGATAGCGGAGGGCGATCAGCTCCAGGAAGGCGCACACCTGGTCGCCCCGGGCGAGGACCGCGCGGGTGAGGTCGTCGTTTTCCCAGTACGACAGCGCCTCGGCCGCGGCCACGAACGCCAGGTTGTTGCCGCGGAAGGTGCCGTTGTGCTCGCCGGGCGACCAGATGTCGTACTCGGGCCGGATCAGGGTGAGCGCCATCGGCAGGCCGTAGCCGCCGATGGACTTGGAGAGGCACACGATGTCCGGGTGGATCCCCGCCGACTCCCAGCTGAAGAACGGCCCGGTCCGGCCGCAGCCGGTCTGCACGTCGTCCACGATCAGCAGGATCCCCCACTGGCGGCAGATCCGCTCGACCTCGCGAAGCCAGCCGCTGCTGGCCACGTTGATCCCGCCCTCGCCCTGCACCGTTTCCAGGATGATGGCGGCGGGGAGGCCCAGCCCGCTCCCCTTCTCCTCCAGGATGCGGCGGAGGTAGGCAAGCGTGTCCACGTCACCGAGGTAGCCCTCGTAGGGGACGTGCACGACGTTGCCGAGCGGCACGCCCGCGCCCGCACGCTTGAACGCGTTGCCGGTGACGGCCAGCGCGCCCAGGGTCATGCCGTGGAACGCGTTGGTGAAGGCTACGACGGTGGTGCGCCCGGTCACCTTGCGCGCCAGCTTGAGGGCGCTCTCCACGGAGTTCGTCCCCGTGGGGCCCGTGAACATCAACCGGTAGTCCAGCCCGCGCGGCTCCAGGATCACGCCGCGGAAGCGCTCCAGGAACTCCGCCTTGGCCTCCGTGGCCATGTCCAGGCTGTGAGCCACCCCGTCGCGGGTGAGGTAGTCGATGAGCCTGGCTTTGATTCTCGGCTCGTTGTGCCCGTAGTTGAGCGCGCCCGCGCCCGCGAAGAAGTCGATGTACTCCCGGCCGTCGGCCGTCCGCAGCGTGTAGCCGCGGGCCGTGGAGAAGACCGCCGGGAAGGACCGGCTGTAGGTGCGAACCTGCGACTCCAGCTCCTCGAAGATTTTCATGTCCATGCGCGAGTTTCGGCGGTGT
>DASVSA010000234.1:0-2979 GCA_036388335.1 Longimicrobium sp. | reverse complement strand
GCCCGCCGCCACCGTGTTCTGGCCGAAGCGGTCGCCCGCCGCGATGCCTTCGCGGTGCGAGGCGAAGGCCAGGGGGCGGATGCCGCGCGGCAGGACCCATTCGGCGGCCAGCGAGCCCTCCGGCTGCAGTCCCGACGCGCTCACCCGCTCCGCGCCGGTGGGGATGGTGCTGCCGGCGGTGACCGCCAGCGCCGGGAGCCATCCCGCGGCGTTGCGCAGGCGGTGCTTCAGGGCCAGGGAGGCGTCGGCCAGGCCCTCCACGGTGGCGGCGGGGGTCTCCGTGCGCTGGTACGACGAGATGCCGATGCGCGCCTCGGTGCGCGGCCCCACGCCCACGCGCAGCAGCGTCTCGCCGATGGAGTGCTGAGTGCGCTCGTCGCGGTGGGCATGGCTGTAGCCCGCCTCCAGCTGCACCACGCCGGGGGCGACGGTGCCCGCGACCTTGGCGATCCCCAGGCGGCTGGTGGAGATGACCCCGGCGCGGGGGCCCGCCGCGCATCCCGCGGCGAAGAGGAGCGTGGCGGCGTACGCCGCGGCGTGGCGGATTCCGGCCCTGGTCATGGGTGCTCCGTTGTGGATGGTGTACGGTTGTCCCTCCCCGGTTCACTCCGGCGCGCCCGCCAGCGTGCGGGCGCGCTCCAGCGCCTTCACCCACAGCCCGGCGAAGCGCCGCCGCTGGCGCCGGCCCTCGGCCATGTCGCCCGAGATCTCCTCCCACCCCAGGTGCGTGACGGAGAGGGCGGTGCCCCCGTCGCGCTCCTCCAGCTCCAGCCGCACGCGCGTGGGGCGCAGCCACCCTTCGGCGCCCACCTGGAACCTCACCTGCTCCGGCGCCTCCAGCGCGAGTGCCGAGATGTGCAGCACGGACGGATCGCCGCCATCCTCCACGCCCGTTTCCTCCGCCCGCAGCGCGAAGGGGAGCCAGCGCTCCGCCGCTCCCTCGGCGAACAGGACCTCCCACGCGCGCTCGCGCGACCCGGCGAGGCGCACCCCCCCGCCGAACTCGCGGCTCCAGTCGTAGCGGGTGGCGGCGCCCGTGGCGGCGAACCCCTCGAGCCGCTCGGTGAAGTCGCGCCATCCCTCCAGCATCTCCTTCACGCCGTCCTCGGTGCGGCGCGGCTGCTCGTCGGTCACGGTGACGCGGCTGCCCCGGCCGGCCGGCTCCACGCGCCAGGTAATGCGGTCCGTGAGCCCGGTGCCCAGGAAGCGCCACTGGTAGACGATGCGGCTGCGCGGCTCCACCTCCAGCGTCTCCACGTCGAAGAAGTCGCCGTCGCCGAAGTCGAAGCGGGAGCGCGCCCCGGGCTCCAGGTTCCCGAACAGGTCCCCGAACCAGCGCTCCAGGTGCACGGGGTTGGTGAGCGCCTCCCATGCTTCGTCCGCGGAGATCGGAAGCTCGAGCTGGAGCTCCGCGGTTCCCCGCGCGGCTGGGGGATCGGCGGTGGTGGACACGGGGGACCTCCGGGTTGAGGGAAGGGAAAAGTGAGTCCTGGTCCAAGTGCCTGGTGCCTGGTGCCTGGTGCCTGGTGCCTGGTGCCTGGTGCCTGGTGCCTGGTGCGGATACAGCTTTCGGGTGGAACCGTGGCACTCGGCGGGGGCGTTCCAGGAGCGAATGAATTCGCCGCTGGAACCACGCGAAGTGCCCCTGCGGGCACTGTGGACTCCGAGCCGGAGCGGCGGAAACAGTCCGCGGAGCGGACTTCGCGTAGGTCCAGCGGCGAATTCATTCGCTCCTGGGTGGATCGGTGGCGGCCCTGCCTGGCACAACCACCTTTACGACCAGCTGTGGCCGCCGGGGCGGGGCTGGCCGGCGCCGCACATGACGGCGGCGCGGCGGACGGCGCCGGCCCAGTATCCAGCCACCAGGCGGCGCTCCGGGAGCTGCAGGTTGCCGGGGAGCGATTCCCAGTTGTAATGCACGCACTGGAGGAGGCTCTTGCCCCAGCCGGCGGGCTCCATCCAGACGCGGCCTCCCACCTCGGCGCCGTTCCACGAGGGGCGGCGGAGGGTGTAGTCCACCGAGGGGAGGAAGGAGGGGGGGCGCTGGCCCGGCTCCACCACGTCGCGCACGGTGAGCTGCAGGGCGCCGCTGGCGTCGCCCATCATCACCGTCACCGTCTCGCGCGGGGCGAAGGTGCCGTCCATCAGGCCCAGCCAGTAGCGCAGGGCGGCGGGGCTCATCAGCCGGTACCACCCGTCCGCGAAGGCGAGGGGGAGCTCCACCTGGGCGTACGGGCCCATGCGGCGCCACGGCCACCGCCACGAGGTGCCGGTGCGCAGGTGGTCCGCGAGCTGGTCCAGGATGCCCGGCCACCCGCCGCCGTTCCACGTCTGCCAGTCCCAGGGCGGGTTGAAGGCTTCCTCCACGGCGGTGACGCGCGTGCCCCCGCCGGTCGCCTCCAGCGTCCAGGTGACCACGGTGGGCTGCCCCACGCCCAGCCAGCGCCAGAGCCAGCGCAGCCGCCGCGGCGCCTCGGACTCGATCACGCGGCAGTAGAAGAACTCGCCGTCCTCGAAGTCCAGCGTCACCTCGGTGCCGGGGCGCTCCAGCGAGCCGTGGCACACGGCCAGCCACAGCCGCAGCGACTCGGGGTCCACCAGCGCGCGCCACACCTGGTCCGGCGGCTGGGGGAGGTCCACGGCCGTCACCAAGCGCTCCCAGCGGTCGCGCACCAGGGTGCGCGCGCCGGGGGTGTGGAGCGGGGGGAAGTCGCGGTCGGACTCTTCCAGCGCGGGAAACGCGGGCCAGTCGTGGTCGGCGATGCGCCCGCCGTCGGGGCGGGGCGTGCCGGTGGGCGGGCCGTTGGCGGAGCGGGTGACGGTGGGGTCCATGGCGCTCTCCTGCGGTGGCGCCGGCCCTCAGGCCGGGAAGGTGAACATCCAGCGAAGCTGGCGGAGGCGCACCCGCTCGGGGATGCGCCGGATCATCGCGTCGCGCACGCGGCAGGCGGCGCGGCCCTCCCACTGGCCCATCTGCCC
>DASVSA010000233.1:0-12191 GCA_036388335.1 Longimicrobium sp. | reverse complement strand
GGGCGCTCCACGATGTTGTGCATCCCCAGGATCCCCACCTGCGGCGGGTTGAGGATGGGCGTGGAGAGCATGGAGCCGAAGGTGCCGCCGTTGGTGATGGTGAAGGTGCCGCCCTGCAGCTCCTCCAGCGTCAGCTTGCCGTCGCGCGCCCTGGTGCCCAGCTCGGCGATCTCCTTCTCCAGCGCGGCGAAGCTCTTCTTGTCCGCGTCGCGCACCACGGGCACCACCAGCCCTTCCTCGGCGCCCACGGCGATGCCGATGTCGTAGTGCTGCTTCAGCACCATCTCGTCGCCCTGGATCTCCGCGTTGATGCGCGGGAACTGCTTGAGCGCGCCGACCACGGCCTTGGCGAAGAACGACATGAAGCCGAGCTTGATCCCGTTCTGCTTCACGAACGCGTCCTGCCGATCCTTGCGCAGCTTCATCACCGCGCTCATGTCCACCTCGTTGAAGGTGGTGAGCGACGCCGTCGTCTGCTGCGCCTCCACCAGCCGCCGCGCGATGGTCTGCCGCCGGCGCGACATCCGCTCGCGCTTCTCGCGCCCGGGCTGCGCGGGCGCTGCGGGCGCTGCGGGCGCGGGCTGCGGACGCGGGGCGGGCTGCGGGGCCGCGGGCTGCGCGGCCGGCTGCGGCGCCGGAGCCTGCTGCCGGGCGCGTCCGTCCTCGATCACCTTGAGGACGTCTTCCTTGGTGATGCGCCCGTTCGGCCCGGAGCCGCGGATCTGCGCCAGGTCCAGGTTGTTGTCCGCCGCCAGCGAACGCACGGCGGGCGAGGTCTGCGCGTCCTGGCCGATCGGAGCCACCTCGGGCTGCGCGGCCGGCGCGGCGGCTGGGGCCGCGGCCGGCTGGGCAGCGGGAGCAGCGGCGGCCGGAGCCTCCGCGCCGGAGCCCTCGCCCAGCTCGGCCAGCAGCTCGTTGACCCCGACCGTCTCCCCCTCGTTCTTCACGATCCGCCCGAGGACACCGGCCTGCGGAGCGGCGACCTCCACGGTGATCTTGTCCGTCTCCAGCTCCACCAGGATCTCGTCCTTGGCGACGGGCTGGCCCTGCTGCTTCGTCCAGCGGCCGACCGTGGCCTCCACCACCGACTCGCCCAGCGGCGGTACGCGGATCTCAACCGGCATCGGGGTACGCTCCAGAATTGGGGAATGGGGAACGGGGAATGGGGAACGGGGAACGGCAACTACCCAACAATCTCGGCGAGCCGGGCTGTTCGGTTTTTACCGTTCCCCGTTCCCCGTTCCCCATTCCCGCTCAGTTACTTTCTCTTTCCAATGAACCCGGCCCGCATCGGCGCCGCGTCGGGAGCGTCGGACAGCGCCGCGCGCACGATGCGGTTCTGCTCGGCGGTGTGGCGGTGCGCGTACCCCTCGGCGGGGGAGGCGCGGTCCGCGCGCCCCGCGTAGCGAAGCTCCACGCCCTCGGGAAGCAGCTTGCGGAGGCGCGGCGCCACGAAGCTCCACGCGCCCATGTTGCGCGGCTCCTCCTGCGTCCACACGATCTCGCGCAGGCCGGGGAGGGCCGCGATCTCCTTCGCCAGCGTCTCCTCGGGGAAGGGGTAGAGCTCCTCCACCCGCCCGATCGCCACCCGCTCCACGCCCGGGATGGCCGCGCGCTCGGCGCGCTGCTCGTCGCCGGTGCCCACCAGGTCCACGTACACCTTGCCGCTGCACAGCACCAGGCGGGTGATCTGGGGCGCGCGCTCCTCCGGCACGTCCAGCAGCACCGGGCGGAAGGTGCCCGAGGTGAGCTGGTCCAGCCGGCTGGAGGCCAGCGGGTGGCGCAGCAGGCTCTTGGGGCTCATCAGGATGAGCGGCCGCGGGTCGTGCGCCAGCAGGGCGGCCTGGCGGCGCAGGAGGTGGAAGTACTGCGCCGAGGTGGTGCAGTACGCCACCCGGAAGTTCCCCTCCGCCGAGAGCTGGAGGAAGCGCTCCAGCCGCGCCGACGAGTGCTCCGGCCCCTGGCCCTCGTAGCCGTGCGGAAGGAGGAGCACCAGACCGCTCGTCTTCCCCCACTTCTGGTACGAGGCGGCCAGGTACTGGTCGATCATCACCTGCGCGCCGTTCACGAAGTCGCCGAACTGCGCCTCCCACAGCACCAGCGCGGTGGGATCGGCCATCGTGTAGCCGTACTCGAAGCCCATCACCGCCATCTCGCTGAGCGGCGAGTTGTGGATCTCGAAGGTGGCGCGCGAGCCCGCGAGCTGGTGGAAGACGTTGAGCTTCCTGCCGGTCGCGGCGTCGTTGAGCACGGCGTGGCGGTGGCTGAAGGTGCCGCGCTCCACGTCCTGCCCCGTAATGCGGATGGGCGTGCCGTCCTGCAGCAGCGAGGCGAAGGCCAGCGCCTCCGCGTGCCCCCAGTCGATCCCGCCCTCCGGCCCCAGCGCGTCGCGCCGCTTCTGGAGCACGCGCTCCAGGCGGGGATTGGGGGTGAAGCCCTCGGGGCGGGCGAGCATCGCCTCGTTGAGCACCGTCAGCCGGCCCGCGTCCACCGCGGTGTCGATGGAGTGCTTGCCGTTGCGCGAGGGCTTCTCGTCGTACCCGTGCGCCTGGTGGTCGCCGCCCTTGATGCGGTCCAGGATGGCGCCCAGCTCGTCCATGACGCCCTGCAGCATGGCGTCGGCGTCCTCCTTCGCCACCACGCCCTCGCCCGCCAGCCGCTGCGCCAGGAGGTCGCGCACGGTGGGGTGGCCGCTGATGATGCCGTACATCAGCGGCTGCGTGAAGAGCGGCTCGTCGCCCTCGTTGTGGCCCCAGCGGCGGTAGCCCACCAGGTCGATGACGAAGTCCTTGCCGAAGCGCTGGCGGTACGCGTGCGCCAGGCGGGCGGCGTTGATGCACGCCTCCGCGTCGTCGGCGTTCACGTGCACCACCGGCACCTCGAACCCCTTGGCCAGGTCGCTCGCGTAGCGCGTGGAGCGGTCCTGCTCCGGGTTGGTGGTGAAGCCCACCTGGTTGTTGGCGATGATGTGAAGCGTCCCGCCCACCGTGTAGCCGGGGAGCGACATCATGTTGAAGGTCTCCGGCACCACGCCCTGGCCCGGGAACGCCGCGTCGCCGTGGATGAGCACCGCCACGGCGGCGGAGCGGTCCAGCTTGGGCGCGCCGGGGCCGGTGGTGTCGTCCTGGGCCGAGCGCGCCATCCCCACCACCACCGGGTTCACGAACTCCAGGTGGCTGGGGTTGGGCGAGAGCGTCACGCGCACCCGCGCCCCCTCCACGTCCCGCTCGTCCTGCCACCCCATGTGGTACTTCACGTCGCCCGAGTGCTCGTCGGAGTTCTGGGCGTCGTCGTTGCCGGGGACGTGCTGGGCGCTGAGGAACGCCTCGATCATCATCTCGTACGGCTTCCCCAGCACGTGGGTGAGCACGTTGAGCCGCCCCCGGTGGGCCATGCCGATCAGCACGTCGCGCGCGCCGGCGCCGGCCGCCTCGCGGATGATCTCGTCCAGCATGGGGACCATGGTGTCGGTCCCCTCGATGGAGAAGCGCTTCTGGCCGAAGAAGGCGCGGTGGAGGAAGTTCTCGAAGCCCTGCACCTGCGACAGGCGCTGGAGCAGCGCGCGGCGGCGCTCCGTGGGGAGCGGCTGGTTGAAGCGCCCGCTCTCGATGGCCTCGCGCAGCCACCCGCGCTCGTCCGCCTCGGGAAGGTGGAGGAACTCGTAGCCGGTGGGCCCGCTGTAGATCTCGCGCAGCCGCCGCACGGCCGCCAGCGCGTCCGTGGCGCCCCCCGGCGCGCTGCGCGCCACGGTGGCGGGGAGCGCCGCCAGGTCGGCCTCGCTGATGCCGTGGAAGGCGGGGTCCAGCGCCGGGTCCGACGCGGGCTCGGAGCCCAGCGGGTCCAGCCGCGCCGCCGTGTGCCCGCGCGCGCGGATGGAGCGCGCCAGCTCGCGAGCCGCCACGATGCGCTCCACGTCCACCGGCGCGGCCGGGGTTGTCGCGGGCGCCGCCACACCCTCGGCGGGCGGGGAGAAGGATGCGAAATAGCCACGCCACCCCTCGTCCACCGAGGCGGGGTCGCTCAGGAAGCGGTCGTACAGGTCCAGCACGTAGGCCGCGTTGGGTCCGGTAAACTCGCGCAGGTCAGCCATGGGTCCACACTTCGTCATGCGCCTGGTGGGCCGCGCGCGGGAGCGAGCGGCAAGCCGCGACAACTTAATGGCGGGCGTACCTAGCCGCTATGGTTTGGGTCTCACACAGAGACACGGAGGCACGGAGGAGAACCAATCTCCATGCCTCCGTGTCTCTGTGTGAGATTTCTGTTCCAGTCGGTAGCGTAAATGCCTGTTTTCCATTAGATTGAAGGACTTGGAACCAGCCAGGACAAACGCAGTCGTGCCCCGCGCCAAGCCGGCGTGTGATTCTTCTGGGCACTACATACCTATCGCGAATGCGGCGGACCCGGAGGGAAGAGCCCGGGCCACCTACAAGGAAAAATGCACTTCAACGAGTTGAACCTCGCTCCGGAGCTCATCCGGAACGTCACGGCGCTTGGGTACGAGATCCCGACGCCGATCCAGCAGCAGGCCATCCCCGCCGCGCTCGAAGGGCGCGACGTGCTGGGCCGGGCCCCCACGGGCACCGGCAAGACGGCCGCCTTCATGCTCCCCACGCTCCACCGGCTCCGCGGCAACGAAGGGCTCCGCGCCCTCGTCCTCTGCCCCACGCGCGAGCTGGCCATCCAGGTATCCGAGTCCGCGCGCGACTACGCAAAGGACACCGAGCTCTTCGTGGGCGTGGTGTACGGCGGCGTGCCGCTGGACAAGGACATGCGCGGGCTGCGCGCCGGCTACGACATCCTCGTGGCCACGCCGGGCCGCCTGATCGACCACCTGGAGCGCGGCAACCTCGACCTGTCCAGGGTGGAGGTGCTGGTGCTGGACGAGGCGGACCGGATGCTGGACATGGGCTTCCGGCCGCAGATCAACGAGGTGATGCGGCGGATGCCGAAGCAGGGGCGCCAGACGCTCTTCTTCAGCGCCACCATGCCCAACTCGGTGAAGTCGCTGGCGTACGACATCCTCCGCGAGCCGGTGACGGTGGAGGCCGCGCCCAAGGTGCAGACCGCCGAGGGGGTGGAGCAGTTCGTCTACCCGGTGGACGCGCGCCAGAAGACGGGGCTCCTGCTGGAGCTCCTGCGCAAGCCGGAGTTCACGAGCGCCATCGTGTTCTGCCGCACCAAGTTCGGCGCGGACCGCGTGGCCCAGGCCGTCGCGCGCGCCGGCATCAAGGTGGAGGCGATGCACAGCGACCGGAACATGCAGCAGCGCGTCCGCGCGCTGGAGTCGTTCCGCAGCGGCGAGGTGCAGGTGCTGGTGGCCACCGACGTGGCGCAGCGCGGCATCGACGTGGACGGCATCTCGCACGTCATCAACTACGACGCGCCCAAGGACCCGGAAGGGTACGTGCACCGCGTGGGCCGCACGGCGCGCGCCGGCGAGACCGGGGTGGCCATCACCCTGATGTCCGGCGGCGAGATCGGCGACGTGGCGGCGGTGGAGCAGCTCCTGGGCTCCCGCATCCCGCGCGTCAACGTGCCCGGCTACTCGTTCTTCGTGGCGGACACCCCGCTGGTCCTCGGCGAAGACGGCGAGCCGGCCGCCCCGGTGGAGCAGGCTCCCATGCCGCAGACCAAGCGCGCCGCCCAGAAGGAGGCCCGCTCCAGCCGCGGCCGCAAGGTGGGCGAGCTCTCGCAGGAAGAGCTGGCGAAGCTGCTGAAGGTCGTCTAAAGAAAACAGCGGGGCTCACACAGAGACACGGAGGCACGGAGATGAGGTCATCTCCGTGCCTCCTTCGTCTGCGCGAGTGATTCAGACGCGACGGGGTTGCGATGGAGCACCCTCCAGATGCAGTACAAGCCGACACCCCAGATCGCGCTGTTGGCCAGGATCGCCACGTACGACCAGGCTCCGGACGCACCCGCACGGCCCAGCACGCCAAGCGCGGCGCAGGCGAGTGGCTGAAGCAGCACGTCGAGGATTGCGGACGCTGTTCGAGTTCCGGCTGTTCCAGGGGCGCCCGAGTCGAGCCGGCTCATCGCCGGCCCCGCGGACAGCGCGAAGCAACCCAGCACAACGGCCAGGTGAGTCAGTGTCAGTGCGAGAATCCATCCCGCCGCCTTTGTCACTGCTGCGGCTCCTGTGCGCACGATAATCAGTCGAGCACCGATTGATCGGTTATGCTGCGTGGGCCGAACTCACAACGGAGGCACGTGCCTCCGTTTTTCGTTGGGGCCTCTTTTGTGCAGTTCTCATCGGCACGCAGCAACTGCCCCTTGCCACCATCCATGACCGATCCACCTGACGAGCCCCGCCTCCGCAGCATCTACCGGGGCGGGTACTTTCCACGCGTGCGCGAGCGCTGGGGCGAGTACGTGCGCGAAGCTCGCTTCGCGGCGCGGCACCCGCTCCAGTGGCTGCGCGGAACGCTCAAGCGCGACGCGGATTTCGCCCTGCGCGCGGTGGACCGGACGCTGGGCGGGTTCGGAGCCGCGCTACGGCACCCGACGAAGCGGCGGTGGGTGCTGGGCGGGTTCGCGCTGCTGGGGTTCCTGCCCGCGTTCGCGTGGGAGCGGTGCGGGGTGATGGGGTGCCCGGACGTGGGGCGCGTGGCCACGCTTCAGCCCGGCGGCGCGGCCGTGGTGTACGACGCGGAGGGCGGGGTGCTGGGGCGGCTCACCCCCGTGCGCTGGGAGGTGGTGAGGCTCGCCCGCCTCCCCAGGCACGTGGCGCAGGCGTTCGTGGCGGTGGAGGACCAGCGCTTCTACGGGCACCACGGGGTGGACTGGCGGCGCTTCCTGGGCACCACGGCCAGGAACCTGATGCCGGGCGGCAGGAGCCAGGGCGCGAGCACCATCACCATGCAGGTGGCGCGCAACGTCTTCCCGGACCGCCTTCCCGCCTCGGAGCGCACCATCCGGCGCAAGGTGCTGGAGATCCGCGTGGCGATGGAGATCGAGGACCGCTACTCCAAGGACCAGATCCTCCAGACGTACCTCAACCAGATCTACTTCGGCGAGGGCGTGTACGGCATCGAGTCCGCCGCGCGCATCTACTTCGGCAAGCACGCCAGCGCGCTCACGCTCCCCGAGGCGGCGCTGCTGGCGGGGCTCCCCAAGGCCCCCACCACCTACAACCCGCGCCGCAACCCGGACCGCTCCGTGACGCGGCGCAACCTGGTGCTCGGGCTGATGGCGCAGCAGGGGCGCATCACGCCCGAGCAGCGCGACGCGGCACGCGGGGCCGGGCTGCGGCTGGCGCGGCTGGAGACGCGGCGCGAGCGGCGGCGGGCTCCGTACTTCGTGGAGCAGGTGCGCCGCATCCTGGAAGACCGCCTGGGGCAGGAGCTGTACACGGGCGCCCTGCGCATCCGCACGGGGCTGGACCCGCGCGCGCAGGCCGCGGCCGAGGCGCAGCTGGAGGCGCAGATCAAGCGGGTGGAGGGGGGCGCGTTCGGGCGCTTCACGGCGCCGAAGCGGGCCGCGTTCAGGGGAGGCGCCGAGACGCCCTACCTGCAGGGGAGCGCCGTGCTGCTGGACGCGCGCACCGGCGACGTGAGGGCGTGGGTGGGCGGGCGGGCGTTCGAGGAGAGCGGGTTCGACCGCATCGCGGGGGGATTCCGGCAGCCCGGCTCGGCGTTCAAGCCCTTCGTGTTCGCCGCCGCGCTCCGCTCCGGCGTGGCGCTCACGGACACGCTGATCGACGCGCCGCTGCGCCGCGACATGCCCGGCGGCGACGTGTGGGAGCCGCGCAACTTCGACGGGCGCTTCCGCGGCCCGGTGACGGTGAGGAACGCGCTGCGCTGGTCGGTCAACACCGTGGCGGTGCGCCTGGCGGAGCGCGCGGGGCTGGACGACGTGCGCGGCGAGGCGCGGCGGATGGGGATCACCTCCGAGATTCCCGCTCTCCCTTCCGTGGCCATCGGCGCGGCGGCGGTGAAGCCGCTGGAGCTGGTGCGCGCCTACACCGCGTACGCCAACCTGGGGACGCGGGTGGAGCCGCGCTTCGTGACGCGGGTGGAGAACGGGGCCGGCGAGGTGCTGTGGGAGCCCGCCGTGCGCCGCCGCCGCGTGGTGGACCCCGGCGTCGCCTTCCTGGTGACCGATGCCCTGCGCGACGTGATCGACCGCGGCACCGGCCGCAAGGCGCGCGACGTGGGGCTGCGCGGCCCCGCCGCGGGGAAGACGGGCACCACCAACGGCGCTACCGACGCCTGGTTCGTGGGCTACACCCCCGACCTGGTGGGCTCCGTGTGGATCGGCTTCGACCGGCCGCGCCCCATCGCGGCGCGCGGGTCGGGCGGCGAGCTGGCCGCGCCCGTCTGGGGGCGGCTGGTGCGCGCTGCGGCGGGCGGGCGCGTGCCGGAGGAGTGGGGGGTGCCGGGGGGCGTGGTGGAGCGGAGCGTGGCCTTCGCCGGGCTGCGGGTGATCGAGCCCGGGTGCCGCGCGCGCGGCGATGCGTACGACGAGTACTTCCTGCGCAGCGCCGTGCCCCCCGCCGTCTGCCCGCGCGGCACCGCCCGCGGCGGCGGGCTGGAGGAGTGGTGGAACCGCGCCACCGGGGCGCTGGAGGCCCAGGTGGGCGAGTGGGTGCGCGAGAAGTCGGCGGAGGCGTGGAGGGAGGTGAAGCGCCGTGCCGGGATCTCCATCCGGTCCGAGCCGGCCCCGCGCACCCCGCGCCGCGCGGAAGATCGGCGCGGCCCGGAGCCCCGCGACCCGGAGCCGCGCGAGCCGGCGGGGGTCAGCGACCCGGTGACGCCGGGCCCGCGCGACACCATCTTCCTCCCGGACGTGCCGGTGGACACCATCCGCATCCCGTCCGCGGAGTCCGGCTGAACGGCGGCCTCACACAGAGACACAGAGGCACGGAGAACTTCATGGGAACGAGCGTTTCCGCGCGCGGGTACACCGCCGCAGGAACGTTCAGGCGCGGGGTGAGCGGCTGCTGCTTTGCCTCGCCCGCGCCACGCAGTAGATTGCCACCCGTCACCACGGGACGCGGCGCTCCGGCAACACCGGGAGCGCCACCGCACGCCGCTTCTCCCCCGCGTAACCGATGCACGCTGCGCCCGAGCGCAGTACCCTGAGACGCCCGCTCCACGCCCTGGCCTTCTTCGCGGCCCTGGTGCTTCTCGCCGCGTGCGCGGGGGGGAGCGGCGCGCCGTCCGGGCCCTTCCCGGGGCTGGCGCAGTACGCGGGGCGCGAGATCCGCGACGTGAGCTTCGAGGGGGAGCTGGAGATCGGGGAAGACACGCTGCAGCGCGCCGTCACCACGCGCGGCGCGTCGTGCAAGCTGCTGGGCATCCTTCCCATCTGCCCGTTCGGCTTCGGGCGCACGAGGCCCACGCTGGACCTGGCGCTCCTCTCGCGCGACGTGGTGCGCATCCAGCTGGCCTACCGCGACAACGGCTACTACGGCACCCGCGTAGTCCCCGACGTGCAGGAGGTGGCGGGGGGGCGCGTGGACCTGAGGTTCCGCATCACCCCCGGCGACCTGGTGACGCTGCGCGTGCTGGAGGTGCAGGGGGTGGAGCGCGCCGACACCGCGGGCGAGATCGCGGAAAGGCTCCCCCTCAAGGTGGGCGAGCCCTTTCGCCGCAACGACTTCCTGGCCTCGGTAGACACGGTGAGGAACGCCCTCCTGGACCGCGGCTTCCCCTATGCCCAGGTGCTCCGCAACTACTCCATCGACACCATCGCCGACGTGGCGGAGGTGCAGCTGGTGGCCAACACCGGGCCGCTGGTGACGGTGGACACCATCCTGTTCGCGGGGCTGGACCGCATCACCGAGCGCACGGCGCGGCAGCAGATCGCCATCAAGGAAGGGCGGAGGCTGCGCGCCACCGACCTTTCGCGCAGCCAGCGCAACCTGTTCGAGCTGGAGCTGGTGGACTTCGCGGCGGTGGAGGTGGCGCCGGACTCGCTTCAGCTCACGCCGGACAGCGCGGAGCTGGAGATGGACAGCATCGGCTCCACCGTCATCGTGAGGGTGGCGGAGGCGGCGCGCTACGCGGTGGACCTGTCGGCCGGGTACGGCACGCAGGACTGCCTGCGGGCGCGCGGGAGCCACACGGACCGCAACTTCCTGGGCGGCGCGCGCCGGCTGGAGGTGAGCGGCCTGGTGTCGAAGCTGGGTGCGGCCGGGGCGGTGGACGCGCTGCGCAGCACGCCGCTGTGCGACGAGTTCCAGCTGGACTCCACCTCCACGGCCATCGACACCACCATCGCCAACGCGCTCAACTACCGCGTGGCGGCGGACTTCGTGCAGCCGCGCCTGTTCGGCATCCGCACCTCGTTCCTGGCCAGCGCCTACGCGGAGCGGATCACCGAGGTGGGCCTCTACCTCCGCAAGGCGCGGGGCGGGCAGGCCGGCTTCGTCCGCCAGGTGGCGCCGGGGACGCTCTTCTCCACCACGTTCACGGTGGAGAGGTCGCGCACCGAGGCCAACGACTTCTTCTTCTGCGTGGCGCTCGAGGTGTGCAACCGCGAGGACATCGCCACGCTCAAGGAGTCGCGCTGGTCCAACTCCATCAACACCTCGCTGCTGCGCAACCGCGTGCGGCTGGATCCCTTCCCCAGCGGCGGGCACCAGTTCCGCACCACGGTGGACTTCGCCTCGGGCGCGCTGGGCTCGGAAGACGAGTACCTGCGCGTGTACGCCGACGGCACCGTGTACCGGCGGCTGACGGGCACCATCATCGGCTCGGCGCGGCTGGCGGCGGGGTCCTTTTTCCAGGGCGTGCTGGCGGGCGACGGCTACATCCCGCCCAACCGGCGCTTCTACGGCGGCGGCCCGGCCGGGGTGCGCGGCTTCCCCCGCAACGAGCTGGGGCCGCAGGTGTACGTGCAGCGCACCCGCATCCGCGACGACCGCGAGGTTACCACGCTGCGGGTGGATACGCTGAGCTCGGCCACGGGCGGCACCCGCACCCTGCTGGGCACGCTCGAGGTGACGGCGCCGTCCCCGGTGCTGCGCGAGGCGCTGCGGCTTGCCGCGTTCGTGGACGCGGGGCGGGTGTGGGACCCGGCCACGCGGCAGGCGGGGCAGCTGCGCGACCCCGGGGTGCGCATCACCCCCGGGGTGGGGCTGCGCTACGCCACGCCCGTGGGGCCCATCCGCGTGGACGTGGCCTACAACCCGTACGACCCGGAGACGGGGACGCTGTACGAGATCGATGAGAACGACCGGCTGATCCCCACGCCCATCAACACCAACTTCCGGCCGGAGGGGCGGGGCGGTCCGCTGGACCTCAACCGCTTCATCTTCCAGCTCTCGGTGGGGCAGACGTTCTGATGCCGCGCCGCCGCCTGGGACGCATCGGCCTGCTCCTGCTGGGGCTGCTGGCGGGCTTCGCGCTCACCATCGGCTCGGTGTACGTGTTCGTCCGCCGCACGCAGCAGATGCGGGTGGTGGAGGAGCAGATCAGCATGCGGCTGGGCCTCCCGCGGGCGGCGTTCGACCTTCAGCGCGTCAACCCCGACGGGTCGCTGGCCATCACCCTGCGCGGCGTGGCGTTCCTGGACCGGGCGGGCGACACCATCGTGAGCGCGCCGCTGGCCCGCGCCACGCTCGACGCCACTTCCGTCAACGGCACCGGCCCCTACCAGATCCGCGACGCGGAGCTGGTGCGCCCCGAGCTGCGCCTGGCGCAGGACGCCCGGGGGGAGTGGAACGTCTTCCAGATCGTGGCGGTGGAGGCGGGGGGCGCGCCCGTGCGCGTGGCGGGCGCCGACGGCGAGGCCGCCGGGCGGCCCATGGAGATCCGCGGGCTGCGCATCGTGGACGGCCGCGTGAGGATCGCCTACCCGCTGGAGGGCCGTCCCGCGGCCCCCGCCGCGCGCTTCGCGGGGCTCAAGCAGCCGGAGGTGAGGCGCGAGGGCGGGCGCTGGGTGCGCGTGTCGTACCTCAGCGACCTGGACGCGGTGCTCCCCTACGTGCGCATCGGCGGCGCCCGCGGGTGGAAGGTGGAGATCGGCGGCGCGTCGGCCAACGTCACCAACCCGGACACGCGCATCGCGGCCATGCGGGGCGTGTTCGAGGACCGCGGCGACCAGGTGATCCGCTTCACCCTGGACGAGCTCCGCACGCCGTACTCCGCGCTCGCCGGCTCGGGGACGATGAGGTCCACGGGCGACGCCATGGCGTACCACGTCGACCTGCAGGTGGGGCGGCTGGACTTCCGCGACCTGCAGGG
>DASVSA010000232.1:0-12282 GCA_036388335.1 Longimicrobium sp. | reverse complement strand
CGCCGCTCTGGATCTCTTCCCCGGCCGCGACCTGCGCGAGCTGATCCGCCTGGATCTCCTCCTCGGTCGCGTCCTCGGTCACCATCGCGGCCTGCGCCAGCACGGACTCGTCTTCCTGGCGGCCCAGGATGGCGCCGATGTGGTAGTCCATCAGGGCGAGCGCCTGCGGGCGCTCCTCGCCGATCTCCTGCAGCACCCAGGGGGTCAGGCGCAGCGCGGCCCACTTCCCTTCCCTCAGCGGCTCGCCGTCGAAGCCCAGCAGCTCGATCACCTCGTCCGCGCGCAGTCGGCTGACCACCTGCTCCTCCAGGTAGCGCTCCGTCTCGCCGTCGGAGAAGGAGCCCAGCTCCGCGTGCGCCTCGGTGTGGCCGCGGCCGGGCCCGTACCAGCGCCGGTACTCCTCGCGCATGCGGGTGAGCCACTCGGCGCGCTCCACGTCGTTCACCCCGTGGTCGCGCGCCACCAGCGCGCGCAGCGCGATCAGGGTAGATACGTCCGTGGGGTGCACTTCCGCCACCATCCGTGCGAGCCGGCCTTGCATCACGGGCGGGTCCCCCCCTGCGGCGTGTTCCCGGCGGGCGCGGCCGGGGGCGTCGCCGCGGGCCTGGCGGCGGGCGCCGTCGGCAGGCGCGTGCCGCGGCCGGGGACGCCGGTGGGCGCCGGGCGCGCGGCGGGCTGCTGCGCCGCGCCGGGCCGCGCCCCCGCGGGTGTCGCCGCGCCGGGAGTGCCGCCGCGCGGCAGCACGCTCCCCGGGGTGATGCCGCTCAGCGCCGTCCCCGCGCCGCCCGTGCTGTCGGGGCGAGCGGGCTGGCCGGGGTCCAGGTACACGCCGCGCTTCACGCCCCGGGCGCGCGCGTTGTCCACCTCGCCGTCGCGGAACGCCAGGTCCACGTGGTCGGCGTTGAGGTAGTTGATCCCCGGCTTCTCGTTCGGCCGCTTGTCGTCGCGCACGCGGTACACGGAGCGCGCGTTGCCGATGGCCAGCATGCGTTCGATCTGCACCTTGGCCGCGGCGCTGTCGCCGCGCGCCGGGCGGGCCGTGCTGTCCTTGACGAAGTAGCCGATGATGGTGTCCGCCAGCACCAGGTCGCGGTCGGCGAGCTCGGTGGGCGGCGTGCGGCGCTGGGCGGTGTCGGCCACCGCCGTCGTGTCCCACGACTCGCCCTGCGCGGCCCCCACGGCGTGCACCTCGCGCAGCTCCTGGCCGGGCATGATCGCCTCGAGCGAATCTGCCTCCAGCCGGAACCCGCTCGCAAGCGCGATGGAGCGCGGCGCCGCCCTGGTGCTGTCGGCCGGGCTCCGCGGCTCGCGGCCGGAGATGACGCGCTGGAGCTTGTCGTTCTCGAAGAACATCTGCAGCTGTGGACCGTTCACGTCCAACCGCTCGCTGTCCAGCCGCGCGCGGGTGCGGGCCAGCACGCGCGTGAGCTTCCCCTGCCTCAGCTGGCTCTCGATGTAGTCGCCCGTGAGCTCGTAGCTGGGATTGCGGACTCGCGCGTTGGTGCGCAGCTCCATCCGCTCCGCCGTGGCGTCGTAGAAGGCCGTGGCAGCCGTGGAGTTCACGTCCTTGCTCACGATGACCACGTTGCCCTCGGCGGTCATGAACTTGTCGCCGGTGCTGGTGATGCGGTCGCCGTCCACTTCCATGGGGTCGCGGCGCTGCCCGTTGTCGCTGCGGGGCACCAGCGTCAGGTGCGGGCGCTGCGTGGCGATGGCCTGCGCGTCCGGCCGTCCCGGCATGGCCTTGTAGTACTCCAGCTCCGGCCCGCGCAGCGTGGAGCCGCGCGCCTTGTCGGTGAACACCACGTTGCCCTGCGCGAACAGCCGCCCCGTCCCGGAGTTGTAGATGGCGCGGTCGGCCGTGAGGGTGCGCGTGGGGTCCTGGTAGTCCACCTGCCCGAAGAGGTGCACCTCGTTCATCGCCTGGTAGATGACCGCGCTGTCGGCGCGCAGCTCCTCGCCCGCGGCGCACTGCACCAGGAGCGGCCCGCCGGCCGAGATGACACGGTTGGCGGGGTCGCCCACGGAGGTCCACTGCCCCTGCTGGCGCACCAGCAGGCACGAGTTGGCCTGCGCGGCGGCGAGCGCCGGCGTGGCGGCGAGGGCCGCCGCTATGCCTAAGATCAGGTACCGCATGATAGAAATCCTGTTGATTCGGGCACTCACGAGCAATCGCAGGAGCGAGCCGTCCCAGCGCCAGCCATCCCAGCGCCAGCCGTCCCAGAGCGAGCCGTCGCCGAGCGACCCTCCGCCGAGCGACCCGCCCCAGAGCGACCCGTCCCAGAGCGAATGAATTCGCCGCTGGAACCACGCGAAGTGCCCCTGCGGGCACTGTGTTCCTGGAGCCAGAGCCGCGGGGACAGTCCGCGAAGGCGGACTTCGCGCAGGTCCAGCGGCGAATTCATTCGCTCCTGGACGCCTGTCTCGGCCAGCGATGATCTACACGAATCTGGCATCAGAATCGTATCCCGCCTTCACCCACCCGAACGGAGCCGGTGCTCGCGTTCTTGCCGCTGATGTTCTGGAAGCGCGTGTCCGAGGTGAAGCCGTCGGTGTGGAGCGTCTTCCCCTCCTCCACCATCGTCGTCTTCATCTCGCTCCACACCCGGTCGCCGCGCTGGTCCCAGTGAAGCTCTTCGCTGGTGATGGTGCGCGTCCCCTTCCCCTGCTCGCCCGGGACGATGAGCACCACGTTGCCGCGGGCCACCATCTCCTGCGAGGCGGGGTCGTACTGGCCGGTCCTGGAGGTGAGCTTGCCGTCCTTGCCGGACGGCGTGCTGAAGACGAGCCGCACGCCCGTCAGCTGCGTCTGGTTGGTGCCAGGCGGAGTGACGGCGGTGTCGGCGTGGAGGTCGGCCTTGGTGGTGCCCTCCTCCGTCATCTTCATCTTCATCCCGATGGTCACCTGGTTGGCGTCCGCCTCGAAGACGGCCGTGCGGTTGGGCGCAGTCGCCTGCCCGCACGCCGCCAGCAGGGCCAGCATCGCGAGGCGCTTCATACGGCCCCCGCGCGCATCAGGTCGTGAAGGTGCACCATCCCCACCACGCGCCGCGCGTCGTCCACCACGGGGAGCGCCATCACGCCGTGGCGCTCCATCACGCCCACGGCCGCCGCGGCAAGCTCATGCGGCTCAACGGTTTTAGGATCAAGAGTCATGACTTCCGATACGGAAATTCCGTAGAAGTGTTCCTCTCTTTCCATTAGCCGCGTCAGATCGCCCGAAGTCACGACCCCCAGCAGGCGCTCTTCGCCGTCGATCACGGCCACGGTCCCGCGGCGCTCCGCCAGCGGCACGAGGCACTGGCGCATGGTGGCGTCGGCGGGCAGGAGCGGCAGCTCGCGGGTCTCCATCACGTCGGCCACGCGCAGCAGAAGCCTGCGCCCCAGCGCGCCGCCCGGGTGGAAGCGGGCAAAGTCGTCGCGCCCGAAGCCGCGCCTCAGCAGGAGCGCCACCGCCAGTGCGTCGCCCATGGCCATGGCGGCGGTGGTGGACGAGGTGGGCGCCAGGTCGTGCGGGCAGGCCTCTTCGGCCACCGAACAGTCCAGAACCCAGTCCGCCTGGCGCGCCAGCGCGGAATCGGGCCGCCCGGTGAGCGCCACCACTCCCACGTCCATCCGCTTCAGGTACTCCAGCAGCCCGCGCAGCTCGTCGCTCTCGCCGCTCTTGGAGAGGAGGATGGCGACGTCGCCGCTCCCCACCAGCCCCAGGTCGCCGTGAAGCGCTTCCACGGGATGGAGGAAGACGGCGGGGGTGCCGGTGGAGGTGAGCGTCGCGGCGATCTTGCGGCCCACGATCCCGCTCTTCCCCACCCCGGCCACGATCACGCGCCCGGTGGCCTCGAGCACCGCGTCCACCGCCGCCGCGAACTCGACGCCGATGCGTGCCTCCAGCGCCGCCACGGACGCCGCCTCGGTGCGGATGACGCGGCGCGCGCGCTCCAGCATCTCGTCCGTGCCGATCCCCGCCGGCTCCGCCGCCACCGTCACAGCCCCGCCTCGCGGTCGCGCACGTACGCCTCCACGCGGTCGCTCCACTCGCCGCGCGCGCTCAGCAGCGCCTCCGCGAACTCCCTCACCGCGCCGTAGCCACCGTGCCGAACGCCCTGCCAGCGGGCCGCCGCGCGCACGTCCGGCGTCGCGTTCCCCACCGCCGCGGGAAGGCCCACGCGGCGCAGGATGGGGAGATCGGGGAGGTCGTCGCCCAGGAAGGCCGTCTCGTCCCAGCCGATCCCCAGACGCTCCAGCATGGCGCCCACGATGCGCAGCTTGGCGGCGGTGCGGTCCTGGTGCACTTCCTCGATCCCCAGCTCCGCGGCCCTCATCGCCACCGCCCGCGACTCGCGCCCCGTGACGATGGCCACGATGACCCCGGCGTCCTGCAGCAGCCGGATGCCGAGCCCGTCCTGGATCTCGAAGCGCTTCAGCTCCACCGTCTCGCCCCCCGAGGTAGCGCCCAGGTACACGCCGCCGTCCGTCATCACGCCGTCCACGTCAAGCACCACCAGGCGGACGCGGCGCGCCTCGGCGGGCGCGATGGCGGTGGGCGGGTCCAGCACGGGCGCGATCACGGGGCGAGCAGGGCGCGCAGGGCGAGCACCTCTTCCACCAGCGGGCGCAGCCGCTCCAGCGGGAGCATGTTGGTGGAGTCCGACGGCGCGTTGGCCGGGTCCGGGTGCGTCTCCAGGAAGAGAGCGTCGGCCCCGGCGGCGACGGCGGCGCGCACCAGGTGCGGGATGAAGCGCGGCTCGCCGCCACTGATCCCCGCGCCCTCGCCGGGGCGCTGCACCGAGTGGGTGCCGTCGAAGATGGCCGGGGCCTCGCACGCCTCGCGCATCTGCACGAAGGAGCGCATGTCCACCACCAGGTTGCCGTAGCCGAAGAAGGTGCCGCGCTCCGTCACCGCCACGCCGGCGGCGCCCGCGCCGCGCAGCTTGGCGGCGGCGCCGCGCATCTCCAGCGGCCCCATCCACTGCCCCTTCTTCACGTTCACGGGCCGCCCCGTGGCCCCCGCCGCCACCAGCAGGTCCGTCTGCCGGCAGAGGAAGGCGGGGATCTGCAGGAAGTCCGCGACCTCGGCCACGGCCGCGCACTGCCAGGGCTCGTGCACGTCCGTGATCAGCGGCAGCCCCACCTCGTCGCGCACACGGGCCAGCTTCCTCAGCCCCTCGTCCATCCCCGGCCCGCGCGGCGACCCCGCGGACGAGCGGTTCGCCTTGTCGAACGAAGCCTTGAAGATGAGCGGAAGCGCGAGATCCTCCGCCATCCGCGCCAGCGCCTCCGCGATCGTCAGGTTGAGCCGGTCGTCCTCCAGCACGCACGGCCCCGCGATCAGGAAGAAGGGAGCGCCGGGGCGGAACAGGTCGTGGCTCACTGCTGAACGGCGGCCAGGGCGGGCTCCGCGGGGGCGGCGCGCCCGTCGCGGTACTCCGCCGCCGCCGCCACGAACGAGGCGAACAGCGGGTGCGGCTGGTCGGGGCGCGACTTGAGCTCGGGGTGCGCCTGCGTGGCCACGAACCAGGGGTGATCCGGCAGCTCGATCATCTCCACCAGGTTCCCGTCCGGCGACAGGCCGCTGAACTGCATCCCGTGCTCGGCCAGCGTCTCGCGGTAAAGGTTGTTGACCTCGTAGCGGTGGCGGTGGCGCTCGCTGATCTCCAGCCCGTCGTAGATCTCGGCCGCGCGCGAGCCCGGCTGCAGCCGCGCCGTGTACGACCCCAGCCGCATGGTGCCGCCCAGGTCCGTGATCTGGCGCTGCGAGTCCATCAGGCAGATGACGGGGGCCGAGGTGTCGCGCTCCCACTCGGCCGAGTGCGCCTCCTCCAGCCCGCACACCGTGCGCGAGAACTCGATGATCGCCGTCTGCATCCCCAGGCAGATGCCGAAGAAGGGGAGCCCATTCTCGCGAGCCCAGCGAATCGCGGACAGCATCCCCTCCACCCCGCGCACGCCGAAGCCGCCGGGGATCAGCAGGCCGTGGTAGCCGCCCAGCTTCTCCGCGCCCTGCCCGTTCTCGAAGTCCTCGGACGAGAGCCAGTCGATCTGCACGCGCGTGTCCGCCGCGATCCCGCCGTGGATCAGCGCCTCCTGCACGGACTTGTACGAGTCGATCAGCGCCACGTACTTCCCCACCACGGCGATGCGCACGGCGCCGTTGCTGGGGTTCTTGAGCCGCTCCACCAGCTGCTTCCAGGCGGCCAGGTCCGGCTTGGGCGTGTTGAGCCCCAGCTTGTTGACCACCAGCTCGTCCAGCCGCTGCCGGTTGTACTCCAGCGGCACCTCGTAGATGGTCTCCGCGTCGCGCGCCTCGATCACCGACGCCGCGTCGACGTTGCAGAAGAGCGCGATCTTGCGGCGCATCTCCGGCTCGATCGCCCGCTCGCTGCGGCAGATCAGCACGTCCGGCTGGATGCCGATCTGCATCAGCTCGCGCACGGAGTGCTGCGTGGGCTTGGTCTTCAGCTCACCGGCCGCGGAGATGTACGGGAGCAGCGTGAGGTGGACGAAGAGCGTGTGCTCGCGCCCCACCTCCTGCCGGTACTGGCGGATCGCCTCCAGGAAGGGGAGGCTCTCGATGTCGCCCACCGTGCCGCCGATCTCGGTGATCACCACGTCGTGGCCGGGCGCCAGGCGGCGGATGGCGGCCTTGATGGCGTCGGTGATGTGAGGGATCACCTGCACCGTGGCGCCCAGGTACTCGCCCCGCCGCTCGCGGGTGATGACGTCCTGGTAGATGCGCCCGGTGGTGATGCTGTTGGACTGCGACAGGCTCTCGCCCACGAAGCGCTCGTAGTGGCCCAGGTCCAGGTCCGTCTCGGCGCCGTCGTCCGTCACGAACACCTCGCCGTGCTGGAAGGGCGAGAGCGTCCCCGGGTCCACGTTGATGTAGGGATCGAACTTCTGGATCGTGACGCGAAGCCCGCGCTCCACCAGGAGGCGGCCCAGCGACGCGGCGGCGATCCCCTTGCCCAGCGACGAGACCACGCCGCCGGTGACGAAGATGTACTTGGTGGGCGCCTTGTTGAGGGCGGTCATTCGGGTGCTCGCTCCGCGATTGGATATTCGTTCAGGAGGCGCTCCGCGCGCGCCGCGTCGGCCGGGGTGTCGATCCCCCCTTCGGCCGGCGGGCCCACGGCCACGCCCATGCGCATCCCCGCCGCCAGCGGGCGGAGCTGCTCCAGCTTCTCGATCTTCTCCAGCCCCCCTTCCGGGAGCTCCACCCAGCGCAGCAGGGCGCCGCGCCGGTACGCGTACAGTCCCACGTGCCGCAGGTACGTCTCCCCGCCGAAGTCGGGCTCCGCGTCGCGCGGGTGCGGGACGGGGGAGCGGGTGAAGATCAGCGCCCCCCCATCGTCGCCGCGCACCACCTTGACCACGGAAGGCTCCAGCCACTCGGCGCGGGTGCGGATGGGCGTGGCCACCGTCCCCAGCTCCCACCCGCCCTCGCGCACCAGCCTCACCGCCTCCGCCGCGTGCTCCGGCAGCAGAAAGGGCTCGTCGCCCTGCACGTTCACCACCACCTCGTACCCGGCCAGCTCGCGCGCCACCTCGGCCACGCGGTCGGTGCCGGAGGGGTGAGCCGCGTCGGTGAGCCGCACCTCGGCCCCGAAGCGGCGGCAGGCATCGGCCACTTCCTCGTCGTCGGTGGCCACCACGACGGCATCAAACACGGCGATCCCCACCGCACGGCGCCAGACCCACTCCACGAGCGGCCTGCCAGCGATGGGGAACAGCGGCTTCCGCGGCAAGCGTGAGGAGCCGATGCGTGCCGGAATGACGCCCAGTACGCGGGCGCTCATCGAACCGGAATGTGTGCGGGGATGCCGCGCGCAATCGCAATAATCACGCCACTCAACCTAGCGAGCCAGTGGCGGTTTGTCAAAGAGCCAGGCCGGGATTGATGGTGCGTCGAGGCCAAGTATCGGCTCGCACGGAAGGGGGCCCTCACCCTCCCGACCTCCCTCCCCCAAACCGCTGGGGGAGGGAGGCGATTTCCACGGGCAGGAGCGACGCCCGGAGGCCCTCACCCCCCGCCCCCTCTTCCGATGACGGGCGATGGGGCGCATCCTCCGTGTCGGCACGGCGTTGTGAAGTTCGATGCGCCCGCTGCTCTCCCAGCGCCGGCCCGCGCTGCACCCCCGCCCCCCCAACTCCCTCCCCGGCTAACAGCGCGGGAGAGGGGGAGATTTCCACGGTGTCCGCTCGCCTGATGTGCCGGGGAACCCGCAGTCCAGATGAACCCGGGGCGCCGCCGACACAGAAGATGCGCCTCCTCGCCCAGCAGTTTGGGAGAGGAGGCCGGGGGCCTCCCTCCGCCCCGCAGCCGTCTGCCCACCCCCACCCGACGTGGTCCCCTCTCCCATGGTGTTGATGGGAGAGGGTGGCAGCTGTAAGCTGCCGGGTGAGGGCCCCTCAGAACCTCGGCAGCGCGAACGTCCAGTAGAGCGCCGGGTCCAGGTCTTCGGCCGCGGGGTTCACCATCACGCCCACGCGGGCCAGGAAGAAGCGGATGCCGCCGCCCACGTTCTGGATGAAGGGCGGCACGTCTCCCCTCCACGCCGCGCCGGTCTGGTGGATCAGCTCCACGGACGGCTCGCCGAGGAAGGGGACCGCCAGCTTCCTCGGCAGTGGGATCACGTACTCCGAGGTCACGTACACCAGGTGATCGCCCCGGAACTGCGAGATGGGGGTCGTCGGCAGCGTGCCCGGGCCGCCCAGGATGCCGAAGCGCTGCGGCGGCGCGTCGGAGGCGATGGGGAGCATGGCGCGCGCGAAGACGCGCAGCGACTGCAGGCGGTAGGTGAGCGTGTAGAAGTCCGCCCACGCCGTCGCCTGCGTGAAGCTGGCGTCGCCGAACCCCTGCTCCACCTGCCCGTACCCGTCGAGCTGCACCGTGCGCCCCCGCCAGCGCAGCGTGGACCCCACGATGCCGGAGACGATCGTCCCCTCCAGCACCGGCGGGTTCTCGCGGCGCAGCCCGCTTCCCAGCAGCGAGGGGAGGTCGTCCTCCGTCTCCAGCGAGCGGGCGCGCTCCACCTGCACGCCCACGCGCGGCCCCAGCCACGACTCGCCCGAGATGATCGGCTTGCCGAAGGGGCGCGTGACGAACAGGGAGGCGCGGTCCGCGTCGTAGTAGTCGCGGTAGTCCCGCCCCAGCACCGCGGCGGTCACGGTGTTGGTGATGTCGTTGCGAATCCAGGCGTCGTTGGTGCGCGTAAGGCGCGACACCTCCCCCTCCACCCGCAGCGACTGCACGCCGAGCGGGAGTTCCACCCGCACCTGGCCGCCCAGGTGGTCCCCCTGCTTCTGCCGGTACGCCAGGATGGCGCTCACCCGCCCCGCGCCCGGGTCCGGCGAGAAGCGGAACTGCGCCCCGCCCGCCACCGTGACGGCGTTGACCCGGTCGTACGTCGGCGTCAGCGCCAGCGGACGGAAGGAGCGCGGCAGCGGCGGCCCGATCACCGTGGCCACCCGCTCCCTGTCCCGCTCGCCGCCCGCCGCCGTGTCGCCCAGCACCACCACCGTGGAGGGGTGGGACTCCAGGATCCCCGCGTGCTGCGACTTCGCCGAAGGGTACGCGCCGCCGTCGATTACCGCGACGGTGCCGCCCACGCGCGAGCCGGGCCGCAGGTAGAAGTGCCCGCCGATGACCGCCACCGAGCCGGCGACCGACCCCTCGAGCCTCACCTCGGCGTCATAAATCACGAGGTCCGCCGGCGCCGCGAACGTCGCCGGGAGGATGGTGTCGCGGTCGATGCGCAGGTAACGGCCGCGCGCGAGCACCGCGCGCACCGTATCGGCGGCGGCGCTGCGGTCGTCGCCGCGCACCTCCACGCGCTGCGCCGCGGCGGGGACCGCGAGCGTCATCAGTAACGCGAAGAGCCAGCCGAAGCGAAGCTTCATCCGAGCTCCAGGAAGTTGCGAAGCAGCTTGTGGCCGTGCTCGCTGGCGATGGACTCCGGGTGGAACTGCACGCCCCACACGGGATGCTCGCGGTGGCGCACGGCCTGGATCTCCGTCTCGTGCCCCGGCTCGTCCGTCCACGCGATGGCCTCCAGCTCGTCCGGCAGCGAGCCGGGCTCGATCACCAGCGAGTGGTAGCGCGCCACGGTGAACGGCGCGGGAATGCCCTGGAAGATCCCCTCCCCCGTGTGCCGGATGGGCGACGTCTTGCCGTGCATCGGCCGCGCGGCCCTCACCACCTCGCCGCCGTACGCCTGCCCGATCGACTGGTGCCCCAGGCACACTCCCAGGATGGGGATGCGCGGCCCCAGCTCGCGGATGGTCTCCACCGACACCCCCGCCTCGTTGGGCGTGCACGGCCCCGGCGAGATGACGATGCGCTCCGGGGCGCGCTCGGCGATCTCATCCACCGTGAGCTGGTCGTTCCTCACGACCTCCAGGTCCGCCCCCAGCTCGCCCAGGTACTGGACTAGATTGAAGGTGAAGCTGTCGTAGTTATCTATAACCAGGATCATGCCTTGCCCTCGTTGATCTCACGCCGATCCGAACCCGTTCGCCTCGATCATTCCGTGAACGATGGCGCCGGGTGCCCGCCTTTGCAACCAGGGGCGGGGCTCATACAGAGACAAGGAGGAGCCGTCGCTCACGCGCGTGGGTGGAACTGCCGGTGCACCTGGGCCAGGTAGCCGCGGTCCACGTGCGTGTAGATCTGCGTGGTGGAGATGTCCGCGTGGCCCAGCATCTCCTGCACGGCTACGAGATCGGCGCCGCCCTCCAGCAGGTGGGTCGCGAAGGAGTGGCGCAGGGTGTGGGGAGTCACCTTCTTCTCGATTCCGGCCGTCTCCACGTGCTGGCGGAGGATCTTCCACACGCCCATGCGGGTGAGCGGGCCGCCGCGCGCGTTGAGGAAGACGCGGCCCTCCCCCTTCCCCCGCTCCAGCCGCGGCCTCGTCTCGCGCAGGTAGATGGCCAGTGCGCCGATCGCGCGGCGCCCCACCGGCACCAGCCGCTCCTTGGCGCCCTTGCCGAAGACGCTCGCGAACTCGTCGTCCAGGTGAAGGTCGCGCACGCGGATGCCCGTCAGCTCGGACACGCGCACGCCGCTGGCGTACGCGAACTCCAGCATCGCGCGGTCGCGCCAGGCCAGCGGGTGCGTGAGGTCGGGAGCTTCCACCAGCTTCTCGATCTCCGCAACGGTGAGCACCCCGGGGAGCGTCTTCCACCCCTTGGGCGTGTCGATGCGCTCGCTGGGATCGGCCACCACCTCGTTCTCGCCGAGGAGGAAGCGGAAGTAGGTCCTCATCGCCGAGATGTTGCGGGCGATGGACGTAGGCGCGAGGCCCAGGTCTTTGAGGAGGAGGACGAGGCGGCGCAGGTCGTCGGTGGTGATCTCGCTGGCGCGCGAGCGGCCCAGGGTGCGCGCGTGCGAGCACATCCGCACGATGTCGCGGCGGTAGGCGTCGATGGTCTGCTCGCTGAGGTTGCGCTCGAAGCGGAGGTGGTCGATGAACCCCTCCACTCCGAACTGGCGCGCGGTGAGGTCCGCCTCCGCCGGGCTCAGGACGCCTTCTCGCGGCTCCGCCACCACCACCAGGCCATCAGCAGGAAGAGGATGCCGGCCGCGATCCCCAGCCAGCGGCCGGACGCCTCGACGCCTGCGCGGATCTGCTCCCAGTTGCGCCCCGCCGTGGCGCCCAGGTACACGATGAGCCCGTACCAGAGCCCCGAGGCGAGCGCGATGGGCACCGCCGTCCTCACCCACCCCATCCCGCTGGTGCCCGCGAAGATCGGCACCACCGCGCGGAAGCCCGGGAGGTAGCGGCTGAAGAAGATGACCTTGGCGCCGTGCTTGGCGTACAGCGCGCCCAGCCGCTCCATCTGCTGCGGCTGCAGCAGCATGCGTCCGATGCGGCCGGAGAAGAATGATGCGCCGTAGCGCCGCCCCGCCCAGTACACCAGCAGCGCCGTGCCCACGTTGCACAGCCACACCACCAGGAACGCGCCCACCGGCGAGATCGCCCCCTGCCCCGCCATGAAGCCGCCCGCGAGCGCGATCACGTCCGCCGGCACGGGGGGAAAGATGTTCTCGAGCCCGGCGAAGAGGCCGATCACGAGGTACACCAGCGGCCCCGGAAGCCCGTTCAGCCACGCGATCAGCTGGTCGATCAGCCCCGCCATCGTTTCTCCGCTCTACAGGTGGCTGTCGCGCCGGTGGCGTGCATGGAGCGAATCGATCCCCTCCAGGTCGTCGATCAGGGCCACGGCGAAGGTGGCGATCCCCTCCCCGCGCCCGATCCACCCCATCCCCTCGTTGGTCTTCCC
>DASVSA010000231.1:0-4841 GCA_036388335.1 Longimicrobium sp. | reverse complement strand
ACGTTGGCGTAGAAGCCGGTGAAGGTGCCGTCGCGCAGGTGGAAGCGGCCGATGTCGTGCCACAGCCCGCGGAAGGTGAACCACACCACGGGGGCGCCGGGCTCCAGGATCACCCGCTCCCCCGCGCGCACCGGCTTCGGGAGCTCGGCCACCTCCAGGAAGGTGACCACGCAGCTTCCGTCATCCTCCAGCACCTGCTGGCGGAACACCTGCTCGCGGTCGGGGAGGCGGCGGTAGTGGATCTCCACACGGCGCGGCGCGGCCACGGCGGCGTCAGACCTTGCTGTTGGGCGTCTCGACCGTTGCGGTGCCGTCGTTGTGGGGCACAAGGTGCATGTCGCCGAAGATGTGCGGCGCCTCGTCGCGCAGCCGCCCCAGCACGGCTCCGGCCAGCCGGCGGATCTCCACGTCGGCGGTGGCGCTGCCGCGCATCTCCACGAAGTGGCGCCAGGCGCGGGCGTTCCCCGTCATCACCAGCTTGGTCTCCGCGCAGTTGGGGAGCACGGAGCGGGCTGCCTGGCGCGCGCGCTTCTTCCGCATCGTCGCCGGCCCGCTGTCGCCCACCACCTCCGCCATCTCGTCCAGCAGCCGCCGGTACGCCTGCAGCGACCCTTCGCACGCCTGCTCCCACGCCCGGTACGCCTCCGTCCCCTCGTCGATCTCCGGCGGCACCACGAACGCGATGTCGGATTCGTCTACGTACCTCTGACTTAGCTGGCTGTATGCCATACCTGCCCTGTGTCGCACGAGCTCGTGCGTGAGGGAGCGGCTCACTCCTTCGATGAGGAAGGTGAAGACGGCATGCTCCAGCACGCTCCCGTGCTTCACCTGCAGGATGTTGCCGAGGTACGCCTCGTTGCTCGTGCGCCCCGCGATGGTGCGGTGCCCGCCCTCCAGCCCACTGTCCTCTCCGAAGGACAAATAGCAAAGACGTCCCGCAAATTCCGCCAATGCTTCGCCCGGCACGGTGCTGTCGCTCTGCCAGCGGATGTGCTCTGGCGGGAGGAACTGCTGGCGCGCGATCAGGGTCACGCGCGGCGCGCGGATGATGTGCATCGGGATCGGCATTCGGGTTGGGAGTGCTGGGCGCCACAAGGTAGACCGGCGCGTCCGGACGGACAAGGCACGGGAGAGTCGTTTCTCTCTGTGCCTCCGTGCCTCTGTGTGAGATTGCCGTTTCGCCCCACCGCCTTACCTTTCCGCCCATGCGAATCGCTTCCATGCTTTCCAGCGCCACCGAGATCGTGTACGAGCTGGGCCTCCAGCACCACCTGGTGGCCATCTCGCACGAGTGCGACTACCCGGCCGACGCGCTGCGCCTGCCGCGCGCCAGCCGCGTGCGCTTCGACCCCGCGGGGCTCACCAGCGGCGAGATCGACGCCGAGGTGAGGCGCTGCATGATGGAGTTCGGCAGCGTGTACGAGGTGCACGTGGACGCGCTCCGCGACGCGCGGCCGGACCTGATCCTCACCCAGGCCGTGTGCGAGGTATGCGCGGTGCCCACCGGCTCGGTCAACGAGGTGGTGGAAGCGCTCCCCTCGCGCCCCACGGTGCTCTCGCTGGACGCGCACACGCTGGAAGAGATCCTCCACACCGTGGCGCAGGTGGCCGAAGCCGCCGGCGACGCGCGGCGCGGCGAGGAAACGGTGGCGCGCCTGCGCGGGAGGATGGACCGCGTGGCCGCGGCCGTGGCGGGCCGCCCCCGGCGGCGCACGCTGGCGCTGGAGTGGCTCGACCCTCCCTTCGCGCCCGGGCACTGGATCCCGGAGATGATCGAGCGCGCGGGGGCCGAGTCGCTGCTGGGCGCCGCCGGGGGCCACTCGGTGGAGATCCCCTGGGCGCAGGCCGAGGGGCTGGACCCGGACCACCTCCTCCTGATCCCCTGCGGCTACGACCTGGAGCAGTCGCGCGCCGACGCGGAGCGGGCCCGCGAGAAGCTGCGGGCGCTGGCGCCGGGCGCGCTCGCCGCGGGGCGCGCCGCCATCGGGCACAGCGCCTTCTTCAGCCGCTCGGGGCCGCGCGTGGTGGGCGGCATCGAGGCGCTGGCGGCGTGGCTGCACCCCGGCGTGCTCCCCGCCGACGCCCTGGACGGCCGGCTGGAGCGCTGGCCGTAGCCTGGCGAGTAAACTCGCGGCAACAACAGCACGAAGTCCGCCTCCGCGGACTCATCCTTCAGGATCAGCCGCAACCGTACAGTCCCCGCAGGGGGACTTCGTGCAGTCGTTGCAGCGACTTCAGTCGCCCGCAACAGGCCGGACTCGCAGCGCGCCGCCGGCACGGGCGCGATGAATCGCGCCCCTATCCATCATCATCGCGCGGACTGAGCTTCCAGCACCAGCGGCAACCCTGTAGTCCCCGCAGGGGGACTTCGTGTAGTCGTTGCAGCGACTTCAGTCGCCCGCAACTTGCACAGCCGCGGCACCGAACGCAGGTGAACCGCCCAAAACACTGCCGGAGGTCGTGCCGATGCGCATCCCCACCCGCGTACACGGGGTGCTGGATTACCTGATGGGCGCGCTGCTGATCGCGGCGCCCTGGCTGCTGGGCTTCGCCACCGGCGGGCCGGAGCAGTGGACGCCCGTGGCGGCCGGCGTGCTCGCGCTGCTCTACAGCCTCTTCACGGACTACGAGCTGGGCCTCGTCCGCAAGATACAGATGCCGGTGCACCTGCTGCTGGACGGGCTGGCGGGCGCGGCGCTGATCGCCTCGCCCTGGGTGCTCGGGTTCGACGAGAAGGTGTGGATCCCCCACGTAGCCGCGGGGGCACTGGAAGTGGTGGCCGCCTTCTTCACCAACACCATCCCAACCTATGAGCGCAGGCGCGCCCGTTGAGCCACACCTGGACCTCTTCGGGCTGGACGTAGACGACGTTCGCACCCGCTCGCGCATCCAGGCGTACGCGGACGAGGGCCGGGGCGTTCACCCGGTGCCGCTCGCGCGCGGGCTGGAGCTCTACACGCTCTGCCAGGCCGCCACGTCCCCCACCGACACCTCCACGGCGCTGGTGTGGATCGACGTGGCCGCCCCCGGCGAGCAGGAGGCGCTCTTCCTCCGCGACAAGCTGGGCTTCCACCCGCTGGCGGTGGAGGACACGGTGCGCGGGCGGCAGCGGCCGAAGCTGGACCGCTACCCGGGGTACTTCTTCCTGGTGTTCTACGCGGCGGCCATCAACGAAGACCGGCAGCGGATGGCGCTCCACGAGGTGCACGTCTTCATCGGGCGGCGCTACATCGTGACGGTGCACGACCACGAGATCTCGCCGCTCAACGAGGTGCTCGTGCGCTGGCGCGCCAACGCGGAGGGGTTCGTGAACGTGGGGGCGCTGGCGCACGCCATCGTCGACACCATCGTGGACGGCTACTTCCCGGTGCTCGACCACTTCGCGGACCGGGTGGACGAGATGGAGTCGCGCATCTACTCCACCACCACGGCGGGCCAGATCGCCTCGCTGGAGGAGGTGCTGGGGATGCGCCGCGAGCTCACCACGCTGCGGCGGGTGCTGGGGCCGGGGCGCGAGGTGCTGGGCACGCTCGTGCGCCGCGACCTCCCCTTCCTGTCGCCCGACCTGATGCTCTACTTCCAGGACGTGTACGACCACTCCATCCGCGTGGTGGAGGAGACGGAAGCCCTGCGCGACCGCCTGGGGATGGCCATCGAGGCGCAGATGACCGTTTCGTCCAACCAGCTGAACCAGACGATGCGCCTGATGGCCGCCTGGTCCATCATCCTCATGGCGATGGCGTGGGTGGCGGGCGTGTACGGGATGAACTTCCACGTCATGCCCGAGCTCCAGTGGCGCTACGGCTACGAGTGGGCCCTCGGGCTGATGGCCGCCATCGGCTCCTCCATCTTCATCTACTTCCGGCGCAAGCGCTGGATTTGAATCTCACACGGAGACACGGAGGCACGGAGACGACTTCATCTCTGTGCCTCCGTGTCTCCGTGTGAGGCCGCTGCTACGGGATCAGGATAACTTTGATGATCCGGCTCCGCACGCTGGGCTCGCTGGACCTCCGTTCATCCCGGGACGAAGAGCTGCGGCAGGTCCTCGCCCAGCCCAAGCGGCTCGCGCTCCTGGTGTACCTGGTGGTCGCGGGGCGCGGCGCGTTCCACCGCCGCGACACCCTGTTCACCCTCTTCTGGCCGGAGTCGGACGCGGAGCGGGCCCGCAGCTCGCTGCGCACGGCCCTCCACTTCCTGCGCCGCGCGCTGGGCACCGAGGCCATCGCCAGCCGCGGCACCGAGGAGGTGGGCGTGGCGCCCGGGGTGGTGTGGTGCGATGCGGCGGCGTTCGAGGCGGAGCTGGAGGCGGGGCGCGCGGAGGCGGCGCTGGAGCTGTACCGCGGGCCCTTTCTGGCGGGCTTCAACCTGGCCGGGATGGGCGAATGGGAGCGGTGGCTCGACGAGGAGCGGGAGCGCCTGCACCGCCGCGCCGTGGAGGCCGCCGAGTCGCTTGCCGCGCGAGCGGAGGAGGAGGGAGACCCGCGCGCCGTGATGAGGTGGGCGCGCCACGCCGCCGCTCTGGAGCCGGACGACGAGGGCACCCTCCGCCGCCTGATGAAGCGCCTGGCCGCCATCGGCGACCGCGCGGGAGCCATCTACGCCTTCGAGGAGTTCTCCAAGCGCCTCCGCGCGGACTGCCAGGCCGAGCCGTCGCGCCAGACGCGCGCCCTCGCCGACGACATCCGTCGCGGCGCCGCGGAGCCCGGTCCACCACACCCGCCCGTCGCGGTGAACGCGACATCGGGCGACACGCTGGATGTGGCGCCTGCCGTGGATGCGGGACCGGGCGCGGTGGATGCGGGGCGCGTCGCTCCGGCGCCGAGCGCTCCCGCCTCACG
>DASVSA010000230.1:0-7204 GCA_036388335.1 Longimicrobium sp. | reverse complement strand
CTCTACAACCGCATCCGCGACGAGGTGAAGCGGCTGGTGCACGCCGCGCCGCGCATCGGCACCATCGGCGAGATGGTGGAGCACTTCGCGGTGCGCGCCGACGACGCGTTCAAGGGGATGTTCGTGCCGGGGATGCTCTTCGAGGAGCTGGGCTTCCGCTACGTGGGGCCGGTGGACGGGCACGACGTGGACCAGCTGGTGGACACGTTCCAGCAGGTGAGGAAGATGACGGGGCCGCGCCTGGTGCACGTGCTCACCACCAAGGGGAAGGGCTTCGCGCCGGCCGAGGCGGACCAGGTGAAGTGGCACGCGCAGGGCGGCTTCGACCGCACCACCGGCGCGCCGCTCAAGGTGGCCGCCGCCGGGCTCCCGCGCTGGCAGAACGTCTTCGGCCAGGCGCTCACCGAGCTCGCCGCGGAGGACCGCGACGTGGTGGCGATCACCGCCGCGATGTCGACGGGCACGGGCACCGACATCTTCGAGAAGGTGCACCCGGAGCGCTTCTTCGACGTGGGGATCGCGGAGGGGCACGCGGTGACCTTCGCGGCCGGGCTGGCGACGCAGGGGATCAAGCCGTTCGTCGCCATCTACTCGACCTTTTTGCAGCGCGCCTACGACTCCATCATCCACGACGTGGCGCTGCAGGACCTGCAGGTGTGCTTCGTGATGGACCGCGCGGGGATCGCGGGCGACGACGGGCAGACTCACCACGGCGGGCTGGACATCGCCTACATGCTGCCGGTGCCGGGGATGACCATCACCGCCCCGCACGACGCGGACGAGCTGATCGGGCTGATGAAGCTGGCGCTCGAATGGAAGCACGGCCCGTTCGCCATCCGCATCCCCCGCGACAACGTGCCCGCGCTGCCGCGCCCCATCGCCGAGATCGAGCCGGTGGAGCACGGCACCTGGGAGACGCTGCGCACCGGCAGGGACGTGGCGATCCTGGCCGTGGGGACGATGGTGGCCCCCGCCCTCGCCGCCGCCGAGGTGCTGCAGCGCGAGGGGATCTCGGCCACGGTGGTCAACGCACGCTTCGTGAAGCCGCTGGACGAGCGCACGCTGGAGCGCCTCTTCCCCGCGCACGAGCAGCTGCTGACGGTGGAGGAGGGGACGGTGGTGAACGGCTTCGGCGCGTACGTGCGAGCGCACGTGGCCGCGCGCTGGCCGGACGTGCGGGGCGCGTCCATGGGGCTCCCCGACCGCTTCGTGGAGCACGGCGAGCGCGCCGAGCTGCTGGGCGAGCTGGGCCTGACGGCCGAGGGGATCGCGGCGCAGGCACGCGAGCTTGCGGGCAAGCCGCTGCGGAAGCTGCTTGAAACGGCCTGAGGGCGCGGGGCCGCGGCGCCTGGGCGTCGTCGGCCACCCTCGCTACGCCGTGTTCGGGGCTGCACTGGCCCGCCTCCTCGGGTTCGCCCAGGAGCGCGGGCTGGAGCTGTTCGTGGAGGAGGACCTCCAGGAGGTCGCCCCCGGCGCCCCCCTCCTCTCCGCCGACATCGTCCCCACGCTGGACGTGCTCCTCACGCTGGGCGGCGACGGGACGCTGCTGCGCGGCGCGCGGCTGGTGGCGCGCGACATGGTGCCGGTGCTGGGGATCAACCTCGGCCACCTGGGCTTTCTCACCACCGCTCCACCCTCGGAGCTGGAGTCCGCGCTGGAGCGCTGGCTGCGCGGCGACTTCGAGCTGGACCGGCGGATGGCGCTGGAGATCCGCTCCCTTGGGCCGGACGGCGGGACCGGCGGGGAGTACCTGGCCCTCAACGACGCGGTGCTCCACAAGGGCGGCTCGGCGCGGGTCATCCGGCTCAAGGTCACCGCGCTGCGCGAGGAGGTGGGGAGCTACAGCGCGGACGGCATCATCCTGGCCACCCCCACCGGCTCCACGGCGTACTCACTCTCCGCCGGCGGCCCCATCGTGCACCCGGCCCTCGACTGCATCGTCGCCACCCCGATCTCTCCTCACACGCTGAGCGTGCGCCCCCTCGTGCTCCCCGGCGAGGAGATGCTGACGGTGGAGGTGCTCACGCCGAGCGAGGAGCTGATCCTCACCATCGACGGCCAGGAGAGCGAGCGGCTGACCCCCGGCGCGCGCGTCGTGGTGTCGCGCGCCGAGAACCGGGTGTGCCTGGTGCGCTTCCCGGAGCGCACCTTCTTCTCCACCCTGCGCCGCAAGCTGCGCTGGGGCGACCTGGAAGAGCGCGAGCGCTAGGAACAGCAGGGCTCACACAGAGACACAGAGGCACGGAGATCACGTCATCTCCGTGCCTCTGTGTCTCTGTGCGAGGCAGACAGGAGCGACGGCAGCGATTCCACGGCGGTACCGAGCGAGAGTTCCTTGAAGATGGCGGTGCGGTCCACGCGGGGAGCGAACTTCGCTTCGGCCCACTGGAACTCCAGGAAGTCCACCGGGTTCGCCCGGTAGGCGCCGAATCGCCCGACCAGCCCGCATATCCAGTCGGCGCACTGGACGGTCAGGTACCGGTGGCTTTCGACCTCGTACGGCGGCTCCAGCAGGTTCCGGAGCCGTTCCGAGTCGTGGTACATCATGCGCGCGGCTTGGTCGAGCAGCATGTCACGGTGCTCGTGCTCGTCCGTGACGACGAGCACCTGGGAGCGCTGCTCCGCCGCAAACGAGTCGATGCGGCGAAGGAGCAGCTCGAATGTGCTGCGATAGAGCTCCGTGGAGTCGTGCTCCGGCGGCGGCTTGTCTTTGCAGGCGCCAACGTAGATCGTGCGTCCTCCAAACTCCTCGATCCGATTCAGCAGCCGGTTGGTTCCGCGCGTGAGGGCTTTCCTGTACTTCGCGTAGTTCTGGCTGGTGTAGAGGGCGGAGCCTTTCTTCTCCCACGTCACCGCGTCGACGGCTCCCCGGCCCTTCATCTCCGCGCCGAGAAGATACCGCTTGAAGTCGAGAAAGAACTCGCCGAAATCGCGAACCGCCGTCGCCGGGAGGAGGATGGCGGCGAATCCGAAGACCGGGCTCGTGCGGTGCCGCGGGTCAGACCGGCTCACGTAGGGGCCAACGTGGCCGAACTCGTCGATGTAGGCGAAGTAGAGCATGGGCGTACGAAAGCCCGCACGATGGCGGGCTTTCTGATTGGAGGGGCGCCCCAAAATCCGGAATCGTTTCCGGACCTGGGTTCTGTGCGACGGGCTCGAAGCACGAAGGCCCACCTCGAGAGGCGGGCCTTCGGAAACGAAAGCAACCAATGCGCGGTCGCGTCTCAGGGCTCAAAAGTATCGCACTGCGCCCTCGCAGTCAAGACTGCAGGGGCCCACTCAGCGGGAGGCACGGAGATCACGTCATCTCCGTGCCTCTGTGTCTCTGTGTGAGATCGAGCGCCCGTGCCACGATGTCATCCATCGAGGGGGTAGAGGCCAGCATCTCGTCGGCGCGGGCGCGAAGCTCGGCGGCGGTCGGGACGTGCGGGAAGGTGGCGGCCAGCTGGCGGGCCACCTTCTCGATGACGGCGCGGCCCAGCGGGCGCTCGTTGCGGACGACTTCGGCGGGGGGCTCGCCGAGATCCCAGACGAGGCCGAGCCAGGAGAGCGCCTTGAGCACGTAATAGGTCGGGTCGATCTCGTACCAGCGGAAGCCCTGGCGCGTGGAGCGCTGGTAGGCGTGGTGGTTGTTGTGCCACCCCTCACCCAGCGTGATCAGCGCCAGCCACCAGTTGTTGCGGCTGTCGTCGCCCGTGACGTAGCGCTGCTTGCCGTGGACGTGCGCCAGGGAGTTGATGGAAAAGGTGCCGTGGTAGAGGAGCACCGTGCTCCAGAAGAAGCCCACGACGAGGCCGCTCCACCCCGCGAAGAGGAAGCAGGCGATGGCGAGCGTGATCCCGGGCACCAGCGGCCATCGCTCGAGCCACACGAGCTCGCGGTGCTTCGCCAGGTCCGGCACCGCGTCCATCTCCGTCTCCATGTGCTTGGGGTCGAATATCCAGCCGACGTGCGAGTAGACGAAGCCACGCATCCGCGGGGAGTGCGCGTCCAGCTCCGTGTCCGAGTGGCGGTGGTGGTGCCGGTGGACGGCCGCCCACCAGAGCGCGCCGCGCTGCGTGGAGCTCTGCGCGATCCAGGCGAGCACGAACTGCCCCGCGCGGCTCGTCCTGAACGTGCGGTGCGAGAAGTAGCGATGGTATCCCGCGGTGACCCCGAACATGCGCACCACGTACAGAACGGCGCACATCACCAGCGCCGTGGTGGTGACGCCGCTCCAGATGGCGCCCAGGCAGGCCAGGTGCACCAGCACGAAAGGGATCGCGGCCGGGTAGATGATGTCGTCGTGGAACTCTTCTGCGGACTGCTGGGCCATTCGGGGATTCTCGTTGAATCGGGTCGTGACTGGAAACCGGAGTGCTGAGTCCTGAGTCCTGGGTGAACTGCTGCTCGGCACTCAGCACTTCCGGCAGGACGCATGCGGGTTCTCGGAAAATTCTTTCATACGAGCGCGGGGGCGCGGACCAGGGCCGCGAGGGTGGACATCGAGCGCTCCACGTCGAAGGCGGCGGGGTCCATCACCACCTGGAGGGCGCACCCTTCCACGAAGCTGGCCGCGACCGAGGCGAGCCCCTCCGGCGTCATCCCGCGGTAGCGCTCGGGGTCGCTCTCCAGCATCGCCGCGGCCAGGGGGAGGAAGCCGTCGCGGTAGCGGCCGAGCGCCCCGCGGATCTGGTCGCGGACGGCCTGGTGGCGCGTGCCCAGCACCCAGTAGTCGAAGAAGAGCTCCACCCGCGCGCGCTGCCGCGGGAGCCCTTCCACGTCGCGGCGGATCACGGCCATCATGCGCGCGGCCGGGTCGCCGGGGGCGAGCGTGAGGTCGTCCAGGTCGCTGGCCACGATGGTGCGCGCCAGGAGCCAGTCCAGCAGCTCCGTAAGCAGGCGGTCCACCGAGTCGAAGTAGAAGAAGATGAGGCCGCTGCTCACGCCGGCCTGCGCGGCCACGGCCCGTGCCGTGACCCCCGCCAGCCGCTCGCGCGCCGCGACCTCGTAGGCGGCGCGGAGGATCTCCTCGCGCCGCTCCTCCTCTGACCCGCGCTTCTTGTTGATCATGTGGTCAATCTACCACCTGTTGATCGCGTGGTCAACAACGGGGCGCGGAGACGACGCTGGAGAAAGTTCTTTCGCGCGATGGCGTATTCGGTTATTCTTCGGGTGAACCGGGGTGGTGTCTCACGGGTACAACGCGTGCTACTTTGCGGCGTACCCTCAAGCTGAACCGGATGAATCCGCACGCTCTCAACGTACTGGAATACCGCGACGCGCTGGACATCGTCGCGCGCTACGCGTCGTCGGCGCTGGGCGCGGACGCGGTGCGCGCGCTGGAACCCTCGGCCGACCTGGGGTGGATCGAGCCGGAGCTTGCGCGCGTGGACCAGATGCGCGGCTTCCTGCGCGGCGACTCGGGGTGGTACATCCCCGCGATCCCGGACGTGCGCGACCCGCTGAGGAAGCTGCGCGTGGAGGGCTCCGTGCTGGACGGCACGCAGCTGCGCGATGTGGCGACGCTGCTGGGGTCGTCGCGGGTGACGCGGCGCGCGTTCCAGGGCACGAGCTTCCCGCTTCTGGCGATGATGGCCGGCGCGCTCGTGGACGCGGAGAAGGAAGAGGCCGAGATCGGGCGCACCGTGGACGAGAACGGTTACGTGCGCGACGAGGCGTCGCCCGTCCTGTACCGCACGCGGCGCGAGATCAAGAGCGCGCGCAACCGGCTGGTGGAGCGGCTGGCGGCCTACGTGTCGTCGCTCCCCGCCCACTACCAGGTGCCGGACGCGTCTGTCACGGTGCGCGAGGGGCGCTTCGTGATCCCCATCCGCCGCGAGGGGCGCGGCGAGGTGGGCGGGATCGTCCACGACGAGAGCGGCACGGGGGCCACGCTCTTCGTGGAGCCGCCCGTGGCCGTGGAGATGATGAACCGCCTGCGTGAGCTGGAGGCCACGGAGCAGCGCGAGGTCACGCGCATCCTCCGCGAGCTTTCCGCGCGCCTGCGGCCCATGCAGCCCGAGCTGCTGGCCACGCTGGATGCCATGGTGGCGCTGGACTCGGTGTACGCCCGCGCCCGCTATGCCATCAAGAGCGACGGGCACGTGCCGCGCCTCCTTCCGCCGGGGACGGAGGAGTACGAGGTGGTGAACGGCTACCACCCCGTGCTCCAGGCGCGCAACGCCACGGTCGTCCCCTTCCACCTGCGGATGGAGCCGGGGGAGCGCACACTTCTCATCTCCGGCCCCAACACGGGCGGCAAGACGGTGCTGTTGAAGGCCATCGGCCTCATCTCGCTGCTGGCGCAGAGCGGGATCGTGCCGCCGGTGGGGCCGCGCTCCACGCTCCCCATCTTCCGCCAGGTGTTCGCCGACATCGGCGACGAGCAGAGCATCGAGGCGTCGCTCTCCACCTTCTCCGCGCACCTCAAGAACCTGCGCGAGGCGATGGACGGGGCGGACTGGGAATCGCTGGTGCTGACCGACGAGATCGGGAGCGGGACGGACCCGGTGGAGGGAGGCGCGCTGGCGAGGGCCATCCTCGTCGAGCTCACGCGCCGCTCCTGCTTCACCGTCGCCACCACGCACCTGGGGCAGCTCAAGCTGCTGGCGACGGAGGAGCGCGGCGTGATCAACGCGTCGCTGCAGTTCGACGCGGAGCGGCTGCAGCCTACCTATCGGCTGGTGAAGGGGATACCCGGCCGCTCGTATGGCCTGGCCATCGCGCGCCGGCTGGGGATGGCTCCGTCGGTGCTCGAGCACGCCGAGTCCGCGCTTCCGCAGGGGGAGCGCGACGTCGCCCGCCTGCTGCTGGACCTGGAGGCCAAGGAGCAGCGCCTCTCCGACTCGACCATGGCGCTGGAGCGGCAGCTCGCGGAGACGCGGGCGCTTCAGGAGAAGCTGGAGGAGCGGGAGCGCGCGCTGAAGGAGAAGGAGCGCGACGCGGAGCGCCGGGCCCGCCAGCAGGCTCGCGACCTCCTCCTCCGCTCGCGCGCGGAGGTGGAGGCGGCCATCCAGGAGGTGCGCGGCGCGGCGGACAGTGCCCAGCTGGACGAGGCCGCCCGCGCCGCCCGCCGCCGGGTGGAGGAAGCCGCCTCGCGCCAGCGCGAGCGCGTGCCCAAGGATCGCAAGCCGGCCCCCGCGCCGGCGCCCCGGCGCGGCGAGGTGGCGCTGGAGGCGGGGGTGCGGGTGCGCATCGAGTCGCTGGGCCGCACGGGCACGGT
>DASVSA010000229.1:0-4526 GCA_036388335.1 Longimicrobium sp. | reverse complement strand
CGCATTCCCGTGGAGCGGCCCGACGAGCTGGGCGACCTGGCCCGCTCCTTCACCTCCATGGCCGACCGGCTGGCGGAGCTGGACCGGCTCAAGGCCGAGTTCGTTTCCGTGGCCTCGCACGAGATCAAGACGCCGCTCAGCGTCATCCGCGGCTACGTGTCGCTGCTGGCCGACGGCATCTACGGCGAGGTGAACGAGGTGCAGAAGAAGACGCTGGGCGCCGTCAACGACCAGACGGACCGCCTCACCCGCCTGGTTCACCGCCTGCTGGACATCTCCCGCTTCGAGGCCGGCGGCGGGCGCCTGGAGCTGCGGCGCATCAACCTGCGCGACTTCATCCAGGAGCTGGTGAGCGGCTTCCAGGTGCTCGCATTCCAGAACGGGATCACCTTTCGCGTGGACGTGGCCGACGACCTCCCCGTGAACGTGGTGGGCGACGCGGACCGCCTCAACGAGGTGCTCGGCAACCTGCTCTCCAACGCCTTCAAGTTCACCCGGCGCGGCGGCACCATCGACCTGGTGGCCCAGCGCGACGGCGCCAACGTGCGCGTCAAGGTGGCCGACACGGGCGTGGGCATCCCGGCGGACAAGCTGCCCCACATCTTCGAGAAGTTCTACCAGGTGGACAACGAGGCGCAGCCCCGCTCGGTGGGCTCCGGGCTGGGGCTGGCCATCGCGCGGGAGATCGTGGAGGCGCATGGGGGCACGATCGGTGCAGCGAGCGAGCCCGGGCGGGGCACCACGTTCACCATGGTGATCCCCGACCGGCCGCCGTCCTCCAAGGGCGGCGAAGTGCTTCCCCACGGCTGAACCCATGCGAAGACTTCTAGTCCTGCTCGCCACGCTCGCCCTGCCCGCCTGTGCCACCCTGCGGGGAGGCGGCGGCTCGGATGCCGGTGAGCGCACCCGGCTCTGGCGGGCGGCCCACACCGCCTACCACCAGGACTCGTTCCGCGTGGCCGCCGCCGCCTTCCAGCGCCTGGCCGCGGACTTCCCGCGCACCACGGAGGGGCACGAGGCGCGCTTCTACCTGGGCGTGCTGAGCCTGGAGCCGCGCAGCGCGCTGGACCTCACCATCGCCCGCCAGCACCTGCAGCTGTACGTGACGGCCGACACCACCCAGGGGATGCGCGGCTACCACGGGCGCGAGGCCGAGTCGCTCCTCCGCCTCGTATCCGAGCTCCAGCGCCCCTGCGACCTGCGCACGGGCGCCGTGGGGTGCGAGACGCGCCTGGTGACGCGCCCCGGCGCGCCGGAGCCCGCCCCGCCCGCGGCCACGCCCTCGCCGGAGAGCGGCGCCGAAGCCGCCCGGCTGCGCCGCGAGCTGGCCGAGCGAGACCAGACGATCCGGGATCTGCGCGAGGAGCTGCAGCGAATCCGCAATACGCTGGCGCCGCGAAGACAACCCTGATCTCACACAGAGGCACAGAGGCACGGAGACGAATTCATCTCCGTGCCTCGTTTTTCATCCTACCCGGAAGAGCTTGGCCCGCTCCCCGTAGCGCGCGTGGAGTGCCCTGCGCAGGAGTGGATGCCTTTCGAGATCGGGGTCTTCGTCCACGATGCGGCGGGCTTCGCCGCGGGCTTTCTGCAGCAGGGCGGCGTCTTTTTCCAGGTCGGCGAAGCGGAAGGCGGGGAGGCCGGACTGCCGCGCGCCGAAGAGGTCGCCGTAGCCGCGGAGGCGCATGTCGGCCTCGGCGATCTCGAAGCCGTCTTCGGTGGAGGCGAAGATGCGCAGGCGCTCCAGGTGCTCGCCGCCGGGGGAGAGGAGGATGCAGAAGCTCTCCTCGGAGCCGCGGCCCACGCGCCCACGGAGCTGGTGGAGCTGCGAGAGGCCGAAGCGCTCCGCGTGCTCCACCACCATCACCGTGGCGTTGGGCACGTCGATCCCCACCTCGATCACCGTGGTGGAGACCAGCAGGTCCACCTCGCCGGCCCCGAAGGCGCGCATCACGCGGTCCTTTTCCTCGCCCGGCATCTGGCCGTGGATCAGCGCCAGGCGGAAGTCCGGGAAGAGGGTCTGCAGCGACTCGAACTCTTCGGTGGCCGACTTCAGGTCCAGCTTCTCGGACTCTTCCACCAGCGGGTACACGAAGTACGCCTGGCGCCCGCGCTCCACCTGCTCGCGCACGAAGGAGAGCACCTTGGGGCGCGCGGACTCGTTGCGCAGCGCCGTGCGCACCGGGAGGCGGTTGGGCGGGCGCTCGTCCAGCACCGAGATGTCCAGGTCGCCGTACAGCGTAAGCGCCAGGGAGCGCGGGATGGGCGTGGCGGACATCACCAGCGTGTCCGCGTTCTTCCCCATCTCGGTGAGGGCGAGCCGCTGCTTCACGCCGAAGCGGTGCTGCTCGTCCACCACCACCAGCCCCAGCTTGTGGAACTCCACGGCTTCCTGGATCAGCGCGTGGGTGCCCACCACCACGTCCGCGTCGCCCACGGCGATGCGGTACGCGGCCTCCTTCCACTGCTTGGTGCTCAGCCGGCCCGTGAGGAGCGACACGCTCGCGGGAAGGCCGTCCAGCAGCTTCACGAGGGTGCGCGCGTGCTGCTCCGCCAGGATCTCGGTGGGCGCCATCAGCGCGGCCTGGTAGCCGTTCTCCACCGCGCGCAGCATGGCGAAGAGCGCCACCACCGTCTTGCCCGCGCCCACGTCCCCCTGCAGCAGGCGGTTCATGCGGCGCGGCGCGGCCATGTCGTCGCCGATCTCCTTCAGCACTCGCTTCTGCGCGCCGGTGAGCGCAAAGGGGAGCTGCTTGTGGAAGGGGCGCACCAGGTGGTCGTGCCGCTCGAAGGCGATCCCCTCGCGCTCCATTACGGCCTCGCGGCGGGCGCGGGCGTGCAGGATCTGGAGGAAGAAGAGCTCCTCGAACGCCAGCCGCCTCCGCCCCTGCTCCGCCTCGGCCAGCGACGCGGGGCGGTGCATAGAGTCGAGCGCCTTCCACAGCGGCAGGATCTGCGCGTCGTCGCGCAGCTTCTCGTCCAGCGGGTCGTCGTCCTTCGCGGACTCCAGCAGCCCGTCCAGGTTGTCGGCGATCAGGTTCCTCACCTGCCGGTGGGTGAGCCCCTCCGTGGCCGGGTACACGGGGAAGATGGCCCCCGTTTCCTCCGACGAGTCCTCGCCCTCGCTGGCGATGATGGTGTACTCGCGCGGCTGGAACTGGCGCCCGTGGTAGAAGCGCACCGTGCCGGAGAGGAGGAGGAGGTCGCCCTTCTTCAGCACCCGGTCCAGGAACGGCTGCCCCGGCCACGAGCACTCGATCAGCCCGCTGCCGTCGCGCACCACCGCCTGGAAGATGCGCAGCCCCCTGCGCGTGGGGAGCACGCCCTTGGAGACGACGCGGCCGATGATGGTGGCCTCCATCCCCGGCTCCAGCGCGTTGATCTTCGTGATGGTGCTGGCGTCTTCGTAGCGGTGCGGGACGTGGAACAGGAGGTCCCGCGCGCTGAGCAGCCCCATCTTCTTGAGGAGATCGGCGCGCTTGGGCCCCACGCCCTTGAGGAACTGGATCGGTCGATCCAGCTCCGAGTACGCGGGCGCCGCGTCGGGCGCGACCGGGAGGACGTAGGGCTTGGGCGGCTGGCGGGCCAAGGGGAAAGCAGTGCGTTAGTGCGTGAGTGCGTCAGTGCGTTGAACTGCGGTTAGCGCACTCACGCACTAACGCACTCACGCACTTTCTTCCTATCCCGTGAGCACTTCCTCCGCGAACGCCTCGATCTCAAAGGGCACGAGGTCTTCCAGCGCCTCGCCCACGCCGATGAACTTCACGGGGAGGTCGAACTCTTCCTTGATGGCCACCACGATGCCGCCCTTGGCGGTGCCGTCCATCTTGGTGAGGACGATGCCGGTGAGGGGGAGCGTCTGGCCGAAGCTGCGGATCTGCGCGAGGGCGTTCTGGCCCACGGTAGAGTCGAGCACCATCAGCGTCTCGTGCGGCGCGCCGGGGAGCTTCTTGCCGATGACGCGGTGCACCTTCTCCAGCTCCTTCATCAGGTCGCCCTGCGTGTGGAGGCGGCCCGCCGTGTCCACGATCACCACGTCCACGTCGTTGGCGATGGCGCGCTCCAGGGCGTCGAAGGCCACGGCCGCGGGATCGCGCCCGGCCTCGGAGCCCACGAAGTCGCACCCCACGCGGTCCGCCCAGCGCTTCAGCTGCTCCACGGCGCCCGCGCGGAAGGTGTCGCCCGCGGCGATCAGCACCCTGCGCCCCTGCTTCGTCATGCGGTGGGCCAGCTTGGCGATGGTCGTGGTCTTCCCCACCCCGTTGACGCCCGCGATCAGCAGGACGGTGGGGCCCTCGTCGTAGTTGAAGCGGAGCGCCGTGTCCGACCGCCCGGCCGAGAGGATGGCGACGATCTCCTCGCGCACGCCGCGCAGGAAGTCGTTCTGCGACCGCGCGATGCCGCGCTCCGCCAGCGTCTCCACCACGCGCACGAGCCGGAGGGTGCTGGGAACCCCGAAGTCCGCCGCGATCAGCGTCTCCTCGAGCCCTTCCAGCGACCCCTCGTCCATCCCCTTCACCAGCACC
>DASVSA010000228.1:0-7941 GCA_036388335.1 Longimicrobium sp. | reverse complement strand
AGGAGAAGCGCGAGATTTCCACGGGGCGGCGCGGGTCCGCCAGGCTGAGCACCACGATGGAGCCCGGCGTGAACTCGGTGGCCACCACCAGGAGCTTGCCGTCGTCGGTCACCTGCACGTCGCCCGTGGTGGTGGCGCCCGAGATGAGCACCGAGTCCACCGGCGCGGGGATGTTCCCCGCCACGTCCCACACCTTGATGGCGTTCCCCGGGACGCGGCTCGCGCCACGCGTGCCCCAGGTGCTGGTGTACGCGTAGCGCCCGCCGACGCTCACCTCGCCGGTGAACCGCTCCGGCACGCACCCCAGCCCCAGCACCCCCGGGGCGGAGATCTGCGCGCAGCTCGGATCCGGCTGCGGCTCGTTGTCCTCGCCGGCCGGGTTGTTGTCGCACGCCGCGACGGCGAGCAGTGCGAGGAAGAGGGCGGTGCGTTTCATCGGTCGGGTAGGTGAGGGGGAAAAGTGCGTTAGTGCGTTAGTGCGTTAGTGCGTTAGTGCGTTGGAAACCAGGTGTCGTGCGCCGGGTGCGGCGGATGTAATATCAAACGCGCGAGCCGGGGCCATTCTGTCATCCTGAGACGGAACCCGCGGCGCAACCGGCATTCCGGCGCGGAGCGAAGTGCCATCGGTCGGCGCGTCCAGGACGGGCGCGTCGCGTGAGTCCCCGCCGTGGAGAGTAGATCGTTCACCGCCGCGGGTGCGGAGCGTGTGGCGAGTGTGCAGCGGCGGCTCCCTCAGGATGACAGAAGGGCTCGCCACTGACGCACTCACGCACTCACGCACTCACGCACTTCAGTTTCATCTCGCTGCGCCGTAGCGGCCCATTCGCCCGTGGGCGGCGCCGATCTCCAGGCGGGCACCGAGGGCGAGGGTCCACATGCGGTCGTCGCCGTAGAACTCGCGCGGGACGAAGGCATTCGGGGTGAGCAGGGGGCGGGCGGACAGCCAGGCGCCCTCGGCGAAGGGGCGCATCCGCACCGGGCCCAGCGAGCCCAGGCCGTGGCTCACGGCCAGCGTGGCGATGCTCCACCGCGTGATCCCCAGCAGCCCCACGTCCCCGTGCGGAAAGGGCGTGCGAAAGGGGGTCTCGCGCTCCTCTTCCGGACGGTCGGTGCGCTCCAGCCGCAGGGCCACCTCGGTGCCGCGGCGGCGGAGGGCGCCCTCGGCCAGCACCGAGCCAAGGCGGAAGGCGCGCAGCGAGTTGTTGAGCTCGTCGGTGCGCGCCCACTCCACCAGCGCGTAGGTGCGCTCGCCGGGGCCGCGTTCCGCCTCGTAGCGGAGCGAGGCGGCCACCTTGTGGTGGTCCAGGCCCAGGCCGCGCGGCTCCTCGGGGGAGTTGATGTCGGCGTATCCCACCGCCGCCTCCCAACCCGCGCGCGGAGCCAGGGTGGCGCGCACCGCCCACGAATCACCGAAGCGGCCGGGATCGCCCAGGTCGCCCGCGCTGAAAGGCTCGTTGCCTGCGAAGACGGCGCCCTCCAGCGTGAGCGGGCCGCCGCGCACCGCCGCCTGCGTCATCAGCCGCTCCAGCACCTGCGCCAGGTGGTGGTTGGCGGGGAACTTGACGAACGGCCGCGCCATCGGGTCGTCCGTGCCGAAGGGCACGAAGCCGCGCCCCGCGCTCAGCGACACCTCCACCGGCGAGTGCGGCCCGCCCAGGGGAGAGAAGGTCGCGACCGCCTCGTGCAGGACGGTGTGCGGGTGGCGGCGGTCGATGAACCCCTCGCCCCAGATCCCCGGGTTGGGCTCGCCATTCCGGATCGTGAGCGTTTCCAGGTTCACGGCCACGGCCAGCTCCGCCCGCCCGCCCAGCGCGGACGCGTGCGCCATCACCACCGGCTGCGTGACCTGCGCCTCGGTGCGCGAGCGGCCGCCCAGGTACGGCGCCGTGTGGGTGGCCACGGGGATCGCCTGGGCGCGCAGCATCAGCCGCGCGCCCCCGGAATCGGCGGGCGCGTGATGGTGATCCTGAGCCGCCGCGGGAAGGGCGGCCAGCAGCCCGGCGACGATGACGATCTGCTTCACGTTCGATGCGGGTATGTGGAAGCGGGCGACGGGCCGTCCTGGCCCGCCGCCCGCTCGTACACCCGCACGTAGCAAAAAGTTACCGGCCGCCGGAACACGCCTCACAGAGAGACACGGAGACACGGAAAAGAGGATCGGTCAGACGCCGGCGATCTCTTCGATGCGGCGCACGACGGTGTCCAGTTGCGCGGGGTCACGCAGGATGAGGAGGATGGTGTCGTCGCCGGCGACGGTGCCCAGCACCTCCGGCCACTCCTCCCAATCGATCCCCACGGCGATGGGCTGGGCGCCACCCACCACCGTCTTCACCACGAGGAGGTTGCCCACGCCGTCCGAGCCCAGGTAGAGCGAGGGCAGCAGGCGGGCGAGCGTCGGCGTGGGATCCGTGACGCCCGGCGGCAGGGTGTAGGTGGAGCCGCCGTTCTCGTCCGGAACCTTGACCAGCCCCAGCTCGCGGATGTCGCGCGAGAGGGTGGCCTGCGCCACCTCGAAGCCGCGCTCGGCCAGGAAGTCGCGCAGCACCTCCTGCGACGAGACACGCCGGTCGCGGACGAGCTCGAGGATGGCGGCGTGGCGCTGCGGCTTCATGGGGAACGGGGAACGGGGAACGGGGAACGGCACCCGCCGAAGCTAGGCCGCCGCGCGGACCGGGCGCAAGCCGCGCTCGCGCCGTTACCGTTCCCCTCTGTCCTTATCTCAGCGCCTCCTCCAGCACCCGCCCGTCCAGCACCTCCGTCGGCCGCACCCCGACGATGCGCGCCAGCGTCGGGGCGATGTCCACCACGCGCGTGAAGCGGCTGTACCTGCCGGCGCGGATCATGGGGCCGTACAAGATCACGGGCACCGCCGCGTCGTAGTCGTGAGGCGTGCCGTGCTGGGCGAACGTCGCGATCCCCCACACGTGCTCCGGCTTCAGCGTCACCACCGCGGCAACGGGCAGGGCCGGGGGGAGCATGTGCACCCAGCGGCGCGAGATGGGATTGGTGGCCGAGTCGCGCGGGAGGTCGGACACTCGGTTGGCCTGCATCACCCCCGGGAGGCCGCGCGCGAAAGCCACGAAGCGCGTCATCGCCTCCGGGAGCACCGTCGCGGGGTCGCGGCCGGCGCGCAGGAAGGCGTCCGGATCGTACGACACCATCCCGTCGTCGAAGTGGAAGGCGGCGCTGTCCACGCCCAGGCGCCGCGCTTCGGCGCCCAGCCAGCGGGTGACGGGCAGGGGGTTCGGGTGATAGCTCGCCGCGTCGTTCGGGTGCGCCACCTCGGGGAAGCGGGCCACGCCGTGGTCGGAGGTAAGCGCGATCACCACGCTGTTGGGGTCGCGCCCGGCGTAGAGCGAGTCCAGGAAGACGGCCAGCATCCGGTCCAGCCGCACCACCTGGTCGTGGATCTCGCGCGAGTCGGGCCCGTAGCGGTGCCCCACCGCGTCGGTGGTGGAGAACGATACGGCGAACACGTCCGTCTGCGGCCCCTGGCCCAGCTTCAGCTCGCGAAGGCCCGCGAGCGCGAGCTCCATCGTGAGCTGGTCCATCCAGGGGAACTCGGTGATCGTGCGCCCCGCCGTGTCCGGGTTGGCCGAGAGGACGTGCGGGAAGGCGTAGTCGCGCCCGCCGCTCTCCACCGGTACGCTGTCCGGCTCGGCGTACGCCGATGCCGGGAGGAGTGGAGTCCACGCCTGCCCCGCGAAGCGCGCCACCGGGTTGGAGGCGTTGTAGCGCTGCACCCAGGAGGGGAGGGTGTCCCCGTAGTAGGTGCTGGTGGTGAAGCGCCCGTCGTACCCGTACCAGTAGACTTCCTGCTTCGCGCGCCCCAGCGGAAGGATCGCCCCGCGATCCTTCCGCGAAACCGACAGGGCGCGGGTGCGCGGGTCCCTGAAGCGCAGCCAGTCCGTGAGCGTGCTCCCGCGGAAGCGGAAGGGCGACGCGCCCATCATGGTGCTCCCGCCCAGCAGCGGGTTCTGCGGATCGCCCACCCCCGCGATGTTCTGCACGATCCCGGTGCCTCGCGGGAAGCGCCCCGAAAGGGTGCTGGCGTGCCCCGGCGCCGTCTCGGTGATGGCGTGGTCCTGGTATGCGCGCGTGAAGACCGCGCCTCCGTTGTAGAGCCGCGCCAGCCCGCCCGTGAGCTGCCCCGGCCAGCGCGTGAGATATTCGGGACGAAGCTGGTCCACGGTGATGAGCACCACCAGCGTGGGGCGCTGCGCGGGGGCCGGAAGACGGGCAGCGGTCTGCTGCGCCGCGGCCGGAGCCGCCGCCAGCCATCCCGCCGCGGCGATCGATGCGATGCGTCTCAGGTTCATGCTTACTGCGTGGGGTAAAGGGCGCGCGCGGCCACCTCCAGCGTGGCCGCGCGCACAAACTTACGCCCGCGCGCCCCCAGGAACCATCCCGCGCCGCCACCGTCCGGTCTCGCCCGTCCAGCGATTCGCCTACGCGCGCATTCCGCATAAAGCTGTACTGCAGGCTCACACAGAGACACAGAGGCACAGAGACGAATTCTAGCATCTCTGTGCCTCTGTGTCTCTGTGTGAGCCCCGTTGTTTAGAGCTGCCGCGCCCGCGCGGACTCGTCCGTCCACCTGGCTTTGCGGAAGGCGATGGGGCGGGCGCCGGCCTCGGCGAGGAGTGCGAGCGCTTCGTCGGTGAAGACGGTGCCGACGGCCAGGATGCCATCGGGGGCGGGCGGGTCCAGGCGGCGCAGGGCCTTGCGCACGGGGGGCGAGGGGACCACGTCGCGTGGGGTGTGGGCGAAAAGTAGGAGCGAGTACTCGCCGTCCGGGCGCGTGTCGGCGGCGACGGCGTCCTGGTAGGCGGGCGGCACCATGTGCCGGAGCTTGGAGCCCGCGACGCGGGCGTAGATGGTCACTTTCATGCGGGCACCCGCCTGCAAGGACGGGGCGACCCGCGGCGACACGCCCGCGCCACCGCCGCGCCCTGAACCGGCGGGCACTTGCCCGATCCTGCTCCTCTTTATACACTCATCGGCATGTCGAACCACGCCCCCATGTGCATGTGCGTCTGTCTCTGTGCCCGCTGGCATCGCCAGCCGGGGACGACGGCGCGCATGAGTGGGAACGGGTCGGCATGAGCTGACCGGCGGCTGGAGAGCCGTCCCATGAAAGCGAGAGAGCCGCGGCCCCGAGATGGGGTCGCGGTTTTGATTTACAGCACCCGTACCCGGCAGGAGAGCCCATGTCCGCCACACCCGAACGCCCGATCGCCATCTTCTACGAGCACCCGGACTGGTTCCGCCCCCTCTTCGCGGAGCTGGACCGGCGCGGCACGCCGTACGTGAAGATCCACGCGGGCGAGCACCGCTTCGACCCGTCGGAGGAGCCGCGCTACTCGCTGGTCTTCAACCGGATGAGCCCCTCCGCGTTCAATCGCGGGCGCGCCAACTCCATCTTCTACACCACCTCGTACCTGGGCTACCTGCGCGAGAACGGCATCCGCGTGATCAACGGGTACGACGCGTGGCTCACCGAGATCTCCAAGGCGCACCAGCTCGCGCTCCTGGAGCGGCTTGGCCTGCCGTACCCCAAGGCGCGCGCCATCAACCACCCCTCGCAGGCCCCCGCGGCGGCCGAGGGGCTGCGCTTCCCCATCGTCATCAAGCCCAACATCGGCGGGAGCGGCGCGGGAGTGAGGCGCTTCGACTCGGCGGAGGAGCTGGCGGCGGCCGCGGCGGCGGGCGACCTGCAGCTGGGGATCGACAGCGTGGCGCTGGTGCAGGAGTTCATCCCGCAGGAGGAGAGCCGCATCGTGCGGGTGGAGGTGCTGGGCGGCGAGTACCTGTACGGTATCCGCATCTACACGCCGGGCAACTCCTTCGACCTGTGCCCCGCCGACGTCTGCCAGCGGGTGGACGGCGTGGAGCTCGACGCGCAGATCTGCGCCGTGGACGCGCCCAAGCGCGGGCTGCGCGTGGAAGGGTACGAGCCCCCGGCCGAGATCCGCGCGCAGGTGGAGGCCATCATGGCCGCCGCGAAGATCGACGTGGGCGGGATCGAGTACATGATCGACTCGCGCGACGGGCAGCTCTACTTCTACGACATCAACGCCCTCTCCAACTTCGTGGCCGACGCGCCCAACGTGATCGGCTTCGACCCGTTCGCGCGGCTGGCGGACTACCTGGAGGAGCAGGCCGCGATCGGATCCGGCGTGCTGGAGGAGGTGGCCGGATGAGGTTCGGATTCTGGCTCCCCGTCTTCGGGGGATGGCTGCGCAACGTCCCCGACGAGGGGACGACGGCGAGCTGGGACTACGCGCGGCGCCTGGCGCAGCGGGCCGAGCAGATCGGCTTCGACCTGACGCTGGTGGCGGAGCTCAACCTCAACGACATCAAGGGGATGGATGCCCCGTCGCTGGACGCGTGGTCCACCGCGGCGGCGCTGGCGGCGGTCACCGAGCGGCTGGAGATCATGGTGGCGGTACGCCCCACCTTTCACGCGCCCGCGCTGCTCGCCAAGCAGGCGGCCAACATCGACCACATCAGCAACGGCCGGCTGTCGCTGAACGTGGTCTCGTCGTGGTGGGCCACCGAGGCGAAGAAGTACGGCATCCAGTTCGACCAGCACGACGACCGCTACGCCCGCACCTCCGAGTGGCTGGACGTGGTGGACGGGATGTGGAAGGAGGACCGCTTCTCGTTCCAGGGGAAGTACTACGGGGTGGATGACGCCATCCTGGAGCCCAAGCCGGTGCAGCGCCCCCGCCCGACGATCTACGCCGGGGGCGAGTCGCCGGCCGCCAAGGCGCTGATCTCCGAGAAGTGCGACGCCTGGCTCACCCACGGCGACCCGCCGGCGACGATCGCCGCCAAGGTGGCCGACCTGCGCGAGCGCCGCGAACGGCTGGAGCTGCCGCCGATGAAGTTCGGGGCGGCGGGCTACGCCATCGTCCGCGGCTCGGAGGACGAGGCGCGGCGCGAGGTGCAGCGGATCACCGAGGTGCGGCCGGGGACGCCCGGGTACGCCAACTACCAGGACTGGCTGAACAACACCCAGCTGGAGCAGCGCGTGAGCCTTGAGGACTACTCCGTCTCCAACCGTGGGCTCCGCTCCGGCCTGGTCGGCACGCCGGAGCAGGTGGCCGAGCGCATCGTGGAGTTCGAGCGGGCGGGGCTGGACCTGCTCCTCCTCCAGTTCTCGCCGCAGCTGGAGGAGATGGAGCGCTTCGCCGACGAGGTGATCCCGCTGGTGAACGGGGCACGCGTAGGGTAGGACTCACACAGAGACACAGAGGCACAGAGAAAAGAGCTATGGGGCCGAGGGCGAGGGAGTCGTCGCCACGTTCTCGTCGACGGTGAGGGTGACGCCGCCCCAGGTGCGCGGGGCGGGGAGCCCCTCCCACACCGAGGCGAAGTCCACCCCGCTCTCGCGCGGCGTACGGTCCAGGGCGAACCCTGCCCCGCCGGCCACCCAGAAGGGGATGTCTCCCTGGACGATCGCGCGGAGTGCGGGCGCGTTCTCGCGGTGGGCGTACATGGCCGGGCGGTAGCGCCCGTCGCGGCGCAGCGCGTCCACCCACGCGCTCACGTACGCGGTCATCTCGGGGGTGAGCCGCGAGACCCGCTCCACGTCCAGGAACACGGCGGTCCCGGCCGGGAATCCTTCCGCGGCGGTGCGGGCGGCGGCATCCGCCGCGTCGGCGCGGCCACGCTCCTGGGTGAGCAGGGTGCGCGAGCAGATCACGGGGGCGCCGGGTGTCGGCGGGGTGGTGTCGCCCTCGAACTGCTGCTGGCCCACGTACAGCACGGCGATCCCGTACCCCATCCCCTGGATCGCCGCCCGCTTGCCGCTCCACGACGCGTCGCGGTGGCAGGGCGCCGGAAGGTAGTACCCGACCCACTCGTATGGCGCCGCGCGGCGCCAGGTCTGGAGCGCGGCGTCGCCGGGATAGCGGTCCACGTCGAACCCCGGGT
>DASVSA010000227.1:0-5009 GCA_036388335.1 Longimicrobium sp. | reverse complement strand
TCATCTCTGTGCCTCTGTGTCTCCGTGTGAGCCTACTCTTCTTCCCGCTCGCCTTCGGCCTGCGACGGCCCCCGGCCTTCCTGGTTGCTCATCCCCGCCTCTTCGTCCGTGTTCTCCGGCCGCTCCGGCGCGGGAGCACCCTTCTGCTCGTCGGACGTGTGGGGGCTCTTGTCACTGTAGCGCGGGTCCTTGCTCACCGTTCCTCCTCCGTGGTCAGTCCAGCCGCGGCGCGGCCCTCCGGGTCCATGAGCCCGCCCTTGGGGGGCGGCGGCGCCACCACGCGGTCCTCCGAGGGCTCGTGAGTGCGCGGCGGGAGGTTTATGATGCGCCGCAGGTCCGCCTCGTCCACCACCTCCACCTCCAGCAGGCGCTGCGAGAGCACCTCCAGCACGTCGCGGTCCTGCGTGAGGATGCGGCGCACCCGCTCGTACGTCCCGTCGATGAGGCCGCGGATCTCGGCGTCGATGGCGCGGGCCGTCTCCTCGGAATAGGAACGCGGCGCGGCGCCCCCGTCGGAGCCCTGCAGGAACTGGCTGCGGCGCGGGCCGGACAGGTTCACCGGGCCCAGCTCGCGGCTCATCCCGTACTCCATCACCATGCTGCGCGCCAGCTCGGTGACGCGCTCCAGGTCGTTGCCGGCGCCGGTGGAGATCTCGTTGAACACGATCTCCTCGGCCACGCGCCCGCCCAGCAGCACGGCGATGCGGTCCATCAGCTCCTGCTTGGTGAGCAGGTAGCGGTCTTCGGTGGGGAGCTGCTGCGTGTACCCCAGCGCCGCCACGCCGCGGGGGATGATGGAGATCTTGTGCACCGGGTCGGCCGTGGGCACGCGCTCGGCCACGATGGCGTGGCCGGCCTCGTGGTAGGCCACGATGGTGCGCTCCTTCTCGTTGATCAGCCGGTTCTTCTTCTCCAGCCCCGCGATGATGCGGTCCACCGCGTCGTCGATCTCCTTGAGCGTCACGGCGGCCAGGTCGCGCCGCGCGGCCAGCAGCGCCGCCTCGTTGAGGAGGTTGGCCAGGTCCGCGCCCACGAAGCCGGGGGTGCGGCGGGCGATCTTCTCCAGGTTCACGTCGGGCCCCAGCTGCACGTCCTTGGCGTGGATGCGCAGGATCTCCAGCCGGCCGTTGACGTCGGGGCGGTCCACCAGGATCTGCCGGTCGAAGCGGCCGGGGCGCAGCAGCGCCGGGTCCAGGATCTCGGGGCGGTTGGTGGCGGCCATGATGATGACGGCCATGCGCGGGTCGAAGCCGTCCATCTCCACCAGGAGCTGGTTGAGCGTCTGCTCGCGCTCGTCGTTGCCGCCCAGCACGCCGCCGGGGCCGCGCGCCTTCCCCAGCGCGTCCAGCTCGTCGATGAAGATGATGCAGGGCGACTGCGCCTTGGCCTGCGCGAACAGGTCGCGCACCCGCGCGGCGCCCACGCCCACGAACATCTCCACGAACTCGGCGCCGCTGATGGAGAAGAAGGTGACCCCCGCCTCGCCGGCCACCGCGCGCGCCAGCAGCGTCTTCCCCGTGCCCGGGGGGCCCACCAGGAGCACGCCCTTGGGGATCTTGGCGCCCAGCTTGGCGAACTTCTCCGGGTGCTTCAGGAACTCCACGACCTCGTACGTCTCCTGCTTCGCCTCGTCCACCCCCGCCACGTCGTCGAAGGTGACGCCCGTGCCCTCCTCGCCCACGATGCGCGCGCGGCTCTTCCCCACGGTGAGCACGCCCTGCGTGGGGTTCATGCGCCGCGTGAAGAAGGTGAAGAGCCCCACCAGCACCAGGATGGGGAGGAAGAGCATCACCAGCCCCGTCCAGCGCGAGGGCTGCTCGAAGTCGTAGCGCACCCCCGCCTGGTCCAGCGCGGGGATCAGCGTCTCGTCTTCGCCGGCCGCGCGGTCGGCCTGCCACACCACGCGCCCCTTGGGGCCCACGGAGTCGCGCGGCACGGCGGTGATGCCGGTGGCGCTCAGCGTGGCGCGCGCCACCTGCCCCTGGCGGATGCGGTTCTTGAGCTCGCTGTACTCGAGCCGCGTGGAGCCGCGGCCGCTGAACACCACGTTCAGCGCAAGCAACGCGACCAGGAAAAGGAGGAGCGGCCCCAGGCCGAAGCGGGAGCGGCGCGGGTCGAACCCGCCGCGCGTGGTGCGCCGGTCTGTGTTCCCTTTGCGGCGCTCGTTGGGAACGTTAGGAGGAGTTGCCATGCCCGGCGCGGGCGCAAGAGGCGGGCCAGCCAGGCCCCACCGCGCGCGGGCCCGCGTGCCCCTATGTCCGCCGCTGTGGGGTGGAGCCTCCGCCCGTTCTCCCTCACGCCGGAGCCCGCGCGAGGCTCTCCACCGCCCGCGTCAGAAAGCGGAGCCCTCCCACGTTCCACGATTGCGCGGGTGGGCGGAAAGCCGCTTGCACGGGCGTGATTAATGCTGCATCCCGCAGGTGCGCCGGGGGTGAACACGCGGTCATCCGCGCACCGGTCCGGACGCACTCCCGCCTTCCCCTAGGGAGGACCCCATGCACCCACGTGCGCGACACTACGTTGCGGCGCTGCTCCCCGTGCTGGCCTGCGCCTGCTACTCGCTGGAGGGCCCCTTCAACGAGGCCGACGCGGCGCCGCAGCCCGCCATCTCCCACGGGGGCGAGATCGTCCTGACCCAGACGGACCTCACCACCGGCGGCTCGCTCATGGAGGCGCTGGCGGGGCGCGTGTCCAACATGCGGGTGTCCAGGTCGTCCGCGTCGGGGTGCAGCCGTGTCATCTTCCGCGGGGTGCAGTCCATCCACGGCTCGTCCGAGGCTCACGTCTGGGTCGATGGCCAGGCCGCCACCGACAGCTGCATCCTGGACCTGATCCGCCGCTGGGACGTGGACCGGGTGGAGATCTACCCCTCCGGTCTCGTGCGCAAGAGTGGCTATCCGGCCAGTGCCACGGGGAGTATATTGGTTTTCACGAAACGCGCGGACATGTAGGAAAACCTGCCCACCCGGTCCCTCCGGGGACCGTCCCATCCTGCTTCGAGGAGGTTCCATGCGGCGTACCCTCGTCCTTGCCACCCTGTTCACCTCGGCGTGCGCGACCGCGCCCACCGGAGACGGGATCATCACCACTCCAGGCACCCCCACCACCACGCGCGTCCTCACCGACGCGGGCAACTTCAGCGTGCAGAGCAACGCCGACCAGCGCGTCTCCTCGCAGTGGGTGCGCGCCCCGATGGAGCGGGTGCAGGTAGCGCTTCCGGCCGTCTACGAGTCGCTCGGCATCCCGATGACCTCCTCGGAGGACGGCCGGGCGCTCCGGTTCGCGAACGACGGGATGGTGGTGAACCGCCGGCTGGGTGGGGAGCGTGTCTCGCAGTACCTGGACTGCGGTTCCACCCCCATCGGCACCAGCATGGCCGACGCCTCCACGGTGCAGCTCCGCATGGTGACCGTGGTACGTGGCGGCGAGAACGGCACCGAGCTCCGCACGCAGGTGCTGGCCACGGCGTACTCTCGCGCGGGTGGCAGCGGGAGCGGCGTCGGCGCGCCCTGCCGCAGCACGGGCAAGCTGGAGGAGCGCATCGCCCAGATGGTGACGGAGCGCGCCACCTCCTGAGGAACGACCAGGCTCACACAGAGACACGGAGGCACGGAGACGAAGTCGTCTCCGTGCCTCTTCTCTTGTGTGAGCCATTCAGGTCGCGGGATACGAAGAGGCCCTCCCGGCCGAAGCCGGGAGGGCCTTTCTTCGCCAGCGGTGGATCAGACTACTTGTCCCACCACACCTTGTCGTTCAGCGTCACCGACTCCTTGCCGTACTGGCGCTGGATCGCCTCGAGACGGTTGGCGTCGTTCACCGACTGCTCGATCAGCGGGTACGTGAAGCGCATCGGGATGGTGGTCACGCTCGACGCGGCGTTCGGGCCGCGCTTCAGCGCCGGAGTGTCCGTACGACGCTGCTCCGCCCACGCTTCCGGGCCGTTGCCGTACAGCACGATCCACTTCTGCAGGTGGATGCTGGGAAGCCCGGCGTACGCCACGCGCGGCTGCGCGAGGTACGCGTCGATCTGCGCGCTCGAGATCCCGTAGAAGCTCATGTTCGCGCGGATGGCGGCCTGGTACAGCTCCGCCGCGTTGCCGGCGATCCAGCCGCGCTGCGCGGCCTCGGCCTGAAGCAGCAGCACTTCGGCGTACGACTGCAGCATCCCCGGCGCATCCGGCGCCAGGAAGTAGGCGCCGATCGACGAAAGCGAGTCGAACGGAACCTTGGGCGACGTGACCGCGTTCTGGGCGCCACGGTACTCGCCGAAGGCGTTCTTGTCCGCGTAGATCGCGACGCGCGGATCCTTCAGCGAGTTGAGCGTATCCACCAGCGTCTTGCTGATGACCTGGTCGTAGCGAGTACGGAACAGCTCATTCAGCGGGTGGTTGTTCGGACGCGACGACTGGTACTGCAGCATCGCGTTGTCCGCGTTGCTGGTGAACACGCCGCCAGCGTCCGACATGGCCGCCACGAACTCGGCGCGGCCCTTGGCCGGGTCCACCTGCGACAGGCGCATCGCGTGGCGGAGGTGCAGCGAGTTGGCGAACTTGCGCCACTTCGCCATGTCGCCGCCGTAGATCAGGTCGGCGGTGCCGAAGTTGGAGCCGCTCGGGGTGATCATCTTCGCGGCCGCCGTCAGCTCGGCGAAGAGCCCGTTGTACACCACCTGCTGCGGGTCGTACTTCGGCGAGGTGACGCTGCGGTCGCCGCCGATGGCGTCGAGCCCGAGGTTGGCCTGGGTGTACGGCACGTCGCCCCACACGTCGGTCACGATCCCCATCGTCCAGCTCTTCATCACCAGCGCCGCCGCCTTCTTGTTCGGCTCGCCGGTGCTGTCGGCCTTGGCGATCACGCCCTGGAAGTCCTGCAGCGCGCCGGCGTAGAAGCCCAGCCAGTGGGCGTCGTTACCCGTGCTGCGCAGCTGGTAGCGGTCTTCGTTCGTGTACTGGATCTTGGCGTAGTGCTGGATCCAGGTGGCGGCGTAGTCGTAGTGGAGCGTGCTGCCG
>DASVSA010000226.1:0-8419 GCA_036388335.1 Longimicrobium sp. | reverse complement strand
CACCCGCGCGAACGAGGAGGGATCGGCCGCCTCGCCGCCCGTCATCAGGCAGCGCAGCCCCGCCAGCGCGCCGGGGATGGTGGCCGCGTACTGGTTGAACACGGCGGTGGTGATGAAGAGCGCGGTGATCCCCTGCTCCTCGATCACCCGTCCGAACGCGGCGGGATCGAGCAGGGTATCGCGCTCGACCACCACCGTGCGCCCGCCAGTGAGCAGCGGGCCCCACACTTCCATCGTCGTCGCGTCGAACGCAGGGTTGGCCGCGAACGCCACGCGGTCCTGGGGACCGAACTCCGTGTAGCCGTTGTTGAAGACGAGGCGCGCGATGGAGCGGTGCGAGATCAGCACCCCCTTGGGCGCGCCCGTGGAGCCGGAGGTGTACATCACGTACGCCGCGGCGTCGCTGCTCTGGACGACGCACGGGTTCTCCGTGGCGCCTTCGGGGAGCGTGTCCACGTCGATGCGCTCCGCGGCGAGCTCCATCAGCTCGTCGCCGGACCGGGCCAGCACCACCCGCGAGCCGCTGTCCGCCACCATGAAGGCGATGCGCTCGGCGGGGAATGTGGGATCGATGGGCACGTACGCCGCGCCCGCCTTGAGCACGCCCAGCTCCGCCACCACCAGGTCGATGGAGCGTGGCATCAGCACCGCCACGTACTCGCCGGCGCCCGATTCACCGAGGTGGTGCGCCAGCCGGTTGGCCCGCGCGTTCAGCTCCTCATAGGTCACCTCCACGCCGTCGCACACCACGGCGACGGCGTGCGGGGTGCGCTCCGCCTGCGCCTCGAACAGCGCATGCACGCATGCGTCCGGGAACGCGGCGTCCGTCCGGTTCCAATCCTCCACCACCTGGCGTAGCTCGGCGGGGGCCAGCAGGGGGAGGCGGTCCACGGCCTGGTGCTCGTTGGCCGCCATCTCCTCCAGCACGCGCACGAAGTAGCCCAGGTAGCGCTCCACCGTCGCCGCGTCGAAGAGCGCCGTCGCGTACTCCAGGCCACCGGCGATGCGGCCGCCCGTCTCCTGCAGCGAGAGCGCGAGGTCGAACTTGGCGGTCGTGTGCGCGGCGGGCTCCAGCGTCCCCAGCAGGCCATCCAGCGCGAGGCGGTCGCGGGGCGCGTTCTGCCACACGAACGCCACCTGGAAGAGCGGCGTGTGCGAGAGGCTGCGCGAGGGCTGCACGCGCTCCACCACCTGCTCGAACGGCAGGTCCTGGTGCTGCTGCGCCTCCAGCGCCCGCTCCTTCACCCGCTCCATCAGCTCGGCCACCGTGGGCGAGCCGGAGAGGTCCAGGCGCAGGGCGAGGGTGTTGACGAAGAAGCCGATCATCCCCTCGATCTCCGCCCGCCCGCGGTTGGCGGTGGGCGTGCCGACCACCACGTCGTCCTGGCCCGCCAGGCGGCCGAGGACGGTGGCCCAGGCGGACATCAGCGTGGTGAAGAGGGTGGCGCCCTGCCGCTGCGCCAGCGCGCGGAGCGCGGAGGTCAGCTCCTCGCCCAGCTCCAGCGCGGCGAAGGCGCCCGCCGGGTCCTGCACCGCCGGCCGCGGACGGTCGGCGGGGATCTCCAGCAGCTCCGGCGCGCCCGCCAGGGTGCGCGTCCAGTACTCCGCCTGCTCCTCGCCCACCCAGCGCCGCTGCCACGCGGCGTAGTCCGCGTACTGCACCGGCAGGGCCGGGAGCGGGTCCTCGTCGCCGCGGCGGAAGGCGCCGTAGAGCGTTCCCACCTCGTGGGTAAGCACGCCCGTGGACCAGCCGTCGGAGACGATGTGGTGCATGGTGACGAGCAGCACGTGCTCGTCCGCGGCCATCCTCACCAGCCGGCCCCGGGCCAGCGGACCGCGCTGGAGGTCGAAGGGCGCGCACGCCTCCTCGGCGGCCAGGCGCTCCAGCTCGGCCGCGGCGTCGGGCGCCAGGGTCAGGTCGTGCTCCACCAGGGCGAAGCCGCTCTCCCCGGCCGGCGCGATGAGCTGCTCCGGCTCGCCGCCCACCGCGTGGAAGGTGGTCCTCAGCGCCTCGTGGCGCTCCACGATGCGGTCCATCGCCGCGATCAGCGCGTCGCGGTCCAGCTCCCCCCGCAGCCGCAGCCGCGCGGGGATGTGGTACGCCGTGCCCACGCCGCCCATCTGCTCCAGGAACCACAGGCGCTGCTGAGCGAACGAGAGCGGAAGCGGTCCCGTGCGCCCCGCCGGCACGATGGCCGGCAGCGAGGTGCGCGCGGCCGTGTCCAGCGGGCGCGCGAAGTCCGCCAGCACGGGCCGGGTGAAGACGTCGCCCAGCGCCAGCTCGATCCCCAGCACCTGCCTCACGCGCGACACCACCTGCACCGCGCGCAGCGAGTGGCCGCCCAGCTCGAAGAAGTGGTCGTTGCGGCCGACCCGCTCCACGCCCAGCAGCTCCGCCCAGATCCCGGCGAGCGCCGCTTCCATCTCGCCCACCGGCGCCTCGTACTCGCGCACCGAGAAGGCGCCCGCGTCCGGCGCGGGGAGGGCGCGGCGGTCCAGCTTGCCGTTGGGGGTGAGCGGCAGCGCGTCCAGCCACACGTACGCCGCGGGCGCCATGTGCTCCGGGAGCCGCTCGCCCAGGTGCGTGCGCAGCGCCTCCACCTCCACCCCGGCGCCCACGCAGTAGGCCACCAGGCGCGCGTCGCCGGCGGCGTCGCCGCGGGCCACCACCACGGCCTCACGCACCGCTGGGTGCTCGCGCAGGCGGGCCTCGATCTCGCCCAGCTCGATGCGGAAGCCGCGCACCTTCACCTGGCCGTCGTTGCGGCCCAGGTACTCCAGCGTCCCATCCGCCCGCCAGCGCGCCAGGTCGCCCGTGCGGTACATGCGCCCGCCCGCGAACGGGTCGGCCACGAAGCGCTCCGCCGTGAGCTCGGGGCGGTTGAGGTAGCCGCGCGCCACCTGCACGCCCGCGATGTGGAGCTCGCCCGGCACCCCCGCCGGCACCGGCTCGCCCCACGCGTCCAGCACGTAGAGCCGCACGTTGGCCATGGGGCGGCCCAGCGGCACGCGCACCCCGGCGTCCAGCCGGTCGCAGGCGCGCGCGGTCACGTCCACGGCGGCCTCGGTGGGGCCGTACACGTTCCACGCGGCCACGCCGGGGAGCCGCTCGTTGAGCTCCCTCACCAGGGCCGTGGGGAGCGCCTCGCCGCCGCACACCACCTGGCGAAGGGTGGTGCAGCTCGTCACCTCCGGGTGCTCCAGGAACACCTGCAGCATGGAGGGGACGAAGTGCATGGAGGTGATCCCCTCCCGGCGAATCACGTCCACCAGGTAGCCGGGGTCCTTGTGCCCCCCGGGGCGCGCCATCACCAGCCGCGCGCCCGCCATCATCGGCGAGAAGAGCTCGCGGATGGAGGCGTCGAAGCTGATGGGCGTCTTCTGCAGCACCGAATCGCCCGCTCCCACCCCGAAGGTCGCCTGCATCCAGGTGACGACGTTCACCACCCCGCGGTGCGGCACCATCACGCCCTTGGGCATGCCGGTGGAGCCCGAGGTGTAGATGACGTACGCCAGGTGGTCCGGCGTGAGCGCGCCGCGCTCCGGGTCGGTGTCCGGGCACGACTCCCACACCGGCGCCTGCAGGTCGAGCACCGGCACCTCCAGCCCCGCGGTGAGCCCATCCACCACGCCGCTGAGGGAGCCCTGCGCGAGGAGCACCACCGGCTCGCTGTCCCGCAGCATGTAGCGCAGGCGGTCGGCGGGGTAGCCCGGGTCCAGCGGCACGTACGCACCGCCCGCCTTCATCACGGCGAACAGCCCCACCATCATCTCCAGCGAGCGGTCCACGCAGAAGCCCACCCGCGAGTCTGGACCCACCCCGCGCCCGCGCAGGTAGTGGGCGAGCCGGTTGGCGCGCGCGTTCAGCTCCGCGTAGGTGAGGTGCTCTCCCTCGTACGCCACGGCCACCGCGCCGGGAGTCGCCTCCGCCTGCCGCTCGAGGATCTCGTGGAGGCACGTGTCCGCGGGGTACTCCGCGTCGGTGGCGTTCCACCCTTCCAGCACCTGCCAGCGCTCCGCGTCGGAGAGCAGGGGGAGGTGGGCGATGCTCTGCTCCTCGTCGGCGGCCATGGCCTCCAGCACGCGGCGCAGGTAGCCGATGTGGCGCTCCACCGTGTGCCGCTCGAAGAGCGAGGTGGCGTACACCACGCCGCCCGCGATGCGGCCGTCCGCCTCCTGCAGGTTCAGCGTGAGGTCGAACTTGGCGGCGTGGCCGGCCTCGTCCGCCACGCTCACCGCCAGCCCCGGCAGCTCCAGGCCGCCCTGGGGCGCGTTCTGCCAGGTGAACATCACCTGGAAGAGCGGCGTGTGCGACATGCTGCGCGCCGGCTGCACCCGCTCCACCACCTGCTCGAAGGGGAGGTCGGGGTGCTGCTGCGCGCCCAGCGCGGTCTCCTTGACGCGCCCCAGCAGCTCGGCCACGCTGGGCGCGCCCGAGAGGTCCAGCCGCAGCGCCGCCGTGTTGACGAAGAAGCCGATCAGCCCCTCGATCTCCCTGCGCCCGCGGTTGGCCATGGGCGTGCCCACCACCAGGTCGTCCTGCCCCGAGAGGCGGCCCAGCACCGCGGCCCAGCCGGCCAGCAGCGTCATGTACAGCGTGGTGCCCTGCCGGCGGCTGAGCGCCTTGAGCGCGGAGGTGAGCTCCTCGTCCAGCTCCAGCGCCACGTGGGCGCCGGCATGGTCCTGCAGCGCGGGGCGCGCGTGGTCCGCCGGCAGCTCCAGCAGCTCGGGGGCGCCGGCCAGCGCCGCCGTCCAGTAGTCGGCCTGGCGCTGAAGCACCTCGCCCTCCACCCACTCGCGCTGCCACGCCGCGTAATCCGCGTACTGCACCTCCAGCGGCGGCAGCGGATCTTCGCCGCCACTCGCGTACGCCGCGTACAGGGCACCCAGCTCGTGGGTCAGCACCCCGGTGGACCAGCCGTCGGAGACGATGTGGTGCATCGTCCCCAGCAGCACGTGGTCGTCGTCGGCCAGGCGGATCAGGCGGCCGCGCACCAGCGGGCCGCGCTCCAGGTGGAAGGGCTCGCCCGCCTCGTCCTCCACCAGGCGGCGCAGCTCCGCCGCGGGCTCGGGGTGCCCTTCCAGGTCGTGCTCCGCCAGCGGGAAGCGGCCCTCGGCGAGGATGACCTGCTCCGGCTCGCCGTCCGCCGCCGTGAACACGGTGCGCAGCGCCTCGTGGCGCTGCACGATGCGGTCGAGCGCCCGGCCCAGCGCGTCGCGGTCCAGCGCCCCCCGCAGCCGCAGCTGCGCGGAGATGTTGTAGGCGCTCTCCGCGCCGCCCAGCTGCGCGATGAACCACAGCCGCTGCTGGGCGAACGAGAGCGCCAGCGGGCCGGTGCGGTCCGCGGGCCGGATGTCCGGGAGCTGGGCGCGCGAAGCCGTCTCCAGCGCGTGGGCGAAGTCGGCCAGCACGGGGCGCAGGAAGAGGTCGCCCAGCGCCACGTCCATGTCCAGCACCTGCCGCACCCGCGAGGTCACCTGCACGGCCAGCAGGGAGTGGCCGCCCAGCTCGAAGAAGTGGTCGTGCCGCCCCACGGGGTGCACGCCCAGCACCTCGGCCCAGATCTCCGCCAGCGCCGTCTCGGTCTCGCCCGCAGGGGCCTCGTACACGCGCGCGGAGTGTGCGCCGCCGCCGGGCGCGGGGAGGGCCTTGCGGTCGGTCTTGCCGTTGGGGGTGAGCGGAAGCGCATCCAGCCGCACGTACGCGGCGGGCACCATGTGCTCCGGCAGCGCCGCCAGCAGGTGGGCGCGCAGCGTCTCCGCGTCGGCGCCCTCGTCGCCCACCAGGTAGGCCACCAGGCGCTTGTCGCCGGGCACGTCCTCGCGGGCGAGCACGATGGCCTCGCGCACGCCCGGGTGAGTGGCCAGGCGCGCCTCGATCTCGCCCAGCTCCACGCGGAAGCCGCGGATCTTCACCTGGTCGTCGTTGCGCCCCAGGTACTCGATGCTCCCGTCGGCCAGCCAGCGCGCCAGGTCGCCCGTGCGGTAGAGCCGCGCCTCCGGGTCGCCGCTGAACGGGTCGGGCACGAAGCGCTCGGCCGTGAGCTCGGCGCGGTTGAGGTAGCCGCGCGCCACCTGCACGCCGCCGATGTAGAGCTCGCCCGCCACCCCCACCGGCGCGGGACGGCCCGCCGCGTCCAGGATGTAGATGCGCGTGTTGGCGATGGGGCGCCCGATGGGCACCAGCGTCCCCGTCTCGCCGGGGACGCAGGGCCACGCGGTGACGTCCACCGCCGCCTCGGTGGGGCCGTACAGGTTGTGGAGCTCGCAGCCGGGGAGCCGCTCGTGGAAGCGCCTCACCTGCGCGGCCGGCAGCGCCTCGCCGCTGCACACCACCCGCACCAGCCCCGTGCAGCTCTCCACCCGGGGATGCTCCAGGAAGAGCTGCAGCATGGAGGGGACGAAGTGCACCGTGGTGATGCGCTCGCGGCGGATGGCGTCCACCAGGTAGCCCGGGTCCTTGTGCCCTTCGGGGCGCGCCATCACCAGCCGCGCGCCCGTGAGCAGGGGCCAGAAGAACTCCCACACGGACACGTCGAAGCTGAACGACGTCTTCTGCAGCACCGCGTCGCGCGCTTCCAGCCCGTACTCTTCCTGCATCCACACCAGGCGGTTGACCACGCCCAGGTGCTCGTTCATCACTCCCTTAGGCCTGCCCGTGGAGCCCGAGGTGTAGATGACGTACGCCAGGTGGCGCGGCGTGAGGCCCGCGCGCTCCGGGTTGGCCACCGGCCCGCCCGCCCACTCCGCCGAGTCCAGCTCCATCACCGCCACCCCGCTCTCGCGGAAGCGCCCCGCCAGCGCGCCCTGCGTGAGCAGCACCACCGGCGCGCTGTCTTCCAGCATGTGGCGCAGCCGGTCTTCGGGGTACCCCGGGTCCAGCGGCACGTACGCGCCGCCGGCCTTGAGCACGCCCAGGAGGCCCACCACCATCTCCACGCTGCGCTCCACGCACAGCGCCACCCGCTGGTCCGGCCCCACGCCGCGCTCGCGGAGGTGGTGGGCCAGGCGGTTGGCGCGCGCGTTGAGCTCCGCGTAGGTGAGCCGCTCCTCCTCGCACACCAGCGCCACCGCGCGCGGGGTGCGCTCCACCTGCGCCTCGAACAGCTCGTGGATGCAGCGGTCCTGCGGGAACGGAGCGTCCGTGGAGTTCCATCCCTCCACCACCCGCGAGCGCTCCGCGGCCGGGAGGATGTCGATGCGTCCCACGGGGGTGCCGGGCGCGGTGCGCAGCGCCTCCAGCAGACCTTCCAGCGCCGCGTGCACCATGGCGCACACGCGCTCCGGCCCCACGGCGGCCTCCACCTGCGCCGTGAGCAGGAAGCCGTCGCCCAGGTCGTCCACGTTCAGCGCCAGCGGGTAGTTGGTGCGCTCGTCCGCGTGGATCACCCGGATGCCGCCCCACGCCTCGCCCGCGCGCAGCTCCTGCTCGGCCGCGCCGTGGCGGTAGTTGAGCAGGGCCGAGAAGAGGGGCGAGGGCGCCTGCACCGCGCTGCAGCGCTGGGCCAGCGCCAGCGGGGCGTGCTCGTGCCTCATCAGCTCGGCCAGCAGCGCGTGGGTACTGCGCACGCACGCCTCGGCCCCCGCCTCGCCCACCGCCAGGCGAATGGGGAGGGTGTTGATGAAGGGCCCCATCACCCGGTCCGCGCCGGAGCCCGCGTGCATGCGCCCCAGCATCAGCGTGCCGAACACCACGTCGTCGCGGCCGGAGACGCGGGCCAGCACCTGCGCCCACGCCACATGGTACAGGCTGGCCACGCTCACACCCAGCCGGCGCGCGCGCTCGCGCAGCCCGGCCGCCACCCGGTCGTCCACTCTCAGCCGCGCCTCGGCGGCCTCGGCGCCGCCGTGGAGAAGGCCGAAGGGGGCGGTGGGCTCGTCCACGCCGCCCAGCATCTCGCGGAAGAAGGCCTCGTGCCCGCCGCGCTCCATCCCCAGCCGCGCCTGCGCCACGAAGCCGCGGAACGGCAGCGCCTCGGGGAGCTCGCCGCCCTGGCCGGCCAGGTGCGCCCGCACCTCGCGCAGCATGGCTTCCACGGTGGTGTGGTCGCTCACCAGGTGGTGGCGGAGGAGAAGGAGGAGCCAGCGGCCGTTCTCCGCGTCCCACGCCGTGTACGCGCACATCAGCGGCGCCTGGTCCACGGCGATGCGGTGGCGGCGCGGGTCGAAGCGCTCCAGGAGCTGAGCCGCCAGGTCGCCCGCGGCGGGGTCCAGGCGCAGCTCCTCCACCCGCAGGGGAGCGTCGCGCCACACCACCTGCACGGGCTCGGGGAGCCCTTCCCACACCACGGCCGTGCGCAGGATGTCGTGGCGCGCCACCACGGCGCGCACTGCATCCAGGAAGGCGTCCATGCGCCCGCGCTCCTCGATGCTGAAGAGCACCGGCAGCAGGTACGGGTCGCCCTCCGTGGCAAGCAGG
>DASVSA010000225.1:0-3306 GCA_036388335.1 Longimicrobium sp. | reverse complement strand
CCGGTGGAGGAGGGCACGGCGGACGAGTGGCGCACCGAGCTGCGCGAGGTGGCGGAGCAGGTGAGCGCCCTCGGCCCCATCAACATGCTCGCCGTGCAGGAGCACGAGGAGGAGGACCGCCGCCTGCGGTTCCTGCTGGAGCAGCGCGACGACCTCACCAGGGCGCGCGACGACCTGGCGTCCGCCATCCGCCAGATCAACCGCACCGCGCGCGAGGTGTTCATGGGCACCTTCGACACGGTGCGCCAGAACTTCCACCGCACCTTCCAGTCGCTCTTCCAGGGCGGCGAGTGCGACGTGTGGCTCACCGATCCCGACGACCCCCTGGAATCGTCCATCGAGATCCACGCCTCGCCGCGCGGCAAGAAGACTCAGCGCATCCACCTCCTCTCCGGCGGCGAGCGCACGCTCACGGCGCTCTCCCTCCTCTTCGCCATCTACCTGGTGAAGCCCTCCCCCTTCTGCCTCTTCGACGAGGTGGACGCCCCGCTGGACGAGTCCAACGTGGGCCGCTTCATCCAGCTCCTGAACGACTTCAAGGAGCAGACGCAGTTCATCGTCATCACCCACAACCCCCGCACCATGGAGTCCGCCGACTGGATCTACGGTGTGACGATGGAAGAGCCCGGGGTGTCTACGGTGGTGGGCGTGGAGCTGCAGGGCGCCTGGGAGTACGGCGAGCGGAAGACGGCCTGACGAGGGCGGGGCTCACCGAGGCTCGCTGCGTACCGGGACCGCGTATCTTCTGACAAAATCCTTCGATCTGGAGCACGAATCCATGAATACGAGCGTGATTGTCGTGGGAGCACTGCTGCTGCTCGCCCCAGCGGCATTCGCCCAACCGGACACCGAAGGACCCACGGAAAACGCCCCCGCGCTCTGCATCGCGGCAGGTGAGCAGCTCGCCCGTTGGCCGGGGCCCCCCGCCGATGTGCCGGGAACCGTGCGCGCGTGGCGGCAGATCCTGCACGTAATGGAGGAAACGGAGGACCGGCGACAGGTCGTGCTGGACTCGGCCCGGGCGAAGCTTGCGGGCGCCGCGTCGAACCGGGCGGCCCTCTTGGGCCAGGTGAATTGGCCGAATTGCGCCCGCCGGGATTATCAGGTGCGCTACCTGGCTGCCTACGCCCCCGCGGAGCGGATTCTCTACAATCTCCCAGAAGAACCGGGCACCCCTCTGGAGGCTGCGGTGGCGCGCCGCCTGAACCGGCACGCCCGCTGCCTCGCGGCCTCCGAGCTGGCAACGATCCGCGATGCCGATCCGCCGCCCCCCGACGCAGCCGCTCTCCAGGCCATTCGCGAGCGTTCCATCCAGCAGATTGATGCTGTTCCCGGGTCCGCGGTCGGAAAGGAGCTCGTACTCGATGTTGCGCGCTACATCCTCAACCCCACTCCTGAAAACAAAGAAGCGCAACGCGGCGTCGCCAACCGCGCGAGCCTGATCCTCCAAACCTGCTGACGTCATCTCCGTGCCTCTGTGCCTCCGTGTGAGCCCCGTAGTTGCCGTTCCCGCGTTTTTCCAGTAAAATCAAGGGCTTACGCACTCCTAACCCGTCCCCGCCCGGAATGTCGTCGGAAGACACCCCGCTGATGCTGCAGTGGCGCGAGGTCAAGGCGCGCCACCCCGACGCGCTCGTCTTCTTCCGCGTCGGCGACTTCTACGAGATGTTCAACGAGGACGCGGTCGAGGGCTCCAAGCTCCTGGACCTGACGCTCACCTCGCGGAACAACGGGGGGTCGAGGGCGCCGCTCGCGGGGATCCCGGCGCAGGCGCTGGAGAACTACCTGCGCCGGCTGGTGGGGCTCGGGCGGCGCGTGGCCATCTGCGACCAGGTGGAGGACCCCGCGCTCGCCAAGGGCCTCGTCCGCCGCGAGGTCACCGAGATGGTGACCCCCGGCGCCGTCTTCAGCGACGCCCTGCTCGACTCGAAGCGCAACAACTTCCTGGCGGCGCTGGCAGGCGACGCCGCGGGGGCAGGGACCATCGCCGTGGCGATGGCGGACCTCTCCACCGGCGAGCTGACGGTGAGGGCGGCGGAGTGGGACGAGCTGCAGGACGTGCTGGGCGCCGCGCGTCCCTCCGAGCTCCTCCTGCCGCGCTCGTGGGAGCTGTTCCCGGGGCCGGTGGATGGCGTCACGCGCACCTTTCGCGGCGACTGGCTGTTCGAGACCCGCACGGCGCAGGAGGAGCTCCAGCGCCACTTCCGCGTCGCGAACCTGGCGGGCTTCGGCTTCGAGGCGGCCGACGCGGCGCTGGTGGGGGCGGTGGGCGCGCTGGTGGCGTACATCAACGAGGTGCAGCCCGCGGGCTTCGCGGCGCTGCGCACGCCCCGGCTGGAGCGCGCCGGCGCCGCGATGCCGCTGGACGAGATGACCCGCCGCAACCTGGAGCTGGTGGAGCCCCTGCGCGGCGGCGGCACGGCGGGTACGCTGCTGGACGTGCTGGACGAGGCGCTTACCCCCATGGGCGGGCGCCTCCTCCGCCGCTGGCTCCTCGCTCCGCTGCTGGACCGCGCGGCCATCGAGGGGCGGCTGGAGGCGGTGGACGAGCTGTTCGGCGACGACGCGGTGAGGCGCGACGCGCGCACCGCCCTGGCCGAGATCCGCGACCTGGAGCGGCTGGGCGTAAAGGTGGGCACGGGGCGCGTGAACCCGCGCGAGATGCTGGCCCTGGCCGCCTCGCTGGAGCGCCTGCCGCCCCTGCGCGCGGCCCTCGCGGACTGCGCGGCGCCGCTGCTGCGCGAGCACCTGGACGCCATCGAGCCGATGGACGACGTGCGCGAGATGGTGGCGCGCGCCGTCGACGCCGAGGCGCCCGTGGCGGTGCCGGACGGCGGGGTGATCCGCGCCGGCTTCAACGCGGAGCTGGACGAGCTGCGTGCCGCGCGAAACGGCGCGGTGGAATGGATCGCCCGGCTGCAAGCCCGCGAGCGCGAGCGCACGGGCATCGGCTCGCTGAAGGTGGGCTTCAACCGCGTCTTCGGGTACTACCTGGAGATCACCCGCACCCACTCCGAAAAGGTCCCGGCGGACTACCACCGCAAGCAGACGCTGGCCAACGCGGAGCGGTACTACACGCCCGAGCTGAAGGAGTGGGAGGAGAAGGTGCTGGGCGCGGAGGAGCGCATCGCCGCACTGGAGGCACGCCTCTTCGCCGAGCTGCGCGCCGCCGCCGCGCGCGAGCTGCCGCGCATCCAGCGGGTGGCGGAGCGCGTGGCCGCCGTGGACGTGCTGGCCGCGCTGGCCGAGGCCGCCTGCCGCCGCGACTTCTGCCGGCCGGTGGTGGACGACGGATTCGCGCTGGAG
>DASVSA010000224.1:0-12902 GCA_036388335.1 Longimicrobium sp. | reverse complement strand
CACCACCTGGTACTCCGCGGAGAGCACGCGCACCAGGTACGAGCGCATGTCCGCGTTGTCTTCCACCACCAGCACCCGCGCCCGCTCCGGCCCGGCCGGCGCGGCGGACGGGGCGGGGCTCTCCGCCGGCATCCAGCGCGCGATCTCGGCGATGGACGCCGCGCTCCGCCCCGGGGCGGCCGGATGCACGCGCGCGGCTTCGTCGAGTTGCCGGCCAGGGGCGCGCTTGGGGAGGGCGACAGTGATGGCGGTGCCGGCGTTCTCCCGGCTCTCCGCCCTCACGCTTCCGCCGTGGAGGCGCACCAGCTCGCTCACCAGCGCCAGCCCGATCCCCGACCCCTCGTGGCTCCGCGAGCGCACCCCGCGCACGCGGTGGAAGCGCTGGAAGAGCTGGGGCAGGTCCTCCTCCGAGATCCCCACGCCCGTGTCGCGCACGGCCAGCTCCACCCCTGCGTCCCTGTCGCGTAGCGTGACCGAGATCTCCCCCTCGAAGGTGAACTTCACGGCGTTGGAGAGGAGGTTGAGGACGATCTTCTCCCACATCTCCGGGTCCACCCACACCGGCTCCGGCAGCGGCGGGCAGTCCACGTGAAGCCGCAGCTTCGCGCTCTGGGCCACGGACTGGAACATCCCGGCCAGCTCCGAGGTGAGCGCGGACAGGTCGGCCGGCTGCAGGGCGGGCTCGGCTCCGCCCGCCTCGATGCGCGCGAAGTCGAGCACGTTGTCCACCAGCTTGCGCAGGCGCGCTCCGTTGCGGGTGGCCATCTCCAGCAGCTCGCGCGCGGCGGGGGTGAGCGCGGGCTGCAGCTCTGCCTGCAGCCGCTCCAGCGGGCCCAGGATCAGGGTGAGTGGGGTGCGGAACTCGTGGCTGATGTCGCTGAAGAAGAGGGTCCTGGCGCGGTCGAGCGCCGCGAGCGCCTCGGCGCGGCGGCGCTCGTCCTCGCGCGCGATGGCGCTGTAGATGGCGGTGGCGGTGTGCCCCGCCACCATCTGGTAGAAGTCCCGGTAGACGGCGTCCAGCGCCCGCCGCGCGCTGATGCCCCCCACCAGGAACCCGATGGGCTTTTCCTGCCCGGGCCGCCACATCGGCAGCACGAGGGCGCCGCGCGGTGGCTCCGGCCACGGACCGCACTGCAGCGGACCGAAGCGCCGCTCCAGGTCGTCCACGTAGCGCGCGTTGCCGTCCTCCGCCACGGCCGCCAGGGGCCACCCCTCCCCGCCCCCGCCCAGCGCCACCTCGGCGGGCGCCGCGGGGTGCCCCGGCGGCACTCCCCAGACGGCGGCGCGGCGCGCGGCCGAGCCCTCGTCGCCGCAGAGGTAGAAGATGGCGAAGGGGACGTCGAGCTCGTTGCGGCCGAGGATCGTCGCGGCCGTCACGCAGGCCGTTTCCGGCGAAGCGGCGTCGATGGCCGCCGCCGCCAGGTCGCGCACGGTGCTCAGCCGTCGCGCCGCGAGTACGCGGTCCGTGGTCTCCACGTAGATGGTGAGGACGCCGCCTACCCGGCCCCCGTCCCAGACCGGGCTGGTGCTGGAGGTGAAGTAGGTCTCCTCCAGGTAGTCGAAGCGCTCGTACGGCGTGTGCGCGTCCACGATGTAGGTGGATTCTCCCCTGTGCAGGGCGCGCTGGTAGATGGGCCCCACCAGCTCGTCCCACATCTCCCCGAACATCTCGCGCGTGCTGCGGCCGAGTCCCGAGGGATGCTTTCTCCCGTGGCCCTCGCGTGCCGGGTCGTTGTAGAACCGGATGAAGTCCGCCCCCCACGCCAGGTTCATGGGGAACTCGGAGTCCAGCACGAGATCGAGGGTGGAATGAAGGGTGAGGGGCCATCCCGCCATGGGCCCCAGGGGAGTGGAGGCCCAGTCGAACGCGCGGATGCGCGCACCCATCTCGCCACCTCTTCCGGGGTGCGGGTGCTGCTCGGTGCCACCGCTCATTGATCCTCGTCCCCGGGGTTCCCATCCAATCCACGGATGCAATATCCGCGATTCACGAGACCGAACGCAATCAACTCGCGCCCGCACGGCGCAACACCCGCAACGAGCCCGGCCAGCGCGCGCCGCCGGGCGGATGCGATGCGCCAATCTTCCCCGTGCGGGCGGCTGCCGCGTGCGAGTCCATCCGGCCTTCCGGCGGACCCGGGCCATGCAACAACAGCTCTTCCGCGCCTTCCCCATGCAATGGATCAATGTGTCTCACGTGTTTTTGCGGCCTCATACTGCGGTGCGGCGCGGCTGCGCTCCCTGGTGCGCGAATCCGTCGTCTCCAGGTACAAGATGCGGACGATGTTTCAGCGCTTTGGGCAACGTGATACAATCGCGAGCGCGGGCGAAGCCCCGACCTTTGCGGCCGGAGTCCCGAACTTGGCGAAGCAGCCCATGACGGCGAGCAGCCCAACCATCGAGATCCTGGTCGGCGAGTTCCTCCAGCGCCTCGGCGCGGCCGACGTGGACGGACTCGCGGAGCTCTTCGCCGAGCGCATCCCCTGGAGCGTTCCCGGAGACCCCCGGCTCCCCTGGACCGGAGACCGATCGCGGCGCTCCGATGTCGCCCCGTACTTCCACGGGCTCTGGCATGCGCTGGTGCCCGGGCGAGCTCCACGGAGGTGACGGCGGTCCTGTACTCCGGCGACGACCCCGTGGTCCTCGTCCACTTCGCCCACACCGCCGCGAGCACCCGCCGCCGTTTCCAGACCCGCGCGGCACCGCACTTCACCGCGTCCGCGGGCAAGCTCGTGCGGCTGCACCCGTACGAAGACACCTTCGCCGTGAGCGGAGCCTCCTGCGAGTGACGCAGGCCGTGCGGGCTCGCCCTGGCGCCGGGGGATGAAGACGTCCCGGCACGCCGCCGATCCGCGCGATTCCGGCGGCTGATCCCTGCCATCGCGGATGCGTATTGGGCGCACCGAGTACCACTGCGCGCGCTGCGGCGGGCACCAGGGCCACGTCTTCGAAGACGGCCCGCCGCCCACGGGTCTCCGCTACTGCAACAACGGGGTCGCGCTGCGCTTCGTCCCGAGCGGCGACACGCTTCCGGAGCTCCGCACGTGAGCGGCGCGAACGATCGCCAGACGGCGATCCCGGGCGCCGACTGGGGCCCGGGTCCGCCGATGGCCGAAGCCATCTTCGCCTCCGGCTGCTTCTGGTGCACGGAGGTGGACTTCGAAAAGGTGCCGGGAGTGGTGGACGCCGTGTCCAGCTACACCGGCGGGCGGGACGCCGACCCGACCTACGAGACGGTCGCCGCGGGAGGGACCGGGCACCGGGAAGCGGTGCAGGTGGTGTACGATCCGGCCGTGGTGAGCTACGAGCATCTCCTGGAAGTGTTCTGGCGCACCACCGGCTACACGGACGCCCAGGGCCAGTTCTGCGACCGCGGGGAGCAGTCTACATCCGCGATCTTCGTGTCCACGGCCGAGGAGCGGCAGCTCGCGGAGGCTTCGAAGGCGGCCCTCCTCGAGTCCGGCCAGGTCGTCGCCACACCCATCCTCACCGCGCGCAAGTTCTACCCCGCCGAGGAGTACCACCAGTCGTACGCCTCCAAGAACCCGATCCGGTACCACCTGTACCGCGCCGCCTGCGGACGCTCTCACCCATCGCACGACAGCTCACACACAGACCCGGAGGCACAGAGGAGAACTTCTCTCTGTGCCTCCGTGTCTCTGTGTGAGCCTTCTGTTTAGCCCGATTCCCCCCGTCGATAGGTGCCATCGTCCCTATGTATTGGACGTACCCTGTACGCGCCGGCAATGATACCCGCGGAGAGGCCGCATTCACCGGTGCCGAGGGGCGGACCCATGCAGAGCATGCTGCGCAGTGTCGACGGCGGTCTGGCGAAATCGGTTCAGGATGCGCTCCCCGCGCGGCGGACGTGGCGTGGATTCACGCCGGAGCTGGCGGACGTGCTGTGCATCGAATGCACGGCGGCCGGGCTGCCGATGCAGGCGCGCGAGGAGTTCGCCCTCGTCCTGTCCAAAGCGCGCATGACCGACCCGCAGGGGCACGAGTGGCGAGTGGGTCCGGAGGAGGTGGGGATCGCCTATCCCGGCGAGATGTACCGGATCGACCCGCGCGGAGGCGCGTGCTGTGTCCTGCTGGTGGCGGCCGACCTGCTGGCGGCGCCCGCGCACTGCCTGCTCCGGTCCAGGGAGCCCCTTCGCCACCGCGCGCCCGTGGTGCGCGACGCCCAGCTCGCGGCGAGGCTTCACGCGGTGTTCGCCGAGCTCCGCCGCGGCCTCACGACGCTCGATGCGCTGGGCCGCTTCCGCAAGGTGGTGGCTGAGCTTTCCGCGCGCCACGTGGCGTGCGAGCCGGCCCCCGGAGCCGCCCGCCGCGTCCATCCGGGCGCCGCGCGGACTCACGCCTACGTGTCGGAGCACTTCACCGAGGCCATCTCGCTGGACGACCTCACGAGGGTGTCGCGGCTGAGCCGCTTCTACGTGCTGCGCGTCTTCCGCCGCGAGTACGGAGTGTCGCCGCACGAGTACCAGCGGCAGCTGCGCCTTGCCCGCGCCTGCCGGCTTCTGGCGGCGGGCGAGCCCGCGTCGCGCGTGGCGTACGAGGTAGGCTTCTCGGACCAGAGCCACCTGATCCGCCAGCTCAAAGCGCTCCTCGGGATCACCCCCGGCGCCTTCGCGCGCCAGTGGACCCCCGCGGGCCGCTCGCGTCCCTTGCCCGCGGTACAGGCGACGGGGTGAGTGTATTGGACTTGGTTGGCCGTGCGCCTGGCCCGCGCGCGCATTCACGCGGACGATAGGTGCCATCGCCGTTGTGTATTGGACTTTCGGGCCCCGTGGCGGCATCAATCAGGCGCCGCCGGATGGGGGATTCCGGCCGCCATGCCGGGACCTCCGGCGGACGGCGCCTTCCCTGACCGGAGCGTCGCGCACCAGCAAGCACGGGAGGGGAACATGGCCGTAAGAGTCGCGGTGATCTACTACAGCGCCACCGGCGTCACGTACCAGCTGGCCAGGGCCATCGCCGAGGGCGCCAGCGGCGCCGGAGCCGAGGTCACGATGCGCAAGGTGCGCGAGCTGGCGCCGGAAGAGGCGATCCGGTCCAACCAGGGGTGGTCCGACCACCGCACGGAGACGCAGGCGGTGCTCGAAGCCACGCTCGACGACCTGGTGAACGCCGACGCCATCGCCTTCGGCGCGCCGACCCGCTACGGCTCGGCGGCGGCGCAGCTCAAGCAGTTCATCGACACCACCGGGCCGCTGTGGGGCCAGGGGCGGCTGGTCAACAAGTTCGTGACCGCCTTCACCAGCGCGGCCACGGCCCACGGGGGCCACGAGACCACGCTGGCGTCGCTCTACAACACCTTCCATCACTGGGGCGCCATCGTGGTCGCCCCCGGCTACGCGGACCCCATCCAGTTCCAGGCGGGGAACCCGTACGGCGCCTCGTTCACCAGCGCCAACGGCACGCTGCCGGCCGACGAGACCTCGCTCGCGTCCGCCCGCTTCCAGGGCCGGCGCCTCGCCGAGGTCGCTCAGCAGTTCCTCGACGGGGGCGCGGCGGCCGGCGCGCGGACGTTCGAGCAGGTAGCACGCTGATCGTGGCTCGGTGACGCGGCGAGGGGGCGTCCCGCCCCCCTCGCCGCGGCCTTCTTCCCTCCGCGGCGGCCCGCATGGGCGGGCCCACGCGCGAGGCAATCGATTCCAGGCTGAGAGGTACCCGGTGCCCCCCATCGTGATCGGCCATCTTCGGCTCCCCTCCGGCGAGCTTGCCGGCGCGCTGCTTCAGTGCGTGCTGGAGCGCCTGGGCCACCGCGTGGAGCTGGTGCAGGCGCCCGCGCGGGACCTGCTGGCGCGCATGGGCGCGGGCGAGATCCACCTCGTCTCGTCCGCCGCGCTCCAGCTCGCGGGCCCGGAGTGGAACCGGCTGCGGCACGACGCGGTGGAGGTCGCCGCCCTATCGGAGGGTCACCGGTTCCTCTGGAGCATTCCCGATTCCCCGGCGCTGCGCGGGGTGAGGACGATCGCGGACCTGGCGCGTGCGCCGGTTCGCCGCGAGGTGGCGGCGGTGGAGGGCGGGCCCGCCGCTCACCAGTCGCGGGCCGCGCTGCAAGCCTACGGGCTGGACGCGGCGGGCTTCCGCATCCGCGAGGAGACGATGGCGCACTGGCGCGGCCTCTGTCGCCAGGCGGGGGCGGACCCCGATGGCTTCGTCATCGCCCACCCGAGCCATCACCTCCTGCCCGAGGAGTGCGAGTTCCGCGCGCTGGCGGACCCGCTCCGGGCGCTGGGCGGCGAGTTCCGCACCGCGTCCGTGGCGCGCGCGGCGGTGGCGGGCTCGCTCCCGCCCCGCACGCGCGAGGTGCTGCGGCGCGTGTTCACCGGGGCCGCTGACCTCACGGAAATGGAAGCGCAGATGCGCAGGATGCAGGCGGCGCCCCGCGCCCTCGCCCGCGCCTGGCTGGACGCGAATACGCGGGTCTCGTCCAGCTGGCTGGCCGAAGCTCCCGCATCCCAGCCGCGCTGACCCGCACCACTGCCGCGGTTCGGCGCAGAGAATCACCCGGCGGGCCGTCCGATCATCCGATGCCGCGCACGGAGTCCGTCCGCCGGAGACCCCCCGCGTAGCCCCGCGCGCCCCCCGCGCAACGCACCGATGGAGCAGACCGCCCACTCGACGTATGTCACCCGCCGCACCAAGGAGGATCACGTGCAGAGCTCCATCGAAGAGCTGGTCAACGCTCACCTGGATCTGGCCACCACGGACTTCGAAGCATGGCTCGCCCTCCTGGACGACGACATGGTCCCAGGGGCTGGAGGGCGCGGGCCTCCCGGGTGCCATCGTCGGGACGATCCTGTCGATCCAGGAGAGGTTCGTGCAGGGCGGCTTCGAGGGCGGCTTCGACATCGTAACCGGCGACGTCGAGCGCCTCGCCGGGCGGAAGCCCCGCGCGCTGCGGGACCTGCTTTCAGGTGCGTTTCCAGGCCGCTGAGGGCATACCGCCCGCGGTCCAGGATGAGAAGCGCGTATGCCCGGCTGGACATCCAGCTGGGCGTACGTTCTTTCCGGCGCACCCGCGTGCCAGGCCCTGAAATCCGCGAACGCAACGCGGACGCGAATCCGCGGCATCGGACAGTCGCGGAGATCTTGCAGCACGGCTCAACGATCGCCCGTCAGCTCCCCCGGCCCAGCGCCGCCGCGATCTCCTCGCGCACCCACGCGTCCTCCTCTACCTCTTCCCTCCCCCGCAGCGCCTGCCGCGCCGCCTCCGTCCGATGCGGCCCAGCGCCCACGCCGCGTGCCCGCGCACCAGCGGCTCCTCGCCGTTCAGCGCGACGGCGAGTGAGGGGACGGCTTCGGGCGAGCCCCAGTTGCCCAACGCCACGGCAACGTTCCGCAGCAGCCCACGCCGCTTCGTCCGCTTCACCGCGGAGCCCTTGAAGCGGCGGGAGAAATCCTCCTGCGTCATCCCCATCCACTCGATCAGCGAGGCACCGTCCATCCCGTCGTGGGGGATGAACGCGGGGTCGGCGGCGGGCTCGGCGAAACTGTTCCAGGGACAGACTTCCTGGAAGCTGTGTCGACTTCCCCGTTACCGGATCCCGCTCTCGACAGGTCGACGGATGGTGCGGGCAAAGCCGAAAGAGTGACCCACTCGGCAGCCGCGTCCTCATCACGTTTATCTCTGCGCGCCCGGCGACCGGGGTATGTAGCGGGCGTACAACGGGACCCGCTCGCAGCGGGAGGGTGAGGGTTGACAATGGATGTTACAACAACTATTGTTCAGCCATGAGTGACGAAGCCAAGGGCGCAGTATCGCTGCCGGTGTCGCCTGAACAGAGGGCCGCAGTCGCAATGGGGCGCGTGGTCGTCCGGGGCATATACCGGATGGAACAGCTGCTCAAGCCGTACGGCCTGACGCCCACGCAGTACAACGTGCTCCGCATCCTGAACGGCGCGGGCGCCGAGGGCCTCTGCGGGACGGAGATTGGCAGCCGCCTGCTCTCACCGGTGCCCGACATGACGCGTCTGCTCGACCGCATGGCCGAAGCGGGGCTCCTGGTGCGGGAGCGGGACCCCAAGCAGCGCCGCTTCGTGAGGGCGAGGCTCACCGACGCCGGGCGGGAGATGCTGCTGGAGACGACGCCCATCGTAGACGCCATGCACCGGGAGCAGTTCCGCCGCTTCTCCGCCGAACAGATCGCCACGCTGCGCTCGCTGCTCGAGCTCTTCGGCGATCCCGAGGGCGCCGTGGCCACCTGAGCACCCCTGCCCTCCGACGCGCCCGTCGCGGAGAGGCTTCGTTCGCCAGCAAACCTGTTACAACAACTCACGTTCCAACAGAAACCGGAGAATTCGCCATGACCACCACCGCATCGACCCGCACCGCCCCGCAGCCCCGCAGCGCCCTGAGCGTCGCGCTCTGGGTTGTGCAGATCCTTCTGGCGATCGCCTTCGGCATGTCCGGCCTGACGAAGCTGACACAGCCCGTGGCCGACCTCGCCGCGCAGATGGCTTGGGTGGGGAGCGTCCCGGCTGCCCTGGTCCGCTTCATCGGCCTCGCGGAGCTGGCGGGCGCGGTGGGCCTGATCCTCCCCGCGCTGACCCGGATCCAGCCCCGCCTGACGGCCCTCGCCGCGCTCGGCCTGGTCGTGGTCATGCTGCTGGCGTCGGTCGTCCACGCCTCGCGCGGCGAGTTCGGAATGCTGCCGGTGAACTTGGTGCTCGGCGCGCTCGCGGCCTTCGTGGCCTGGGGCCGCGGCAAGGCCGCGCCCATCGCGCCGCGCACCGGCCTGAGAAGCACCTCACGTCCACGCTGTTCCAGGAGATCCGATCATGAGCAACGCCACGATGGGAAACGCGATGGAGCGGCAATCGGCCTCACCGGCCGAGGACGCCCGCGGCGGTCCCATGGACTTCATGACCTTCGGTCCGGTGCATCTCGACGTCATCGACGGTGACCGGTCGCTGGGCTTCTGGAGAGACGTCGTCGGCCTGCGCCTGAGGGGCCGGGAGGACGGCATCCTGGAGCTCGGCACCGAGGACGAAACGCTGCTCGTGCTGCATCCGGGCGCCACGAGCCGGCCCCGGCGAGGCTTCAGCGGGCTCTACCATGTCGCGATCCACCTGCCGGACGAGCCCGAGTTCGCGCGCGTGCTCGCCCGGCTGATCAAGCGCCGGTGGCCCATCGCCCCGACCGACCACGTGATGTCCAAGGCGATCTACCTCGACGACCCGGATGGGATCGGCCTGGAGCTGACACTGGAAACGCCGGAGCGCATGCGCTCCATGGGGATGGTCGGCAGCCGTCCCGTGGTCATCGATTCCGAGGGTCGGGAGCGCAGCGGGCGGGATCCGCTGGACGTGGAGCAGCTCCTTGCCCGCCTTCCGGACGCGGATTTCGACCGGCCGGTGCCGTCCGGGACGAAGGTGGGCCACGTCCACTTCCACGTGGGCGACATCTACGCGGCGCACCGGTTTTACAGCGAGGTGCTGGGTTTCACCGACCACATGTACGCACCGGAGCTGGGGATGGCGGACTTCGAGGCCGGCGGCCGGTTTCCGCACCGGCTCGCGCTGAACACGTGGCAGGGGGTGGGTGCGCCGCGGCAGCCGGCGGGGACGGCCGGCCTCCGGCACTACACGATCCGGCTCGACTCCGCCGCCCGCCTGGAGGCGGTGCTGGAGCGGGTTCCGGACGCCGAGCACGATGCCGCCGGATCGTGGGTCACCGACCCCGCGGGCAACCGGCTCCTGCTCACCGCCTGACCCCAGGGACGCGTAAGCGCGTAATCAACTCACACGAGAAAGAGGCACGAGATGAAGATCGGGATCATCGGCGCGGGCAACATGGGCTCCGCCTTCGCGAAGCGTCTCGCGGCCGCGGGCCACGAGGTCAACATCACGGCACAGGACCTCTCGCACGCCGAGCAGGCGGCCTCCGCCGCGGGCGCCAGCGTGCGCGCGGTGCCCCAGGGCCAGGCCGCCGCGGGTGCCGACCTGCTCATCCTCGCCACACCGTACACCGCGGCCGCCGAGGCGCTGCGCGGCGCGGCGCGGGTGACCTGAGCGGCAAGACGGTGATCGACATCAGCAACCCGGGCAAGCCGGACTTCTCGGGCCTGCTGGTCGGCCTCACCTCCTCGGCGGCCGAGGAGATCCAGAAGGCGGTGCCGGGAGCACGGATCGTGAAGGCGTTCAACACCATCTTCGCGCAGGTGCTCGGCTCGGAGCCGGGCGCCGCGAAGGCGCAGGTGTTCTACGCCGGCGACGACGAAGCGGCGAAGGAGGCGGTGCGCGGCCTCATCGAGAGCGCGGGCTTCGAGGCCGTGGACGCCGGTCCGCTCTCGAACGCGCGGTACCTGGAGCCGCTGGCGATGCTCAACATCCACCTCGGCTACATCGCCGGCCGCGGGACCGGCATCGCGCCGGCCTGGGTCTCGATCGCCTGACGCGAGCCGCAGCGTAAACCCCGAGCGGGCGCACGGGCACCTGGCGCGTCGCCAACCACACGATGGATGCCCATGGATGGGCAGGGAGCGATGAGAATGATCGCTGTAACCGGAGCCACCGGCCACCTGGGCCGCCTCGTCGTCGAGAACCTGCTGGAGCGCGGCGTGGAGCCGGGCCAGGTCGTCGCCCTGGTGCGCCGCCCCGAGAAGGCGGGTGACCTGGCCGCCCGCGGCGTTCAGGTGCGCCACGCGGACTACTCGCGGCCGGAGACGCTGGGTCCGGCGCTGCAGGGCGTGGAGAAGCTGCTGCTGGTCTCCTCCAGCGAGGTGGGCAAGCGGGCCGAGCAGCACCGCAACGGGGTGGAGGCTGCGCGCTCGGCGGGAGTGAAGCGGTTGGCCTACACCAGCATCCTGAAGGCGGACACCAGCGCCATGCAGCTGGCCGCCGAACACAAGGCTTCCGAGGAGGGCATCCGCGCCTCCGGCATCCCTTTCGTCTTCCTGCGCAATGGCTGGTACCTGGAGAACTACACGGGTAACCTCGCCCCCGCGCTGGAGCACGGCGCGCTGGTGGGCAGCGCGGGGGAGGGGCGGGTGAGCGCGGCGACGCGCGCGGACTTCGCGGCGGCCGCCGCCGCGGTGCTCACCGGCACCGGCCACGAGAACCGTGTCTACGAGCTGGGCGGTGACGAGGCATTCACGCTCGCCGAGCTGGCCGGGATCATCGCGGAGGTGAGCGGCCGGCCCGTGGAGTACCGCGACCTGCCGGAGGAGGCGTACGTCGGCGTGCTGGCGGGCCTGGGCCTGCCCGAGCCCTTTGCCCGGGTGCTGGCGGACTCCGACCGGGGGATCGCGCGGGGGAGCTGTTCACGGACAGCGGCGACCTGCGCCGCCTGATCGGCCGGTCTCCCACCACCCCGCGCGCGGCAGTGACCGCCGCCGTGCGGGTTTGAAGGCGGCGACCACCCAGGGTTCCAATGCACTGGCCAGCTTCCCTCGTGAGCCGGCCAGTGCCACGGCCCGTCACCCCCGCGGGTCGCGCTGAGGCGCCGATCCGCATCCGGCACTCCACAAAGGAAAACGACCATGCAAGTGGAAGGCATCACCTGGCACGCCGTCACACTCGGCGATGAGACGAAGTTCGCGGCGATGAAGAAGCTGGCGACCGAGACGCTCGGTCTCACCCCCATGATGGAGATGCCGGGCGTCAACGTGTTCTCGATGCCCAACGGCACCATTCTGGAGCCGTACCTGCCGGAGGCCCTGCCGCCCTTCGGCTACAACGAGGGTGGCGTCGCGTTCGGCTTCCGCGTGGACGACATCGAGGCCGCGTCCCGTGCGGTGGAGGCCGCCGGCGGCGAGTTGCTCGGCCAGATCAACCGCTTCCCGGAGATGGGCTACGCCTTCCGCCATTTCCGCGGACCGGACGGCCGGGTGTACGGGCTGAACGAGCAGAAGGCGCCGGCCGAGGGATAAGGCGTCGTCCAGGCGGTCGATGGTAGATCCCCGGCGTGGCGTATCGGGCTCGTGAATGCCCCAGCAGGTCGTGAATGAGCGCGAGAGCGGTGCCGGCCAACCGGCGGACACGTTGGACGTTGGCCAGCAGCCGAGGCGCCCGGACCCCGCGAACGGCCGACCTCGCGGGTCACGTTGCGAACGGCTCCAGACGTGTCGCCACTGGTCCAGAGCGGCCGTCGGTCTCGCCGAGGGCCGCCTTGATCTCCTCCCGCACCCACGCGTCCGCCTCCACCTCGTCCCGCCCCCCCAGCGCCTGCCGCGCCGCCTCCGTGCCGATGCGCCCCAGCGCCCACGCCGCGTGCCCGCGCACCAGCGGCTCCTCGTCGTTCAGCGCGACGGCGAGCGCGGGGACAGCCTCCGGCGAACCCCAGTTGCCCAGCGCGACGGCCACGTTGCGCAGCAGCCCACGGCGCTTGGTACGCTTCACGGCGGAGCCCTTGAAGCGTCGCGAGAACTCCTCCTGCGTCATCCCCATCCACTCGATCAGCGACGGGCCGTCCAGCCCCTCGCGCGCCAGGAAGGCGGGCTCGGCGCATTGGGTGGCGAACGAGTTCCAGGGGCACACTTCCTGGCAGATGTCGCAGCCGTAGACGCGGTTGCCGATCAGCGGGCGGAGGTCGCGGGGGATGGGGCCGCGCAGCTCGATGGTGAGGTAGCTGATGCACCGCCGCGCGTCCATCACCGGCGCGCCCGAGGCGTCGCGGCCCAGGAGGGCGCCGGTGGGGCACGCGTCCAGGCAGCGGCGGCAGGTGCCGCAGTGGTCCCTGACCGCCGCGTCGTCGTACTCCAGCTCCACGTCCAGCAGCACTTCGCCGATGAAGAAGTACGAGCCCCGCCGCGGGTGGATCAGCATGGTGTTCCTCCCCTGCCACCCCAGCCCCGCCCGCTGCGCCAGCTCGCGCTCGAGCACCGCGCCGGTGTCCACGTAGGCGCGGCCGTTCACCGGCAGCAGCTCCTCCCCGATCCACTCCTGGAGCG
>DASVSA010000223.1:0-26616 GCA_036388335.1 Longimicrobium sp. | reverse complement strand
TCAGGTGAGCGAGCGCGGCGGCGACGAAGGAGGCGTAGCGGAGCTTTCCAGGGTCGTCCCCGTCCGCGAAGTCCATGGAGAGCGACGCATCGACCACCAGGTACGCCGCCAGGTTGGAGTGCTCCTCGAACTCGCGCACGTGGAGCCGGTCGGTGCGCGCGAACAGCTTCCAGTCCAGGTAGCGGGTGTCGTCGCCCTGCTGGTAGTCGCGGTGCTTGGCGAAGTCCTCCCCCGCCCCGCGCCGCGCCGACCGATGGGTGCCGGCCAGGAACCCCCGCACCACCGTCCGCGCGACTACCTCCAGCCCGCCCAGCCGCTCCAGGAGCCGCGGAGGGAGAAAGCTGTTTCTCTCCGTGTCTCCATGCCTCCGTGTGAGATCGCGGTCTTCTCGCATCCGCCTACAGCCCGCTCTTCGGCGCCGGGACGGTGTTGAGCAGGCGCGCGACGACTGCGTCGGGAGACACGCCCTCGGCCTCGGCGTGGAAGTTCACCAGCACGCGATGGCGCAGCACCGGAAGGGCCACGCGGCGCACGTCTTCGGGGGTGGCGTGGAAGCGGCCGGCGAGGAGCGCGCACGCCTTGGCGCCCAGGATCAGCGCCTGCCCGGCGCGCGGTCCGGCGCCCCAGCGCACCCAGCGGCGCACGTCCTCGGGGGCGGTGGAATCGCCGGGCCGGGTGGCGCGCACCAGCGAGGCGGCGTAGCGGAAGACGTTGTCGGCCACCGGCACCTCGCGCGTCCAGCGCTGAAGCGTGAGTACCCGCTCGGCGTCCAGGACCGGCTCGATCGCCGCGTCCGCCACGCCGGTGGTGGCGCGGAGGATGCGCACCTCTTCTTCCTCCGAGGGATAGTCGAGGCGGATGTCCAGCATGAAGCGGTCGAGCTGCGCCTCGGGGAGCGGATAGGTTCCTTCCTGCTCCAGCGGGTTCTGCGTGGCCAGCACGAAGAAGGGGCGCGGGAGGATCATGTCCTCGCCGCCGGCCGTGACGCGGCCCTCCTGCATCGCCTCCAGGAGCGCGGCCTGCGTCTTGGGCGGGGTGCGGTTGATCTCGTCCGCCAGGAGCACCTGGGTGAAGACGGGGCCGCGGATGAAGCGCGCCGCGCGGCGGCCCGTGGTGCGGTCTTCCTCGATCACCTCGGTGCCGGTGATGTCGCCCGGCATCAGGTCCGGCGTGAACTGCACGCGGCGGAACTCCAGCTCCAGCGCCTCGGAGAGTGTGCGCACCAGGAGGGTCTTCGCCAGCCCCGGAACGCCCACCAGCAGCGCGTGCCCGCCCGCCAGCAGGCACACCAGTACCTCGTCCAGCACGGCCTCCTGCCCCACGATGCGGCGCTGGACCTGCGCCCGCAGCCGGGCCGTGTCGCCGAGAAGCGCCTCGATCTCCATCCGTGCCGTAGCCAGGGGAGCCAACCTCGTGTGATAAGGGGTGCCGTCGCGGATGTGCTAAGATCCCAGCACCCTTGGTGCCGCGCAAGTGCCTGGCAGCTGTTCTCTGTATCTCTGTGCCTCTGTGTGAGACAGCGGTCTCCCTGGACGGTACCATGCTTGCGGAGTCGCGAAAAGACCGCGCCACACGCACTTCTTTCTCATCCATCGTGACAGCCGCACTCCGCACACGCCCCGCCATCCTCGACCTGCTGCGCGACCGGACGCGCGCCGCGCACGAGCGCGCCGAGGAAGCCCTGCCGCTCCTGGACCCGGCGCTGGATCGCACGCGCTACCGCGCGATCCTGGCGGCGTTCTGGGGCTTCCACGCCGCGCTGGAGCCGCGGCTGCGCGCGGTGCAGGGGCTCGGCGCGCTGGAGCTGGACGCGGGGCGGAGGCGCAAGCTTCCCCTGCTGGAGGCCGACTTGCGGGTGCTCGGCGAGGACCCGGCGCGCCTCCCGGTGGCCGGCGAGGTTCCCCGCGTGGACGGCGTGGCGGCGGCGCTGGGGGTGATGTACGTGCTGGAGGGGGCGACGCTCGGCGGGCGCGTGATCAGCCGCCACCTCGCGTCGCTCGGGATTGGGCCGGAGACGGGCGGCGCCTTCTTCGGCGGCTACGGCGACGCGACGGGGGAGATGTGGAAGGCGTTCGCGGCGGCCATCGGCGCGTACGCGGAGGCGCACCCCGAGAGCACCGACGAGATGGTGAAGGCCGCGGACGAGACGTTCACCCTGCTGGAGCGCTGGCTCGCCCGCGCGATGGAGACCGCGTGACGGAGATCCTGCCGGAGACCGGCGTCGAGCTGACCCACTGCGACCGCGAGCCGATCCACATCCCCGGCTCCATCCAGCCGCACGGCGCCCTGCTGGCGCTGGCCGGCGACCGCGTGGCGCAGGCCAGCGCGAACGCCCAGGAGTGGCTCGGCGCCGCTCCCGAAGCGCTCCTCGGGCGCTCGCTGGCCGACGTGTTCGGCGACGAGGGAGCGGCCCGCATCCGCCAGGCGCTGGAGCTGGACGACCCGCGCGAGGCCAACCCGGTGCGCCTGGAGGCCGGCGGACGCGTGCTGGATGGACTCGTGCACCGCCACGACGGAGTGGCGGTGGTGGAGGTGGAGGCGGCGCCCGAGCAGACCCCGGCCGAGGCCCGCGCCTCCGTCGCATCCTTCCGGCGCGGACTGGTGGAGGTGCAGCGCGCCCGAAGTGTACGCTCGCTCTGCGACTCCATCGCGCGCTCCGTGCGCGAGCTGACCGGGTATGACCGCGTTCTCGTCTACCGCTTCCACGAAGACTGGCACGGCGAGGTGGTGGCCGAGGCGCGCGGCGAGGGGCTGGAGCCCTTCCTGGAGCTTCACTACCCGGCGTCCGACATCCCGGTGCAGGCGCGGGCGCTCTACCGGCTCAACTGGCTGCGCAACATCCCGGACCGCGAGTACCCGCCCGTCCCCCTGGTCCCGGCCGCGCACCCGGAGACGGGGAGGCCGCTGGACATGGGGCTGGCCGCGCTGCGCAGCGTGGCGCCCGTCCACATCCAGTACCTGCGCAACATGGGCGTCGCGGGCACCCTCACCATCTCGCTGCTGCGCGACGGCGAGCTGTGGGGCCTGATTGGCTGCCATCACAACACGCCGCGCTCGCTCCCGTACGAGGTGCGCGCCTCGTGCGAGCTCCTGGGCCAGCTCTTCTCCGCGCGCATCGACGCCACCGAGGCCGAGGAGCACCGCGACGCCGACCTGCGCCGCGCCGAGACGCTGGCCGCGCTCACCGACCGCCTGGCGGGGACGCGCGACTGGGCCGCGGAGCTCGCGCGCGACCCGGCGCTCCTGGAGCTGGTGGGCGCATCGGGCGCCGCCGTCGTGGCGGACGGCCGGGTGGAGCTCGCGGGGGATGCGCCGCCCCCCCGCGCCGTGGAGGAGCTCGCCGCGCGCCTCGCGGATCATCCGCTCCCCGGCGGTATCGTCGCCACGGACCACGCGCGCGAGGAGCTTGCCGGCACCGAGGCGAGCGGCGTCCTGGCCGTGCCGCTCAGCGACGCGCGGCGCCAGTGGATCGTCTGGTTCCGCCCGGAGGTGGTGCAGACCGTCAACTGGGCCGGCGACCCGCGCAAGCCGATGGAGGTGGTGGCGGACGGAGCCATGGAGGTGCGCCTTACGCCGCGCGGCTCGTTCGCGCTCTGGAAGGAGACGGTGCGTGGCCGCTCGCGCCCCTGGACGGCCGGCGACCGGCGCGCCGCGCTCGACCTCCGCCGCGTGGTGGCCGAGGTGGTGCTGCGCCACGTGGAGGAGATCGCCGCGCTCAACCGCGCACTCGCCCGCTCCAACTCCGAGCTGGACGCTTTCACCTACATCGCCAGCCATGACCTGCGCGAGCCCCTGCGCGGCATCCGCAACTACGCCGGCATGCTGCGCGAGGACTACGCCGACCGGCTGGACGAGGAGGGCGCCGGGCTGCTGGACACGCTGACGCGCCTGACCAACCGCATGGACGGGCTGATCGAGTCGCTCTTCGAGTACTCGCGCGTGGGCCGCATCGAGATGGCCGTCGTCCCCGTGGACCTGGGCGAGGTGCTGGACGACGTGCTCCACTCGCTCTTTCACCAGGTCCGCGACGCCGGCGTGGAGATCCGCGTCCCGCGCCCCCTCCCCACCCTGCCGTGCGATGCGGTGCGCGTGGGCCAGGTCTTCCAGAACCTGATCCAGAACGCCATCAAGTACAACGACCGTCCGGACCCGTGGGTGGAGATCGGCTGGCGCGAGGAGCCGGGCGCCCCCACCGTGCTCTACGTGCGCGACAACGGCATCGGCATCCCCGAGCAGCACCACGAGGTGATCTTTCGCATCTACAAGCGCCTCCATCCGCGCGACCGCTTCGGGGGCGGCACGGGCGTCGGCCTCACCATCGTCCGCCGCATCATCGAGCGCCACGGCGGCCGCGTCTGGCTGGAGTCCTCCACCGGCACGACCTTCTACTTCACGCTCCAGCCCGACTGAACCGCGGTCTCACAAGCGGTTTTGACAAGCCGAGCGCATGACGCCAGATTGCGGGCCCCGCAGCAAGCCCGTTCGCCCCCTCCCGGACTCGACCATGCCCGGCCGCATCCTCCTGGTGGAAGACAACGAAGACAACCGGGTGGTCTACCGCACGATGCTCACGCACTTCGGCTACGAGGTGCTGGAGGCGGGCGACGGCGAGGAGGCCATCCGCCGCGCCCGCGAAGACCGCCCGGACGTCATCCTGATGGACATCTCCATCCCCGTGATCGACGGCTGGGAGGCCACGCGCACCCTCAAGGCCGACCCGGCGACGGCCAGCATCCCGGTGATCGCCCTCACCGCCCACGCCCTGGACACCGACCGCGCCCGCGCCGTCGAGATCGGCTTCGACGTCTTCCTCGCCAAGCCCGTGGAGCCCCGCCGGGTCGTCACCGAGGTCCGCAAGCTGCTCGGCGAAGAAGAATAAGGGGCTCACGCAGAGACTCGGAGGCACAGAGATGAAGTCATCTCTGTGCCTCCGTGTCTCTGCGTGAGCTTACAGCGGCAGCATGAGCGACGACGTACGGTCCTGGATCGACCTCACCTCGCGCACGCCCGTGCGGAGCGCGCCGATGGCGTCGGCGGCGGCGCTGGCGGCGGACATGGTGGTGATGTACGGGACGCCGTACTGGATCGCGGCGCGGCGCGTTGCGTAGTCGTCGTACTGGCTCTGCTTGCCCAGCGGGGTGTTGATGAGCAGCGCCACGTCGCCCGAGATGATGTGGTCCGCCATGTTGGGGCGGTCCTCGTTCACCTTGAACACGTGCTCGCAGGGGATGCCGTGCGCGCGCAGGTGGCGCGCCGTGCCGCCCGTGCCGGCGATGCGGAAGCCCATCTCGTGGAGCCGCCGCGCGATGGGAGTCACTGTCTCCTTGTCGCGGTCGTTCACCGTGATGATGACGCGGCCCTCGTGCGGAAGCTGCATCCCCGCCGAGATCTGCGCCTTGGCGAACGCCATCCCGAACGACTCGTCGAAGCCCATCGCCTCGCCCGTGGAGCGCATCTCGGGGCCCAGCAGCGGGTCCACCTCGGGGAGCTTGTTGAAGGGGAAGACGGCCTCCTTCACCGCCACCCCGCCCACCGGGATCTCCTCCGGCAGCCCGAAGCTCGCCAGCTTCTCCCCCACCATCAGCCGCGCCGCGATCCGCGCCAGCGGCACCCCCGTGGCCTTGGACACAAAGGGCACCGTCCGCGACGCGCGCGGGTTCACCTCGATCACGTACACCTCGCCGTTGTAGACGGCGAACTGCACGTTGATCAGCCCCACCACCCCCAGCTCCAGCGCGAAGCGGCGCGTCTGCTCGCGCATCTCCTCCACCTGGCGGTCCTTGAGCATGAAGGGCGGCAGCACGCACGCCGAGTCGCCGGAGTGGATCCCCGCCTCTTCGATGTGCTGCATCACCCCGCCGATGACCACCGTCTCGCCGTCCGAGAGGGCGTCCACGTCCGCCTCGAAGGCGTCTTCCAGGAAGCGGTCGATGAGCACCGGGCGGTCGTGGCTCGCCCGCACCGCCCGCTCGAAGTAGCCGCGCAGCGAGGGCTCGTCGTACACGATCTCCATCCCCCGCCCGCCCAGCACGTAGCTGGGGCGCAGCAGCACCGGGTACCCGATGCGCCCCGCGATCTCCGCCGCCTGGTCCACCGACACGGCCAGGCCGTTGGGGGGCTGCTTGATGCCCAGCCCGCGCGCCAGCGCCTCGAAGCGCTCGCGGTCCTCGGCGCGGTCGATGGCCTCGGTGGGGGTGCCGATGATCTTGACGCCCAGGCGCTCCAGCGGCTCGGCCAGCTTCAGCGGCGTCTGCCCGCCGAGCTGCACGATCACGCCGTCCGGCTGCTCCACCCGCACGATCTCCAGCACGTCCTCCAGCGTCAGCGGCTCGAAGTAGAGCTTGTCCGACACGTCGAAGTCGGTGGAGACGGTCTCCGGGTTGGAGTTGACCATGATGGTCTCCCACCCGGCGTCGCGCAGGGCCAGCGCCGCCTGCACGCAGCAGTAGTCGAACTCCACCCCCTGCCCGATGCGGTTGGGCCCCGAGCCCAGGATCATCACCTTGCGCCGGTCCCCGCGCTCCGCCTCGTTCTCCTCCGCGTAGGTGGAGTACAGGTACGGTGTCATCGCCGGGAACTCGCCCGCGCAGGTGTCCACGCGGTTGTACACGGGGTGGATCTTCATCCCCCAGCGCCGCTCGCGCGCCGCCTCTTCCGTCTCGCCGCGCAGTCTCGCCAGCTGCACGTCGCTGAACCCGAACCGCTTCATCCGCAGCAGCTCGCGCGGCGTGACCTCCTCCAGGGCGGCGTACTCCCGCTCCGCGTCCACCAGCTGCCCCAGCTGCGCCACGAACCAGGGATCGACGCCCGTGAGCGACGCGATCTCGCCGTGAGCGAAGCCGGCCTCCAGGGCGCGCTTGATCTGGTACGGGCGCTCCGGCGTGGGCCGGCGGAGGCCCCGGCGGATGGTCTCGGCGTCGTCGTCGGCCAGGCGGTCGTCGGCCAGCGTGCCCGTCTCCCACCCGCTGCGCCCCACCTCCAGCGCGCGGATGGCCTTCTGCCACGCCTGCTTGAAGGTGCGGCCGATGGCCATCGACTCGCCCACGGCCTTCATCTGCACGCCCAGCGTGGGGTCGGCGGCCGGGAACTTCTCGAAGGCGAAGCGGGGGAACTTCACCACCACGTAGTCCAGCACCGGCTCGAACGAGGCGGGGGTCGACTGGGTGATGGCGTTGGGCAGCTCGTCCAGCGTGTAGCCCACGGCCAGCTTGGCGCCGATGCGGGCGATGGGGTACCCGGTCGCCTTCGACGCCAGGGCGGAGGAGCGCGACACGCGCGGGTTCATCTCCACCACCAGGAGCTCGCCGTCCACGGGATTCACCGCGAACTGCACGTTGCACCCGCCCGCCTCCACCCCGATCTCGCGGATGATGGCGATGGCAGCGTCGCGCATCCGCTGGTACTCCACGTCGGTGAGCGTCTGCGCGGGGGCAACCGTCACCGAGTCGCCCGTGTGCACGCCCATGGCGTCGAAGTTCTCGATGGAGCAGATGATGACGACGTTGTCCGCCCCGTCGCGCATCACCTCCAGCTCGAACTCCTTCCACCCGATCACCGAGCGGTCGATCAGCACCTCGCTCACCGGCGACAGGTCGATGCCGCGGCGCACCTGCTCCTCGAACTCCGCGCGGTTGTAGGCGATCCCGCCCCCCGTGCCGCCCATGGTGAACGACGGGCGGATGATGGCCGGGTACCCCGTGTCCTCCACCAGCCTCAGCGCCTCCTCCAGCGACCTCGCGAACCCGCCGTGCGGCAGCCGCAGCCCGATGCGCCGCATGGCCTTGGCGAATTCGCTGCGGTCCTCGGCCATGCGGATGGCGCGCGCGTTGGCCCCGATCAGCTCCACCTTGTGCCGTGCCAGCACCCCGCGGTCGTGGAGATCCAGCGCCACGTTGAGCGCCGTCTGCCCGCCCATGGTGGGGAGGATGGCGTCGGGCTTCTCCTTCATGATCACCCGCTCCACCCACTCGGGGGTGATGGGCTCGATGTACGTGGCGTCGGCTAGGTCGGGGTCGGTCATGATCGTGGCCGGGTTGCTGTTGACCAGGATCACCCTGTACCCCTCCTCCCGCAGCGCCCTGACGGCCTGCGTCCCACTGTAGTCGAACTCGGCTGCCTGCCCGATGATGATCGGCCCGGAGCCGAGGATCAGGATGCTCTGGAGATCGGTGCGCTTGGGCATCTCGTCGCGCGTGCGTGTGCGAGCGCCGGCCCCGCGTGTGGCGCGGGGCCGGCGCGGGTAGCCGGCTAGGTTGTCGGTCAGGGCGGGAATATAGGACGGGCAGCGGCGGCGGGAAAGACGGAGTACGGGAAAGCCGGAGCATGCGCCCGACAGAGGTTGAGAGGCAGGACTCTGTATTCCCCGCTACCACCAGAGGCAGAAATGGCTGACCAGGTCACGTGCATCAACAAGAACAATCGCCAGAGCGCGTACGAGCGCATCACGCACATCGGCGGCGCCGGATGGAAGATGACGCAGGAGGCCGCCGTCACGGCGATCGAGAACGGCACCCGCTCGTTCTACGTGAGCAAGGACGGCAAGAGGGTCGCCGTGGTCGTCGCGACCCGGAACGGAACCAAGTACCTGAAGACCGAGGCGGACAGCAGCGAGCCGAACAATCTCCTGAGCCTACCGGAGTGCCCGTAACCACGCGGGGAGCTCGGGCGAGCTTCACAAAGACACGACAGCCGCGGCTCGCGCCGCGGCTGTCGTGTCCAAGCACGTAGGTTGGCCCGGTTCGTCCAGCGAGTAATCCGCCGTGCAAACCAGACGAGGTCGTTATCCGGCCACGTCGACCCGATTTATCCTCTACAGATCTCCCCCCTGATCGCACAGTTGCGCGACCCACGCGTTGAACGCAATTCTAGGGCAGTAACGGGACTCGCTCGTGGAGCCAAAGGCGGAAACGAGAGGACCGTCTACGTGTCTGCCGGAAAAGGGTCATCGACCATCTCCCATGGCGAACAAACGGCGAACTCAACGAGTCACGTCATACGGTCCCGTGTTGGTTTCGGATGGTCCGATGAAGGGCCGGATCGGGTACTATGACGACGACGATTTCAATGCAGAACGTGAGTGCGACGAGGCGATCGTCTACTTTGGACGAATGCTCGTTGCTCGTACCTATTACGTGATACCCTTCGAACACCTCTCGGAGATCACGACGCAGGCATTGATGCGGCGAAGAGAGGTCCTGGCGGCTGCTGTGACTCCGTACGCGAAGAAGCCCCTCAAGGGGAACAAGCGCGCGGACGCGCTCGAGGAACTGCAGCTAATCGAGGGCCTGCTTGCGGATCGGATGATGGCGGCACGTCTCAAGAAAGCTAAAAAGGGAACGCGAGTATTCATTTCTCATTCTTCAGTAGACGAGCAGTTCGCGGTCTGGATTGCTGTCGACCTCCGGGCTGCGGGGTACAGCGTGTGGCTCGACCAGTGGGATATCAAGGTCGGCGAGTCGATTCCACACAAGATCGGAGCCGGGCTCAACGAGTGCGACTTTGTCGCGGTCGTTCTTTCATCACATGCCGTGGCGTCTCGGTGGGTGGAAAACGAGTGGTATGCCAAGTATTGGGATGAAGTCGAACAGGATCGGGTTCGAGTGTTGCCGATTCTGATCGAAGACTGCACGATTCCAACCCTGCTGAAAACCAAGAAGTATGCGGACTTTCGTTCAGATCATGCTGACGGCCTCGAAGATTTGCTTCATTCCCTTGCCCATCTCGCCGCCTGACCTCAAAGCCCGCCGGGTCGCGCGAGCACCCTGGCGCTGCAAAGGAACTCCTTCCGTGCCGACCCCTTAGACTCTCGGTTCTGGCCGTGTGAACCGCTATCATTGAGAATGCTCCCGCACGTTCAGGACCGGCCACCCCTGCAGTTCGATACTGCCTCTACCTCCGTGAAACCATGGCCAAGCGCATTTTCATCAGCTACAGCTTCAGAGACGCGGGGCTTCGAAACGATCTCGTGCGGTTCTTCAAAGACCATTTAATTGAGGCAACGCCTACGTTCATAGACGACGACATTTCCGGCGCGGGAGACGAGGGCATCAAGGCCCGAATTCGAGCCCAGATGAAGGAATGCGCGGGGCTGCTCGTGCTGGCCGGCGAAAAGGCGCACAACAGCCCCTGGATCCAGTACGAAGCCGGGGTCGCGAACGAGTTTGGGATCCGTAAGGCAGCAGTGCGGCATCCTGCGCGGTCTGGAGGACTCCCGAACGCACATGTCGGGATGCCGGAGGTCGCCTGGGACGCGAAGCAGCTGGCTCAGCTCGTCGCATCCTGGTGATCCAGCGCGGGGGCCCGCGAGAATTTTCTCTCTTCGCGCGCTCCCTTCGGGCTGTTCGCGCGCCATCTCACTACGATTCTTGACAGCCGCGCCAGCGCTCGCGAGCATGCGCACGCCATCCTGGCGTACCGCCCTCCGCGCCCCCGCTCCTCCCCGGCCCCCCGTTCACATGACTGACTCCGCCGTCCTCGAAGCACCCGCCGCGTTTCCCACAGACCCCGACGCACCGCTCGGGCCGCTGTCGCTCTCGCTCTCTGGTGGGGGGTACCGGGCCGCGGGGTTCCATTTGGGGGTGGTGGGGCTGCTGGATGATGTGGGGCTGATAAGGAACGTGACCTCGCTGTCGACCGTTTCCGGCGGGACGATCTTTGGGGCGGCGTGGGTGGTGTCGATGCTGGACGGGGTGAAGTTCGAGGCGTTCCGCGAGTGGTTTCGGGATTGGATGTTGAAGACGAACGTGGTGCGGGAGGCGCTGGCGGGGCTGGCGGCGAGCCAGGGCGGCGCGAGCCGGGCGCGGGCGAGCCTGATCCGCAGCGCGGCGCGAGTGTACGCGGCGCCGGGGTTCCTGGGGGACCGGAAGTTCGGGGAGGTGATGGTGGGGAGCGGGATTCCGGCGGAGGTGATCTTCAACTCCACCGAGTTCCGCAGCGGCGTCGCCTTCCGCTTCCGGCGCAGCCCGAACCCCGACACGCGGGTGGGGAACGGCAACTTCATCGTGCCGCGCGAGGTGGCGGAGCAGGTGCGGCTGGCCGACGTGGTGGCCGCTTCGTCGTGCTTCCCCGGCGGGTTCGAGCCGATCTGCTTCCCGGACGAGTTCGAGTGGGGCCCCGGCGGGCTGGAGCGCGCCCGCGAGGCGCTGGGCGAGAAGTTCGTCCCCGCGCTGCCGCTGATGGACGGGGGCGTGTACGACAACCAGGGCGTGGGGAGCTCCGTCCTGGCCAACCGCCTTGGTGAGGCGGCAACCCTCCTGATCTCGGACACCAACACGCGCCAGGAGGCGCTCTACACCACCCCCGAGGCGCCGCGCCGCGGCTGGCTCACGCTGAACGGGGCGGCGTGGGTGGGGAGGATCCTCTTCGCGCTGGCGGTGGCGTCCATCGTGGCGCTAGGGGTGCACGCCTGGCGCGAGAAGGACAACGGCGGGTGGCAGTGGCAGGACATCCTGGTCTACATCATCCCCGGCGCCTTCTGCCTGGCGGGGGCGGCGGCGCTCGCCAAGGTGCGCCAGGTGTCGCTCGACATCGGGGTGCGCCTGCGCGAGCGCGTGCAGATCGCCCGCGCGTGGGACGACGTGCGCCGGCTGACCATCCCCGAGGTGGTAAGCCTGGTGGAGCTGCGCGCCACCTCCCTGCTCTCGCTCACCTCCAACGTGTTCATGAAGCGGGTGCGCGAGCTGGTGCTCGGCAGCGTGTATACCAACGACCGCTACAAGCAGCGGCGCGCCCCCGTGCTCCTCTACCAGCTCGACGAGCCCAACACGAAGCTCTACCACGACGTCCCCTGGCTGCGCCCTTCCGGCAAGCTGGTGGCGCAGGTGCGCAGCGTGGACACCATGTCCACCACCCTCTGGTTCGACTCCAAGGACCAGCTCGACACGCTGGAGCGGGTCGGCGCCGCCACCGCCGCCTTCGCCCTCCTCAAGCTGATCGTGGAGCGCGACGGCCCCGACGGCGGCGCCCCCGGCACCCCCGTCCGCGCCCTCTTCGACCGCCTGCGGGCACGCTGGGACACCTACAACGCGTAAGAGACAGAGGCACGGAGATGAACTTCATCTCCGTGCCTCTGTGTCTCTGTGTGAGACTTCTGTTACCGTCCGAGCGCCTCGTTCAGCCACGACGCGAGCCGCGGCAGCATCGCCTCGTCCTTGGCGATCACGCCGCGGGCGCCGGCTTCGCGGATGCGCGACAGCAGCGTGGGACAGGTGGTGCCGGTGACGAAGGCGATGGGCACCTCCGTGAACGCCGGCAGCGTGCGCAGGGCACGGCAGCACTCCACCCCGTCGCGGCCGGGCATCTCCGCGTCCAGCAGGACGGCGTCGGCGGCGGCGGGCTCGCGCTCGGCCCAGCCCACCAGGTCGTCACCGGTGGAGAAGGAGAGCGGCTGGAACCCGAGGTGCCGGAGCCACGCGCTGAGGAGGTCTCCCTGCAGCGGATCGTCGTCCGCGAAGGCAATGCGAAGTGACATGAACACGAAGGTCGTGGGGTAGAACGCTGACCTCGTGTATGGCAAACTCCGGCCCAGCACGCCCACCAGGCGCAAACCCGCCTCGTTACTGCACTTACGCGAGTCGGACGCCAAAACCGCGCGTTCCCGGCCGGGAACGCGCGGTTCCATTTGGGAACCTGCGATGGACCCGAACGGGTCACCCGCCGGTGCTCGAGGACAGCGCGCGGAGCTGATCGAGGAGCGCCGCCACCGCCGGCGACGCGGCGAGATCAGCACCCGCGCGGAGGTCTTCCTCGGCCGCCGCGGCGCCTTCGGCGAGCCCCATGAACCCGTACCCCGCCGAGGTGCCGCGCAGCTTGTGGAGGTGCCGCGCCATCGCCACGCGGTCCCCGGCGGCGACCGCGTCCTCCAGCTCCGCCAGGCGCCCGGGGACCCCGGCGCGGAAGCGGGCGCGCAGCGGGCCCCAGAAGTCTTCCTCTGCCGTGTCGGCGGGCGCGGGGGAGGCGGCGGGAGCGGCCGGGGCACGGCGCCGCGCCTCCGCGACGGCCTCGTCCACGCGGGCCAGGAGCGACTCCGGGTCCACCGGCTTGGCCACGTGCCCGTCGAACCCGGCCTCCGCCGCCCCGCTGCGGTCCGCCTCGGCCACGGCGGCGGTGAAGGCGAGGACGGTCACCGCATCCATCCCCGGCCGCTCGCGCAGCTCGGAGAGGAGCTCCGCGCCGCTGCGCTCCTCCAGGTTCAGGTCCAGGAGCACCATCAGGGGGCGCGCCGCGGCGATGCGCTCCGCCGCGCCGCGCGACCCGTCGTCCGCGTGCACCGTGTAGCCCGCGCGCTGCAGGACCGCGGACACGTACGCGCGGATGTCGCCGTCGTCATCCACCACCGCAACCGGGCCGTGGCGGGAGCCGGCGGGCACCCGGGCGGGCGCGGGCGCGGGCGCGGGCGTCCCCTCGGCGGCGGCGGGGAGCGCCACCCAGAAGGTGCTCCCCGCCCCGATCCGGGAGCGCACGCCGATGCGCCCGCCCATGGCTTCGGCCAGGCTCCTGGCGAGCGCGAGGCCCAGCCCCGCGCCGGCCACCCGCGCCGCTCCCGGGTGGTGGATGCGCGAGTACTCGTGGAAGATCAGCTCCTGGTCCGCCTCGGTGAGCCCCGGCCCCTGGTCGGCGACCTCCACCCACACCTCGCTCCCCTCCGCGCACACCGTGAGCGACACCTCGGTGCCGCGCGGCGAGTACTTGATGGCGTTGTCCACCAGGTTGAGCAGCACCTGGCGCAGCCGGCCCGCGTCCGCCATCGCCGCGGGGGTGCCGCGGTCGTCCACGCGCAGGGCGATGCCGCGCTCGTCGGCTACGGTGCGCAGCGAATCGGCCACCGCGGCGGCGATCTGTCCGGCGCAGAGGGGAGCGAGCGTCACCTCCAGCGTCCCCGCCTCCACCTTGGTGAGGTTGAGGATGTCGTTTACGACGTGGAGGAGGTGCCGGGCGTTGCGGTGGATGATGTCCACAAACTCGCGGCGGCGCTCCGGCGGGAGCTCTTCGTCCGCCGAAAGCAGCGCCGCGAAGCCCAGGATGGAGCTGAGGGGGGTGCGGAACTCGTGGGCCACATGCCCCACCACGCGGGCGCGCGTCTCGGCCGCGCGCTCCACCTCGGCCAGGCGGGCGCGCAGCTCGGCGACCGTGGCGCCCTCCGTGGAGGCGCTCATCCGCCCACGTCCGGCATGCCGTGCTTCTTCCGGCGCTGCCACAGCACCTTGCGCGAGATGCCGAGCTGCTCGGCGGCCGCGCTCACGCTCCCGCCCAGGTCGTTCATGGTGGCTTCGATGTACATCCGCTCCACCTCGTCCAGTGTGAGGCCGCGCGGCACCTGCAGCGCGTTGGCCACGGGCGCCGGAGCCACCCCCGCCGGCGCCAGCTCGCCGATCTGCAGCACGGGGCCGCGGGAGAAGATCATCGACCGCTCGATCACGTTGCGCAGCTCGCGCGCGTTGCCAGGCCAGTCGTGCCGCTGCAGCCGTGCCAGCCCCTCGGGATCCAGCGTGGGCACCGCCTTGCCGAAGTACTCGGCCGCGCGCTTGGTGAAGTGCCGCGCGATCTCCGGGATGTCCGAGCGGATGTGGCGGAGGGAGGGCAGCACCTGCGACGCCACGTTCAGCCGGTAGAACAGGTCCTCGCGGAAGCGCCCGGAGCGCGCGTCCGCCGCCAGGTCCACATTGGTGGCCGCCACCACGCGCAACGACACGCTCTGCTCCTGCGTGGAGCCGATGCGGCGGAAGGTGCGGCTCTCCAGGAAGGAGAGGAGCTTGGCCTGGAGCTCCAGCGGCATCGACCCGATCTCGTCCAGCAGCAGCGTCCCCCCGTCCGCCACCTCCACCAGCCCGCGCTTGGTCTGCCGCGCGTCGGTGAAGGCGCCCCGCTCGTACCCGAAGAGCTCCGCCTCCAGCAGGTTGGCGGGGAGCGCGGCGCAGTTGACCTCCACGAAGCGGCGGCTGGCCTGCCCGCTGGCGCCGTGGATGGCGCGCGCCACCAGGTTCTTCCCCGTGCCGCTCTCGCCCAGCAGGAGGGCGGACACCTGGGCCACCCCTCCCACCTGGTCCACGAAGGTGCGCACCTCCTGCACGAGCGGGTGCTGCCCCACGATGCCGTGGCGGTCGAACTTGGCCGCCGTCACGGAGGTGAGGAGCTCCTGCGCCGGCACCTGCTCCAGCGCGCGGCGGATGCGCGTCTCCAGCGCCTTGGGCTCGATGGGCTTGCTTACGAAGTCCGTGGCCCCCGCCTGCAGCGCCGCCTCGGCGTCTCCCTCCGTCCCCCGCGCCGTGGCGATGATGACGGGGAGCGCCGGCGCGATCTCGCGGACGCGCCGCAGGAACGCCATCCCGTCCATCCCGGGCATCACCAGGTCGCACACCACGGCGTCGGGCGCCTCCACGCGGATCTCCTCCAGCGCCACCTCCGGCCTCGTGAACCCCTTGGTCACGAAGCGGCGGCTGCGCTCGAGCTGCGCGGTGACGAGCGCCACCTGGTCGGCGTCGTCGTCGATGATGAAGATAGTCGGGTTCAAGGGAGGGGAACGGGGAATGGGGAACAGGGAACGGTAAAAGCGGGGGGGGCGAGCAGGACCCGGATCAGGGCGGCGGTTCCCGTTCCCCGTTCCCCGTTCCCCGTTCCCCCTCTTCCTTCCGCTCCCACCGGTCCGCGTCGCGCACCTGGTACTTCGCGAGCGTCCGCGCCACCGCCTCGTCCAGGTCGATGCCGAGCTGGTTGGCGAGCACCACGCACACGAACACCACGTCGCCCAGCTCCAGCGCCACGTCGCCCTCGGGCTCGTCCGCCTTCTTCTTCTTGGGGCCGAAGCGGTGGTTGAGCTCGCGCGCCAGCTCCCCCACCTCTTCCGTGAGGCGGGCGAGGTTCACCAGGGGCGGGAAGTAGCCTTCCTTGAACTGCGAGATATAGTCGTCTACCTGCTGCTGCACTTCGCGGAGCTGCATTACGGCGGACTCGTTGGCGGGATGCGGCTTTTTTCGTGTGCGCCAACCTACGTCCGTTCCCAAACGGAAACAAGGATCATGTTTCGTCTCTGTGTCTCCGTGCCTCCGTGTGAGATTGCCGTTCATCCGTGGCGGCGGGTACATTGGGGGCCTCTATCAACGCACACCGAAGAGCACGAATGAGTCAGCCGCGCGTGGGGATCATCATGGGAAGCCGCTCGGACCGCGAGACGATGCTGGAAGCGGCCCGCGTCCTGGACGAGCTGGAAATCCCCTACGAGATGGAGGTGGTGTCCGCGCACCGCACGCCGGACCGCATGTTCGAGTACGCCGAGGCGGCGGAGGGGCGCGGGCTGGAGGTGATCGTGGCCGGGGCCGGCGGCGCCGCGCACCTCCCGGGGATGACCGCGGCCAAGACGGTGCTCCCGGTGATCGGCGTCCCGGTGCTCTCCTCCACGCTCAACGGGGTGGACTCGCTCCTCTCCATCGTGCAGATGCCGCGCGGAGTGCCCGTGGCCACCGTGGCCATCGGCAAGGCGGGAGCGGCGAACGCGGGGCTGCTGGCGGCGCGCATCCTGGGCACGCGCGACCCCGCGCTCCGCGACCGCCTGCGCGCCTTCGCGGCGCGCATGGCCGAAGAGGCGCTGCAGCCGTGAGCCCCATCCTTCCCGGCGCCACCATCGGCATCGTGGGCGGCGGCCAGCTCGGGCGCATGTTCGCCCTGGAAGCGCGCCGCATGGGCTACCGCGTAGCCGTCTGGGACCCGGGCGCCGACTCCCCCGCCGCCCAGGTGGCCGACGAGGCCGTCACCGCGCCCTTCGACGACCCCGAAGCCGCCCGCGAGCTCGCCCGCCGCTCGGACGTGGTAACCCTGGAGTGGGAGAACGCGGACGTAGCCACCCTGCGCGAGCTGGAGGCGCTCGTCCCCGTGCGCCCTGGCCCCGGCGTGCTGGAAGTGGCGCAGCACCGCCTGCGCGAAAAGGACGCGGCCCGCCGCCTGGGCGTCCCCACCGCCGAGTACCGCGCCGTCTCCTCGCTGGACGACCTGCGCGCCGCCCTCATCGAGATCGGCACCCCGGCCGTGCTCAAGACGGCGCGCGGCGGCTACGACGGCAAGGGCCAGGCGGTCATCCGCGACGCCGCCGAGGCCGAGGACGCGCTCCGCTCCGTCGCACCGGAAGGGACGGAGCTGATCCTCGAAGCCTTCGTCCGCTTCCGCATGGAGATCTCGGTGGTCTGCGCGCGGTCCGCGACGGGCGAGGTGAGCTGCTTTCCCGTGGCCGAGAACGAGCACCGCGGCGGCATCCTCCACTCCACCGTGGTCCCGGCCCGCATCTCCCCCGCCCTGGCCGCGGAGGCGCGCCGCATGGCCTGTGCGCTGGTGGAGGGGTTGGACGTCGCAGGGTTGCTGGCGGTGGAGATGTTCGTGGGGGACGACGGGGTGGTGAGGATGAACGAGATCGCCCCGCGGCCCCACAACTCGGGGCACTACACCTGGGAAGCCTGCCCCGTGTCGCAGTTCGAGCAGCAGCTTCGCGCGGTGTGCGGGCTGCCGCTGGGGAGCGCCGAGCTGCTGCGCCCCGCGGCCATGGTCAACCTGATGGGCGACGACGCGGGAACCGGGCTGGGCCGGGTGGGTACGGTTGAGATGATGGGGGTGCCCACGGCGGCGCTGCACCTTTATGGCAAGGCGGAGTCGCGGCCGGGGCGCAAAATGGGGCACCTGACCGCGCTGGGCGACGACGCGGACCAGGCGCTGCGGCGCGCGCAGGCGGCCTGGGAGGCACTCACGGGGAATGAGCACGCCGTAGACCTTGCGCCCGCCCGCGGGTGAGGCAATTGTAGATCGAGAAGCACGAGCGGCACCCCCTTTCAACGTCCTCCCAGAACGGCGCGCACCGTCCCCGCCACGGGACGACACCCCGCGTCGTGGAACGCCCTGATTCACGCGTTCTACCTGGCTCCCCCTCTGAAACCGCTGGACCGCCCCGGACGTAAACGTTTGGGAGCACGCGGTGTATCAGGATAGCAGAACGTGGCCCGCCGATTGCTTTGCAGGCGGGTACCTTTAGAAAGGAGGCTCCGTGATCCTTCACTGCAACTTCGAAGAGCTCCGGGCACTCTCCTCCGCCATCGAGCTCATGGCGACCGAGACGGGCTCCGGTGCCGCGGTCGCCGCGCCGCCGGAGGGCGTGGCGAAGGTGGAGCAGCTCCTCCCCCGTCTGACGGGCGACGTGAGCATCGAGACGATCGAGGACCAGCGCCGCGTGCGCGAGGCCGTCGGCATCCTGGTGGCCGACCTCCTCCGCCGGCTGGACGACAAGGTGCTGGAGTTCCACCCGGCGCACGAAGAGGCCGTGGCGCTGTACTTCGACTACGCGCACGGCCGCACCGTCCTCCACCGTCTGGACCGCATGGGCGCCCAGATGGAGGCGATCATCGACCTGATCTCCGGCGACCATACCGCCGCCGGACTGAGCTTCCCGGACTGAACCGGGATCCCTGAACTTCCTGGGCCCCGCACCGCTTCCACCGGTGCGGGGCCCTTGTTTTTGCGCCGGGGAATGGGAGTTGCGACCGTGCCGCATCCACCTATCGAACCAGGAGACCCAACATGGAACGCAACGACGCAAACCAGGGCAACGAAGACAACTCCGCGGCTGTCGAGCACGTGGAGAACGCCCAAGAAAACCGCGACGCGCTGGCCGAGCAGGCCCGCCGCACCGCGGCCACCGCGGGCGACTCCGCGGACCGCCCCATCCAGCAGACGAACGCCGATGGCCCGGGCGCCGGACTGGACGGCGGCCTGAACACCACCGTAGACCCGGGTCGTGGTGCCGGGCGCGACGCCGCTCAGGGGAAGTAAGCCTCACAGGGAGACACGGCGGCACAGAGATTAAGTCATCTCTGTGCCTCCGTGCCTCTGTGTGAGATTCTTTTACAGGATGTACTTCCGCAGGTCCTCGTCTTCCACGATCGCCCTGAGCCGGTTGCGCACCGTGTCGCCGTCGATGTGGATGGAGTCCTTGCCGCGCTCCGGAAGCTCGAAGAGGATGTCTTCCAGGAGCGTGGTGAGCACGGTGTGGAGGCGGCGCGCGCCGATGTTCTCCATGCGGTCGTTCACCTGCGCGGCGATGCGGGCGATCTCGCGCACGCCCTCGTCCGTGAACTCCAGCGTCGCACCCTCCGCCGCCACCAGGGCGCGGTACTGGGTGAGGAGCGCGTTCTTGGGCTCCTGCAGGATGCGGATGAAGTCCGCCTCCGTGAGGGGCTTGAGCTCCACGCGGATGGGGAAGCGGCCCTGGAGCTCCGGGATCAGGTCCGACGGCTTGGAGACGTGGAAGGCGCCGGCCGCGATGAAGAGGATGTGGTCGGTCCTCACCATCCCGTACTTGGTCTGCACCGTGGAGCCCTCCACCACGGGGAGCAGGTCGCGCTGCACCCCCTCGCGCGACACGTCGGGCCCCGGCGCGCCGCCCCGGTCCGTGGCGATCTTGTCGATCTCGTCCAGGAAGATGATCCCCATCTCCTCCACGCGGTCGAGCGCCTCGTTGATGACCTCGTCCATGTTGACCAGCTTGTCCAGCTCGTCCTGCAGCAGGATGCGGCGCGCCTCGGCCACGGTAACCGTGCGGCGCTTGGTCTTCTTGGGGAGGACGTCCTGCAGCATGTCCATCAGGTTGTTGTCCATCCCGCCGTCCATGCCGCCGCCCATGGGGATCAGCATGTTCTCCAGGGGGAGGCTCTGCGACACCTCCACCTCCACCTGGCGGTCCTCCAGCTTCTGGTCCTGCAGGAGCTGGCGGAACTTGTCGCGGGTGCGCTCGCGCCGCTCGCGCACCTGCTCGTCCTCGGCCTTCACGCCGGCCGGGCCCGCCACGAAGACGCGCGCCTTCTCCAGCTCCGAGGGCTCGGCGGCGGGCGCGCCGCCGTCGGGGAGGGGCGGGATCAGCAGGTCCAGGAGGCGCTCCTCCACCCGCTGCTCGGCCAGCTCCTGCACGTCGTCTTCGCGGTCCGTGCGCACCATGTTGATGGCCACGTCCACCAGGTCGCGCACCATCGACTCCACGTCGCGGCCCACGTAGCCCACCTCGGTGAACTTGCTCGCCTCCACCTTGATGAAGGGAGCGCCCGCGAGCCGCGCCAGCCGCCGCGCGATCTCCGTCTTCCCGACCCCCGTGGGGCCGATCATGATGATGTTGTTGGGGACGATCTCGTCGCGCAGGTCGTCGTCCACGCGCTGGCGGCGCCAGCGGTTGCGCAGGGCGATGGCCACCGCCTTCTTGGCCTCGCCCTGCCCCACGATGTACTTGTCCAGCTCCGCCACGATGCCGCGCGGGGTGAGCTCGTCCAGCCAGGGCTGGAGCTCGGCCGCGCCATCACGCGGAGTCTCGGTCTCGTTCGTAGCCATTTCGTATTCCTAAAGCGGGCGTGCCCGCCGTCAGTCCAGCTCCAGTACGGTGATGTTGCGGTTGGTGTAGATGCAGATGTCGCCCGCGATCTCCAGCGCCCGCCTCACGATCTCGGGAGCGGAAAGCTCCGAGTGGTCCTTGAGCGCCCGCGCCGCCGCCAGCGCGTACGATCCGCCCGAGCCGATGGCCACCACGTCGTCGTCCGGCTCGATCACGTCGCCGTTGCCGGAGAGCATGTAGAGGTGGTCGCGGTCGGCCACGGCCAGCAGCGCCTCCAGGCGGCGCAGGTAGCGGTCCGATCTCCAGTCCTTGGCCAGCTCCACCGCCGCGCGGCTGAGGTTGCCCGGGTAGCGCTCGAGCTTCTCCTCGAACTTCTCGAACAGGGTGAACGCGTCGGCCACGGACCCGGCGAACCCCGCCAGGATCTTGCCATCGCGCAGCTTCCTCACCTTCACGGCGGCGGACTTGGCGACCACGTCGCCCGTCGTCACCTGCCCATCCCCCCCCAGCGCCACCTTTCCATCGCGCCGCACGGCGAGGATGGTGGTGGCGTGAAACGTTGGCATCGTCATCTATCTTCCGGTTGCGTGGTGCCTACAAGGTAACTGCAATCTCACACAGAGGCACGGAGACACGGGGAGAAAGCTCCGTCACGCCCGCGGATGTGCCTGCCGGTACACGCGTTTGAGCCTCTCTTTGGAGGTGTGCGTGTAGATCTGCGTGGTGCTGAGGCTGGCGTGGCCCAGCAGCTCCTTCACGGCCAGCAGGTCCGCGCCCGCGTCGAGCAGGTGGGTCGCGAAGGTGTGGCGCAGGGAGTGGGTGGAGAGGCCCGCGTCGTCGGCGATCCCCTTCAGGAACTGGCCCACGATGTTCTGGATCTGCCGCGTGGTGATGCGGCGGCCCGTCTGCGCCACGAAGACGGCGCGGCGGTCGGGGCGCTCCGCGGCGGCCATCACCCGCTCGCGCGCCTCGTAGTAGGCCCGCAGCGCTCGGGTGGCCGAGCGCCCCAGCGGCACGATGCGCTCCTTGCGCCCCTTGCCCAGCACGCGCACGCGGTCGCTCACCAGGTCCAGGCTGGCGAGGTCCATGGCCTGCAGCTCGGCCAGGCGCATGCCGGTGGCGTAGAAGAGCTCCACCACGGCCAGGTTGCGCAGCGCGTGGAAGCCGCCCCCCTCCGCCCGCGCCTCGGCGTCGCGGAAGACCTCCTCCATCTGCTCGCGCGTGAGGAAGCCGGGAAGGTGGCGCTCCTTCCTGGGCGTGCGCACGGTGCGCGCCGGGTTGGCCGCCACCCGCTCCTCCACGTGGAGGAAGCGGTAGAACGACCTCACCGCCGAGAGCTTGCGCGCCACCGAGGTGCGCGCCAGCCCGCGGCGGCTCACCATGTCGCCCATCCACGAGCGGATGGCCAGGCGGTCCACGCCGCCCCACGTCCACTCCGGCGCGCCGTAGTAGCGGTCGAGGAACGCCTCGAACTCCGCCAGGTCGCGCGAGTACGCCTCCAGCGTCTCGGGCGAGAGCTGCCGCTCGTGCGCCACGTAGCGCAGGTAGGCGTCCGCGTCCTCGCGACGCGCCGGGTCCGCGCTCACGCCGCGGCCGGCTCCGGCGCCAGCTCGTTCTGGCGGATCCAGGCGGCGAAGTCGGCGCGGGCGCGCTCCACCAAGCGCTCGCGCTTCTCCTCCTTCTTCTTCACCTGCACCTCCAGCGGGTCCACCAGGCCGAAGTTGCTGTTCATGGGCTGGAAGTGGCGCGGCTCGGACTCGCGCAGATATCTCATCAGCCCGCCCAGCATGGTGGTGGGGGGCGGCAGCACCGGCTGCAGCCCGCGGACGATGCGGTCCAGGTTGGCCGCCGCGAGGATGCCCACGGCGGTGCTTTCCGTGTACCCCTCCACCCCCGTGATCTGCCCGGCGAAGAGCAGCTCCGGCCGGTCGGGCAGCGAGCCGTGGGCCGTGAGCCGCGCGGGGAAGTTGAGGTAGGTGTTGCGGTGGATGGAGCCCCAGCGCAGGAACTCCGCGTTCTCCAGCCCCGGGATGGTGCGGAAGATCCGCTTCTGCTCGGGGATCTTGAGGCGAGTCTGGAAGCCCACCAGGTTCCACATCTGCCCCGCGCGGTCCTCGCGGCGCAGCTGCACGACGGCCCACGCGCGCTTGCCGCCCCACTGCGGCACGGGAAGGCCGACCGGTTTCATCGGACCGAAGCGGAGCGTTTCGGGGCCGCGCGTGGCCATCACCTCCACGGGGAGGCACCCCTCGAAGTAGGGAACGTTCTCCCAGTCGTGCCCCTCGTACCCCTCGCCGGTGCGCAGCGCCTCCACGAAGACGTCGTACTGCTCCTTCGTCATGGGCGCGTTCAGGTAGTCGTCGCCCTCGCCCTTGCCCCAGCGCGAGGCGGCGAAGAGCGTGTCCATGTCCAGCGACTCGGACGAGACCACGGGGGCGATGGCGTCGAAGAAGGCCAGCCCCTCGTCGCCCAGCGCGCGGCGGATGGAGGCCGAGAGCGCGTCGGAGGTGAGCGGGCCCGTGGCGACGATGGACGGGCCCGCCGGGAGCTCCGTGACCTCGCCGCGCTCCACGCGGATGCGGGGGTGAGCCTCAATGGCCGCCGTCATCCGCGCCGAGAACTCGCGCCGGTCCACGGTGAGCGCCGTGCCGCCCGGGATGCGCGAGGCGCGGGCCGTAGCCAGCAGCAGCGAGCCGCCGGCGCCCAGCGCCTCCATCTCCAGCTTCAGCAGCCCGTGCGCGTTCGCCGGGTCTTCGCTCTTGAAGGTGTTGGAGCAGACGATCTCGGCCAGGTCGTGCGTCTGGTGCGCGGGGGTGCCGCGCACGGGCCGCATCTCGCGCAGCGTGACTTCGTGCCCGCGCTCGGCGAGCTGGTATGCGGCCTCGGAGCCCGCCAGGCCCCCTCCCACCACGGTTACATCCGCCATGCACTCCCCTTCGAGCTCGGTTCCGGCCGCCGGGCGCCACACCCGTGCGAGCCGTACTGATACCATGCTGCGCGCGAAGTGTTCGGGCGCGCACGCGGGGAGTATAGCCCCCCGGCGGCGGCGCGCAACGACCGGCACGATTGCAGGTCTGCGCCGCAGCGGCTATTTTAGGGCTCTCACCCGGTTTCGCGGCTCCCTCACCGCACTACGCGAAGCCCCGGCACGCACCCTCCCGCGCGTTCCGGCACGCCCGCCACACCACTCCCATAGAGCCCCGATGAAGGTTCGTCACTCAGCGCTCGCGCTGGCGCTCGTCGTCGCGTCCGCCGCGTCCACCGCGCTCCACGCCCAGGCCACCGACTCCGCCCTCGCCGTTTCGTACGGCGGCCAGAGCCTCTTTCGCGTCAACAACAACGGCAGCGCCTTCTTCGGCGGCACCTACAACAGCGGGGCCACCAACGGCGCTCCGACCTCCGGTGCCGGAACGCGCATGTTCTGGTACCCCGGCAAGGCGGCGTTCCGCGCGGGCGGCATCAACGGCACGCAGTGGGACGACGCCAACATCGGGCTGTACTCCACGGCGTTCGGCCAGGACGTGCGCGCGCTCGGCGACAACGCGCTGGCGGTGGGGAACCGCGCCGTGGCGGCGAACACGGGGACGATCGCCATGGGCGAGGACGTGACCGCGACCGGCGCGTACTCCGTCGTCTTTGGATACAAGGCGAGCTCCAGCACCAAGGCGGGCTCTCCCCGGCTGGGCGCCTTCGTCTTCGGCGACCGTTCCACCACCACCGACACGATCCACGCGGAGGTCACCAACTCCGCGATGTGGCGCGTGGCGAACGGGTTCCGCATCTACACCGCGTCCGACCGCAGCACCGGCGTCACCTTCCAGAGCGGCACCGCCACGAGCAACTGGAACCAGAGCAATGCGGTGATCTCCACCAGCACCGGCGCCTACCTGAGCACCGCCGGGATCTGGACGAACACGTCGGACGTCAACCGCAAGCACCTGTTCCGGTCCATGGAGGGCGAGGACGTGCTGGCGCGCCTCCGCACGCTGCCGATCCAGACGTGGAGCTACCGCGTGGAGGACTCCTCCGTCCGCCACCTGGGCCCCACCGCGCAGGACTTCAGCGCCGCGTTCGGCCTGGGGAACGACGACAAGGTGATCGGCACGGTGGACGCGGACGGCGTGGCGCTGGCGGCCGCGCAGGCGCTGGACCGCCGCAGTGTGCAGCAGCAGGCCGAGATCGAGAAGCTGCGCGCCGAGAACCGCGCGCTCGCCGAGCGGCTGGCCCGCATCGAGGCCCTCCTCGCCGCTCCGAAGCAGGACCGCTAAAAACTGGGCTCACACAGAGACAGGGAGGCACAGAGACGAACTTCTTCTCTGTGCCTCCCGTTTTTCCCCCTACCAGGATCGACTCAAGTGAACAGGAATTCCGGACTCTTCGTGCTCCTTGCCGCCGCTGCGCTCGCCGCGTGCGGAGACGGAACGGGGGCCGACGACCCGCGGGAGATCACGCTCGGCGGGGTCTTCTCGCTGGAAGGCAACTGGGCCTCGCTGGGCGTGGCCAGCAAGGCCGCGATGGAGCTGGCGGTGGAGGACGTCAACGCGTACGCCGCGGGGCGCAACATCACCTTCCGCGCGGACGTCCGCGACACGAAGCTGGATCCCGCGCTCGCGCTGCAGGCGGTGGAGTCGCTGCGCCGCGACGGGGTGCGCCTGGTGATCGGGCCGCAGAGCAGCGCCGAGCTCGCGGCCATAAAGCCGTTCGTGGACGCCAACGAGATGGTGGCCGTGAGCCAGTCCAGCACGGCCGGCAGCCTGGCCGTCGCGGACCGCATCTTCCGCCTCACCCCCGCCGACAGCCTGGAGGGCGTGGCCATGGCGGCGCTGATGTTCGCGGACGGGGTGCGCTCGGTGGTCCCCGCCTGGCGCGCGGACGCGGGCAACCAGGGGCTTCAGGCCGGCACGCGCAGGGCGTTCACCGGGCGGGGCGGCACCATGTCGGCCGGCGCGGAGTACGCCACCAACGCCACCAGCTACGCGGCCACGGTGACGGCTCTGGGCACGCAGGTGCGCGCGGCGCTCGCCACGCGCACCGCCGCGCAGGTGGCGGTGCACCTCTCGGCCTTCGACGAGGCGGCCGACATCCTGGCCCTCGCCGCCGCCGACCCGGTGCTCGCCTCCGTGCGCTGGTACGGCGCCGACGGCGTCACGCAGAGCGCGGCCATCGCGGGCCGCGCCCCCGCAGCGGCGTTCGCCGAGACGGTGGGCTTCCCCGCTCCCACGGTGGGCGCCGACCCCGCCGCGCGCGCCAAGTGGGAGCCGCTGGCCGCCCGCATCCGGGCCCGCTCCGGCGCCGAGGCGGACGCGTTCGCCTTCGGCGTGTACGACGCCGTGTGGGTGGCGGCGCACGCGTACCTCGCCTCACCCGCCGACGTGCGGGCGGACTCGCTCGCGGCCCGCTTCCAGGTGGCGGCCGGCACGTACTACGGCGCCACGGGCTGGACGGTGCTGAACGCGGCCGGCGACCGCCGCGAGGGAATCTTCGACTTCTGGGCGATCCGCTCGCGCACCTGGACGCAGGTGGCCTCGTACGACACGCGCCAGGGCACGCTTACACGGCGTTAGGTTCACACAGAGACACAGAGAGGCACAGAGACGACTTCATCTCTGTGCCTCTGTGTCTCTGTGTGAGCTCTATTTCTTCGTACCCTTCTTCGCGGCTGCCTTCTTCACGGCCGCGGCGGTCTTGGAAGCCTTCTTCGCCGGGGCGGCCTTGCGTCCGCGCGCGGTCTTCTTGGCGGGGGCGGCGGCGGCCCGCTCGGCGAGCAGCGTAACGGCCTGGTCGATGGTGACGGCGTCCGCCTCCATGCCGCGGGGGAGCGAGGCGTTGGTGCCGCCGTGCTTCACGTACGGGCCATAGCGGCCCGCGAAGAGCTGCACCGGCTCCCCGTCGGACGGGTGAGGCCCCAGGGTGCGGAGCGGCTCCACCGCCGTGCGGGTGCGCCCGGCCTTGGGCGCGGAAAGGAGCTCGATGGCGCGCGGCAGCTCCACCGTGTACACGTCGTCGGTGGGCTGCAGCGAGCGGAAGTCGCCCTCGTGCACCACGAAGGGCCCGAAGCGCCCCACGCCCGCCGTGATCTCCTTCCCCGTCTCCGGGTGGTTCCCCAGGTTGCGCGGCAGGGAGAGGAGCTTGAGGGCGTAGTCCAGCGACATCTGCGCCGGGGTCACGCCCTTGGGCAGCGAGGCGCGGCGCGGCTTCTCGGTGCTCCCCTCCTCCGCCTCGCCCAGCTGCACGTAAGGCCCGAAGCGCCCCTGCAGCATCAGCACGGG
>DASVSA010000222.1:0-2822 GCA_036388335.1 Longimicrobium sp. | reverse complement strand
TCTCCAGCTACGGCCTGCGCCTGCTGGCGGAGGAGACGGAGATCGAGGGGCTGGACGCGCTGAAGGCGGCCACCGGCGACTGGTCGCGCGTGGAGCTGTACGACTCGCTGGACCGCGGCGCCACGCCCGCGTCCGGCTCGGCGCCGTCGCGCGGGATGGTGGTGTGTCCGTGCTCGATGGGGACGCTGGCCTCCATCGCGGCGGGGACTTCGCGCAACCTGGTGGAGCGGGCGGCGGACGTGGCTCTCAAGGAGCGCCGCACGCTCATCCTGGTGCCTCGCGAGACGCCGTTCTCGCTGATCCACCTGGAGAACATGACGCGGCTGACGCGCGCGGGGGCCACCATCCTCCCGGCCGCGCCCGGATTCTACCACCGCCCGCGCACGGTCGCGGACCTGGTGGACTTCGTGGTGGCGCGCGTGCTGGACCACCTGGAGGTGGAGCACACGCTGGGGAGGCGGTGGAGGAGCGGGGAAGGCGCCGGAGAGTGACCTGCGGGCGACCGGTTGCGGGCGACTGAAGTCGCTGCAACGACTGCACGAAGTCCCCCTGCGGGGACTGGACGGATGCGAGGCGGGGGAGGGGGGCGGCGCGCGCCGAAGGGTCGTGACTGCGACTACGGGAACCGGACCGATATGAAGATCGGGATCATTTCGGATACGCACGGACTGCTCAGGGCAGAGGTGTTCGAGGTGTTCGCGGGGGTGGAGCACATCCTCCACGCGGGGGACGTGGGGCCGTCCGAGATCCTCACCGAGCTGGAGGCGATCGCGCCGGTGACGGCGGTGTGGGGGAACACGGATGGGTTCGACCTGCGGAAGAGTGTGCCGGAGGTGGCGCACGTGGAGCTGGGCGGCGTTCCCGTCGTGGTGCTGCACGGGATGCAGCTCGGGTCGCCGACGCCGGAGAAGGCGGCGGGGGCGTATGGAGGGGCGGGGCTGGTGGTGTTCGGGCACTCGCACAGGCCCGTGATCCGGCAGGTGGGGGCGACGCTGGCCGTGAACCCGGGGAGCGCGGGCCCGGTGAGGTTCCGCGACCCCGTGACCGTCGCGCTGGCGGAGATCGGCGAGGGGCGGGTGGCGGCGCGGCTGGTGGAGCTGGACCCGAAGCGAAAGTAGAACCTTGCGCGGCACCGCCGCGCCCGGTATTTCCAGATCCTGCAGTGCTAACATTTTAGCGCCCAGCATCCGCGGCGCGGCTTCCAACCAAACTCGGGGGACGATGAAACGATCGGTCGCGTTCGCGATGGGTGTGGGTGCACTCGTGGCCGCCTCGCCGGCGGCGGCGCAGGAGTGGAGGTCGAACGACCCCGTGCTTCAGCGCATCTGGCAGATGGGGATGGGGAACGAGTCGCAGGTGGAGCGGCTGGCGCAGGTGCTCACCGACTCGGTGGGGCCGCGCCTCACCGGCTCGCCGGAGCTGGCGAACGCGCGCCGCTGGGCGACTTCCACCTACCGCGGGTGGGGGATCGACGCGCGCGAGCAGCAGTACGGCACGTGGCGCGGCTGGCGGCGCGGGTACACGCACGTGGAGCTGATGACGCCGCGCCTGCGCTCGCTGGAAGGCACCATGCTGGCGTGGAGCCCCGGCACCCGCGGGCCGGTGACGGCGGGCGTGGTGATGCTCCCCGCCGCCGCGGACTCGGCGGCGTTCAGGGCGGCGCTGGGCACCGTGCGCGGCAAGTTCGTCCTCATCTCCGCCGCGCAGCCCACCTGCCGGCCGGACGAGAACTGGGTGAAGTGGGCGCAGACCGAGACGGTGGAGCGAATGAGGGCCCGCCGCACGGAGATGATGTCCGCATGGACGCGCCGCCTGCAAGCCACCGGGAGCACCGCGCGGGACCTGCCGCGGCGCCTGGAGGAAGCCGGCGCGGCGGGAATCCTCACCAACCTGTGGTCGCAGGGGTGGGGCGTGGACAAGGTGTTCAACGCGCGCACCGAGCGCATCCCCACGCTGGACCTGAGCTGCGAGGACTACGGGCTCGTCTTCCGCATGGTGGAGAACAACCAGTCGCCCACGCTGCGGGTGGACGCCACCTCCGAGTTCCTGGGCGACGTGCCCGCTTCCAACGTGATGGCCGAGATCCGCGGGCGTCAGAAGCCGAACGAGTACGTGATGCTCTCGGCCCACTTCGACTCGTGGGACGCCGGCTCGGGCGCTACGGACAACGCCACGGGCACCGTGGTGATGATGGAGGCGATGAGGATCTTGAAGCAGGTGTATCCCAACCCGAAGCGCACCATCCTGGCCGGGCACTGGAGCGGCGAGGAGCAGGGGCTGAACGGCTCGCGCGGCTTCGTGGCGGACAATCCGCGCGTGGTGGAAGGGCTGCAGGCGCTCTTCAACCAGGACAACGGCACGGGGCGCATCGTGCAGGTGTCGATGCAGGGCCTCACGGGCGTGGAGCCCTACTTCCGCCGCTGGTTCTCGCGGATGCCGGGGCTGCTGGTGGACTCGGTGAGGATCGACGCGCCGGGGCTCCCCAGCGGCGGCGGGAGCGACAACGCGTCGTTCATCTGCGCCGGTGCGCCGGGCTTCGGGCTGGGGTCGCTGTCGTGGGACTACGGCACCTACACCTGGCACACCAACCGCGACACGTACGACAAGATCGTGTTCGACGAGGTGCGCCGGAACGCGACGATGGTGGCGATGCTCGTCTACCTCGCCTCCGAGGAGCCTGAGAAGCTGCCGCGCGCGCGCCTGCAGCAGCTCCCGCCCGATCAGCAGGGGCAGGCGCGCACCTGGCCCGTCTGCCAGGAGCCCGCACGGACGCAGGCGCAGAGCACGCGCTAAGAAGAAGTCTCACACAGAGACACAGAGGC
>DASVSA010000221.1:0-13765 GCA_036388335.1 Longimicrobium sp. | reverse complement strand
ACCTGCCTGCAGTACCCCTGCATAGTTGCACGTCTCCATCTGAAAGAAGATCTGGGTACCGTCGATCCGGCCGCTCTGCATGGCCCCCTGTCCTGGATTGTCGAGCTGCTGTCCGCTGATCGTGCATCGCCCAGTCTGCCGGTATGGTGCAGTGAAGACCTGAGCGGACTGCTGGATCGTCATCTGGATCTGACTTTCACAGTAGAAGTCAGAAGTCAGAGTTCCAATCTGCTCCCTGATGTCCCAGGTGCCGCCCATGTTCGCCACGCGTGCTGGTGGCGGAGGCGGAGGGAGCCGGCTCACTGCAGCGCGCTGGTGGGGCGCCAGGATGCGCTCCCACGAGCTCGCCATGCGCTGATACTCGCCCGGGCATCGTGCAGCGCGCCCCTGCGGCAGAGACCGCAGTACGCTCGCGCGATTCTGCGGGTCCTTTCCGTAGGTCCAGCAGAGCACGTTATAGAAGCGCTGCATATCAAAGCTGTGTTCGTCCTCGTAGGGCATCCGACCTACTTTCAGCCCGGTGTCCAGGAGGTCATCTTTCGTTCGCCAGAACTCCGCGGCCCAGAGGGCCGGAGCTGGGTCGTCGTGGCCCAGAGCGATTGCGGCGAACTGATCCACGACATCCTCCTCACGTCCTGTCACGGGAAGGTTGAGGATATCTACGAGTGCGTGTCCCACCTCGTGCATTGCAATGAACATCGTCGCCGACGCAACCGCTGTCCCAAAAGCTTCCTGCGAGAGCCCGTCGTACCGGAACTCGTTGAAGATCGCGTCTATCAATTCGTAGCAGAGCGTGATGGTGCGCTCAGCAGGGCGCCAGAATGCGTTCACCTGTCCGCATTCTTCCGCGGTAATCCAGGCTTGCTCGGGTATGGCGAAGTTCTCGTTTACCGACTTGGCGAGGAGTTGAAGCATCCGGCTCTGGCTGATCCACTCCTGATGGACCGCGTGCCTCCTGACATTCTGCACCGGTGCCCGCACCACCACGTGAAAGCCTGCCTGGGACGCAGCCGTGGAGGGGACCGCCAACCACATCGTGGTAAGGAAGAACAGAACTGCGGAACGGCCTAGAATGACTCGCATGGACGTGGAAATCCGTTCCGGGAATGAAGGACGACAACACCGGGTGCCAGGCTGGCTGGGCCGCTGCCGAACAGGGCGCGCGTCGCGGAAAGGTACGACCGGAGGGGAACTACGTTGCAGTGCGGTCCAGCAATGCAACCAAGGCGGGAGAACGGACAGCATACCTCGACAACACAGATGTGTCAATAATTTCGCGTGTGATACCGTCCGCAACCAGTCGCGCTCGCACGAAGACCAAGAGGCACGGAGATATGTGATCTCCGTGCCTCTGTGTCTCTGTGTGAGCCTGCTGTTCTCAGCTCAGCAGCCGCAGCGGCATCACCAGGCACATGTAGTCCGGCGTGTCTTCGTTGCCGATGGGCTGCATGGTGGCGGCGCGCTCGGGGGCCTTGAAGGTCATGCGCACCTCGTCGGTGGGCATGTAGCGCAGCAGCTCCAGCAGGTACTGGGCGTTGAAGCCGATCTCCAGCGGATCGCCGTCGTACTCCACGTTCAGCTCCTCGTTGGCGGCGCCCAGGTCGGGCGTCTCCACCGAGAACTTGAGCGAGGGCCCTCCCAGCGACATGCGGATGCGGTGGGTCTGGTCGCTCGCCACGATGGCCATGCGGCGCACGGCGCGGGTGAGCTCCTCCTTCCCCGCCACCATCGTCTTGTCGTTGTCCTTGGGGATTACCTGCTCGTAGTTGGGGTACGGCCCCTCGATCAGGCGGGTGTACACCTGCACCCCCTCGCTGCGGAACCCCAGGTGGTTCTCGGAGCGCCCCACCTCCACCTGCGTGTCGCCCGTGAACAGGCGCTGCACCTGGCTCAGCGCCTTGGGGTGCACGATCAGGTCGGCGGCCGGCACCGGGGAGCCCGCCTCCACCGGCATGGTCATCTTGGCCAGGCGGTGCCCGTTGGTGGCCACCATCCGCATCTCGCTCTCCGACATCTGCCAGAGCACGCCGTTCAGGATCGGCCGCGTCTCTTCCGTGGACGCGGCGAACGACACATGCGAGATCAGCCGCTGGAGCTCGGCGCCCGTCACCCGCCAGCTCTCGGCGAAGTCCACCTTGGGGAAGGCGGGGAACTCGTCCCTCGGCAGCCCGTTCAGCTTGAAGCGGGTGCGGCTGCTGGAGATGGAGATGGTGTCGCCCTGCGTGGAGAGCTCCACGGTGCCGGGGAGCTCGCGGGCGATCTCCTGGAGCTTCTTGGCGGGGGCGGTGATGGCGCCCGGCTCGGCCACCTCGGCGGGGACGCGCACGGCCACCGACGTGTCCAGGTCGGTGCCGCTCATCCGCACGAAGCCCTCCGCCTCGGCCTCCATCAGGATGTTGCTGAGGACGGGGAGGGTGGTGCGCGTCGGGATGCTCCCGGCGACGTTGCCCAGCCCCTGCTGCAGGTTCTCGCGCGTGATGGTGAATCGCATACGCTTTCCGCCGGCGGTAGTGTGTTCTCCACCGAGAAGAGTTACTTCCACCCGGTAGTTTATAGAACTAGTAACAGTAATAGAGGGCGTAGATTCGTGGGAAACCGCTCCCGCGCCCCTCCCAACCGGTTAAGCCGCAGCCCCTTGCACCCCCTCGCCGCGGTGTGGACTGGGGTGTGGACATCCCCGGAGATCTCCACGCTGTCCACGTTTCCCCGGCCGCTGGGGATAACCCGCCCTCCGTCCACACCCTTTCCACACCCGCTTATCCACGCCCCTCGCCACTACGGAATGGGGTGCCCACCCCCCGCAAATACAGCCGTTGGGGGTGAGGTGTCAAGAGCGCGCCGCTCAGCGGAACGACGCGCGCAGCTCCTCCACCCGCTGGCGGAAGGCCGGGTCGGCCGCGATGTCCTCCTCCACCTTGGTGATGGAGTGGATCACCGTGGAGTGGTCGCGCCCGCCGAACATCCTGCCGATCTCCACCAGCGAGACGTCGAAGAGCTCCTTGATGAGGAACATCGCCACCTGGCGGGGGACCGTGAGGTCCTTGGTGCGCTTCTTGGACTGCAGCGCGTCGGGCGTCGTTCCCCACGCCTGGGCCACGGCCAGGCGCACCCGGTCGGGCGTGGCGCCCGCGTCCATGGCGAAGCCCCCGCCGGCGCCCGTGCGCGCCGTGCCGCCTCCCAGCGCCTCCTCGGCCAGCCCCAGGTCGATCTGGCGCCCCGTGAGCGACGAGTAGGCCAGCAGCTTGATCACCGCCCCCTCGATCTCGCGCACCGACGAGGTGCGGTTGCGCGCGATGAAGGTGAGCACGTCGTCCAGGTCGCTGATCTGGAGGTGGTCCTCCTCCACCTTCTTGCGCAGGATCGCCATGCGCGTCTCGAAGTCGGGGGCCTTGATGTCCGTCACCAGCCCCCACTCGAAGCGCGAGATCAGCCGGTCCTCCAGCCCGATCTCCTTGGGAGGCCGGTCGGAGGTGAGGACGATCTGGCGCTGCGCCTCGTAGAGCGCGTTGAAGGTGTGGAAGAACTCCTCCTGCGTGCGCTCCTTCCCTTCCAGGAACTGGATGTCGTCCACCAGCAGCAGGTCGATCTGCCGGTACTGCCGGCGGAACTCGGCCATGGAGCCCTCCTGGATGGCGCTCACCAGCTCGTTGGTGAAGCGCTCGGAGGAGAGGTACATCACCTTCTTGCTGGGGTCGCGCTCCAGCATGGCGAAGCCGATGGCGTGCATCAGGTGCGTCTTCCCCAGCCCCACGCCGCCGTAGATGAAGAGCGGGTTGTAGGTGCGCGCCGGCGCCTCGGCCACCGCGTGCGCCGCCGCGGCCGAGAGCTGGTTGTTGCTCCCCACCACGAAGCGGTCGAAGGTGTAGCGCGGGTTGAGCGGTGCCGAGGGGCGGGCGCCGGGGCCGGACGCGTGAGTCTCGGCGCGGGCGGGGGGCGCGGCTACGGGAGCGGGGGCGGCGGCCACCGGTGCGGCCGGGGGCGGCACGCTGGCGGGGCGCCCGGCCCCGTTGAACTGCACGCTGAGCTGGAAGCGTCGCCCGAACAGGTGCTCGCCGATGCCCGTGAGGAGCTCGGCGTACTTGTCTTCCACCCAGTCTACCGCGAACGGGTTGGGGGTGGAGACCACCAGCAGGTCCTGCGAGATGGCGACCGCTTGGGTGGGCTGCAGCCAGGTGCGGAATGCCTGCTCGGGGAGGGCCTGCTTGGCCCCGTCCAGTATCCGTGACCAGACTTCTCCCGCGGAAAGCTCCATGACCTCTATACAGCGTGCGCGACCGGGATTACGGGGGACGCGCAACGTACCCGGGGGGTGTGGAAAAGTCAAGAAAACAGGGCCTCACACGGAGGCACGGAGACACGGAGAAGAGCACCCCTCTGTGTCTCCGTGTCTCTGGGTGAGGCCCATAGGTTATTCCTCGTCAAGCCGTTAGGTTTCACGGCGGCCTTCCCCGCCAGACGTGAACCCCACGTCTCCGCCCAGCTCACAGGAGATGTGGTCTTGACTTCTACCCTTTCCGGCGCGGTGGCGGATGCCGCGCGGCTGGCCGTGCTTCGCGAGAGCGGGCTGCTGGACGCGGCGGCCGAGGAGGCCTTCGACCGGCTCACGCGGCTCGCGGCGATCCTGGTGAAGGCGCCGGCTACCTTCATCAGCCTGGTAGACGAGCAGCGCGACTTCTACCTGTCCTGCGTCGGCTTCCCGGATCCGCTCGCCGCCGAGCGCCAGATCGACGGACCCACCTTCTGCCACCTCGCCCTGGAGTCGCTGGCGCCGCTCGTGATCCCGGATACCCGGGCGGACGCGGCCTACGCGCACATCATCCCCACGGTGGAGTCGATGGGCGTGGCCGCGTACGTGGGAGTTCCGATCCGCGCCGGCGGGCAGGTGCTGGGGTCGTTCTGCGCGGTGGACTTCGTGGCGCGCGACTGGACGCCCGTGGAGGTGGAGACGCTGGTGGAGCTGGCCCGCTCCGCCGAGCGCGAGATCGAACTCCGCCGCCGCATCCGCCAGGTGGAGGAGCAGGCGGAGGAGATGCAGTCGCAGGCCGCCGAGCTGGAAGCGCAGATCGAGGAGTCGCAGGAGGCGGCCGAGCGGCTGGAATGGACCAACGAGCAGCTGCACGCCTCCCGCGCGCGCGCCGAGGCGGAGCGGGAGCAGCTCCGCGCGGTGTTCGAGCAGGCGCCCGTCGCGGTGGCGGTGCTGCGCGGTCGCGAGCACGTGTTCGAGTCCGCCAACCCCGGCTACCGGCGGCTGGTGGGCGGGCGCGACGTGCTCGGCATGACGGTTGCCGCCGCGCTGCCGGAGGTGGTGGGGCAGGGCTTCATCGCGCTGCTGGACCGCGTGCTGGAGACCGGCCAGCCGTTCGTCGCGCACGCCATCCCCATCGCGCTGCAGGAGAGCGGCGGCGAGTCCAGGGACCACTTCCTGGACCTGATGTACCACCCGCTGCGCGACGCTTCCGGCGCCGTGACCGGGATCGTGGTGATCGCCACCGACGTGACCGTGCAGCAGCTGGCGAGCGCCACGCGCGAGCACGAGCGCGCCCGGCTGGCGCGGGTGGTGGCGCAGTTCCCCGGGGCGGTGGCGGTGCTGGAAGGGCCCGAGCACCGCTTCGTGGCCGCCAGCGAGCAGTTCCGCCACGGCACCGGCTACCGCGAGCTCGTGGGCCGCACCTACCGCGAAGCCTTTCCCGAGGTGGCGGGCCAGGGCTACTTCGAGCTGCTGGACTCCGTGTACCGCAGCGGCCAGCAGTGGACCGGGATCGGGGCGCGCGCGTCGTGGGACGACGACGGCCACGGCGTCCCCAACGAGCACCTGATCGACCTCCTCTACGCCCCGCTGCGGGACGCGGCGGGCGACGTGAACGGCGTCGCGGTGGTGTACTCCGTGGTCGACGAGCGCGAGCGCTCCGCCGAGGCGCTGCGTGCCTCCGACGAGAGGTACGCCCTTGCGTCGCGCGCCACGGCCGACGTGATCTGGGACTGGGACCTCCAGGAGGACTGCATCCGCTGGAACCCGGCCCTCTTCCAGCGCTTCGGGCACCAGCCGCCGCGGGGAGAGACGACGGGCGACTGGTGGCTGGACCACATCCACCCGGACGACCGGGACGCCGTCTCGCGGGGCATCCACCTGGCCATCGACCAGGGCGACGAGAGCTGGAGCGCGGAGTACCGCTTCGAGCGCGCGGACGGCGGCTTCGCGGACGTGCTGGACCGCGGGCACATCGCCCAGCACCCGGACGGCGCACCCGGCCGCATGGTGGGCGCCATGCAGGACGTGACGGAGCAGAAGCGCACCGCGCAGCTGCGCACCGCGCTCTACGAGGAGGCGCAGCGCGCCCGCGCCGACGCGGACCAGGCCAACCTGGCCAAGAGCCAGTTCCTGGCGCAGATGAGCCACGAGATCCGCACGCCCATCAACGCCGTGATCGGCTACGTGGACCTGCTGGAGGCCGGCGTGGCGGGCGACCTCAACCCCAGGCAGGCGGAGTACCTGGCGCGCGTCAAGGCGAGCGGCAGGCACCTGCTGGGCCTGGTGAGCAACGTCCTGGACCTGGCCAAGGCCGAAGCGGGGGAGATGGAGGTGGCGCACGAGCCCACCCCCCTCCTGGGCACCGCCGCCGCCGCGCTGGGGATGGTGGCCCCGGCCGCCGAGGCCAAGCGCGTCACCCTGCGCGACGCGTCCACCGCCGCCGGCGACGCGATGTACGTGGGCGACGAGGACCGGGTGCGCCAGGTGGCCGTCAACCTCCTCTCCAACGCCGTGCGCTTCACGGGAGAGGGGGGCGAGGTGATCGTGCGCTGCCGCGTGCTGGCCGATGCGCCGGCGGGGAGCACGCTGGAGGGCCCCGGCCCCTGGCTGGCGGTGGAGGTGGAAGACACCGGCCAGGGGATCCCGCCGGAAGCGATGGAGCGGATCTTCGAGCCCTTTGCGCAGGTGGAGGGCGGGCACACCCGCCGCGCCGGGGGTACGGGCCTCGGGCTCACCATCAGCCGCCGGTTCGCGCGCCTGATGGGTGGCGACCTGACCGTCACCAGCGAGCTGGGGAAGGGAAGCTGCTTCGTCCTGTGGCTTCCCACGCCCGAGGGTGTGAGGGCGCGCGAGGAGGAGGAGGGCGCCCCCGAAGCGGCCGCCGAGCCGGCGGACCTCCGGGCCGCCTGCGCCGTCTCGGGGCTGGCGGACCTGGGCCACCTGCTGGCGCGCCACGCGGACGCGCTCACCGAGCGCTTCGGCCAGCGCCTGCGGGGCGACAAGCACTTTCCCGGCGCGGCCGGCATCGACAGCGCGCAGCTGGAGAACCACGTAGCCACCTTTTTGCTGGACACGGGCAAGTCGCTGATCACCTTGGACGAGGGCCGCGGCGACCCGGAGCTGATGCAGGACGGCACCAGCATCCAGCGCGTGATCGCCGAGCGCCACGGCGAGCAGCGCCGCCGCATCGGCTGGTCGGCGGACCACCTGCGCCGGGAGTTCGTCCTGCTGCGCGAGGAGGTGGAGGGCCTCATCACGCGCGAAGTGGGCGGCCGCAGCGTCCCCGAGCTCGCCGCCGCGCTCGCCGTCCTCTACCGCCTCCTGGACCGCGCCGAGCGCAACGGCCTCCGCGCCTTCGGAGCCACGGGCTGACCTTCTCGATGTCTCTGTGCCTCCGTGTCTCTCTGTGGGGCCAGTTGACTGCAAGGGCCATCTCCGCTATCTTGACGGTCTTTGCCGCACCCGAACGTATCCACCGACGCAGCACCCGAAGGGGTTTTCAGATGAAGCCGACCTACCGTCCGCGCAACCGCAAGCGGATCAACAAGCACGGGTTCCGCGCCCGTATGGCCACCAAGGGCGGCCGCGCCGTTCTGAACGCCCGCCGTCGCAAGGGGCGTCACAAGCTGGTCGTCGAGATCGCCGGCAAGTACTAGCCGGGCGCTCGGGGTCCGCCGCGGCCGTGAGCGACGAAGGCACCGGGTTCGGGCTCCCGCGGGAGTCCCGCATCGCGCGCTCCGCCGAGATCCGGCTGTTGTTCCAACGGGGGAAGAGGAGGAAGACGCGTCACCTGGACGCGTTCGTCTCCCCTTCCCCCGCGCCGTTTCCGCGGCTGGGGGTGGTGGTGCCCAAGCACAAGCACACCATCGTGGAGCGCAACAAGGTGCGCCGGCGCCTGCGCGAGCTGGGGCGAACGGTGCTCCTTCCCGCGCTTCGCAACTCCGGGGCGGCTCTCGACGTAATGGTCAGGGCCCGCCCCGAAGCGTACACCGCCCCGTTCGAGCAGCTGAGGGACGAGATCGCCCACCTGGCGGAGGAGCTTTGCTCGCGCGCGCGCTGATCGCCACCATCCGCTTCTACCAGAAGGGGATCTCGCCGCTCACGCCGGCCGTGTGCCGCTTCGTGCCTACGTGCTCGCAGTACGGCGCCGAGGCGATCGAGCGTTACGGTGCCGCCCGCGGAGGCTGGCTCCTCCTGCGGCGCCTCGCGCGCTGCCAACCGTTCTGCCGCGGCGGCTGGGACCCCGTCCCCTGACCGCGCAGAGCGTACCGAACCGTCCCGCGACCATCCGATGGAAGAGTCTCGCAAAAGAGTTTTCATAGCGGTCACCCTCGCCCTGCTGGTGATGGTGCTGACCAACATCCTCTTCCCCCCGCAGCCCCCGGAAGAGCCCGCGCCGCCCGCGCCCGCTGCCCCCACGGCCGCCGCCCCGGTTGCGCCCGCCGTTGCCGCGCCCGTGGTGCCGGGGGGCCCCGCGCAGCCCTTTACTCCGCGCACGGTGCAGGTGCGCTCGCCCCTCTACACGTACACCTTCTCCACCCGCGGCGGCGCGCTCACCGGAGCCGAGCTCCTGCGCTTCGCCTCGTACGTGGACCCGGGCCGCGTGCAGCTGGTGCCCCGCGGCGCGCGCGACGTGCTGGCGTACCGCGTGGCCGTGGGCCGCGACACGCTGGACCTGCGGGCGCTGGAGTTCCGCCCCAGCGCCGAGCGGCTTCAGCTGCGGGCCGGCGGCCCGGCGCAGACGCTCGACTTCACCGCGGCGGCGCCCAACGGGGCCACGGTGCGGCTGCGCTACACCTTCCGGCCCAACGACTACCTGGTGAACGTGCAGGGGCAGATCACGGGCGTGCCGAACGGCGCCCGCCTCGTCACCTCGCTGGGCACCGGGCTGGCCGCGCACGACGACCCCGAGCACGCCACCGAGCGCGAGATGCAGGTGGCCGCCTGGATCGCCGGCGACGTGGAGCGCCTTCACCTGAACAGCGTGGAGGGCGTGGACACCCTTCCCGGCGCCGCGCGCTGGGCGGGGATCAAGGACCGCTACTTCCTGCTGGCCACCGTCGCCGGCGGGCAGCGCGAGTACGAGCGAGTGATCGCCCGCGACATCCCGGACGAGCGCCTCCCGGCCGAGGGGAAGCCGCGCCTGATCCCGCGCGCGCAGATCTCCACGGTGCTCCCGCTGGGGGCCGACGGCGCATTCGCGTTCGACGCGTACATGGGCCCGCTGGAGCACGACCGCCTGGTGGCCGTGGGGAACGGGCTGGAAGAGGTGAACCCGTACGGCTACCGCTGGCTGCGCCCCATCGTCAGGCCCATCTCGGCGGTGGTGCTGTGGACGCTGCACGAGCTCCACGCGCTGGGGCTCTCGTTCGGGTGGGTGCTGATCCTGTTCGGCGTGCTGGTGCGCCTGGTTACCTGGCCGCTCAACGCCAAGGCCATGCGCGCGCAGATGAAGAACATGGCCGTGCAGCCGGTGATGCAGGCGCGGATGAAGGAGATCCAGGCGAAGTACGCGGACGACCCGCGCACCCAGCAGCAGGAGATGATGAAGATGTATTCCGAGCTGGGGGTGAGCCCGCTTTCGATGATGAGCGGGTGCCTTCCCATGCTCATCCCCTTCCCGGTGCTGATCACGCTCTTCTTCGTCTTCCAGAGCGCCATCGAGTTCCGCGGCACCTCGTGGGGGTGGCTCCCGGACCTTTCGCTGCGCGACCCGTTCTACCTGCTTCCCATCTTCCTGGTCGCCTCGATGTTCGCCCTGCAGTGGGTGAGCACCAAGATGAGCGGGATGGAGCAGAACGCGCAGACCAAGATGATGATGTACACGATGCCGGTGATGATGGGCGGGTTCTTTCTCTTCATGCCGTCGGGGCTGAACCTGTACTACGCCAGCACCAACGTGGCCTCGCTCCCGCAGCAGCTGCTCATCGCCCGCGAGCGGCGGCGGACAATCGAGGCGCAGAAGGCGGAGGAGGCCGAGAAGGCGAAGGCGGCGGCCAGGAGCACGGCTCGGGCGAAGCGGCGGTAAGTTGGCTCACACGGAGACACAGAGGCACAGAGACAAGTTCTTCTCTGTGCCTCTGTGTCTTTGGGTGGGCTGATTCAGCGCGTCAGCACGATGATGCGGGCCGATCCGAGCTGCGGCGCCAGGGATTCGAGCTGGGCGCGGGTCACGGCGAGCACCACCCGTTCCCCGCGCGCGGCCAGTACCGGCACGCTGTCCATGATCAGCGCGGACCCCGTAGGCTCCGCCGGCGACACGACCAGGGTGGCCAGCATGCCGGCGCGCAGCGAGTCCGGCGTGGCGCCGGGCGCCACCACGAGCGGGAGCGCAAGCCGGCCATCCGGGAGCGCCGGCGGTTCCTTTGCCGGCTCGGCCCGCCATGCGCCCACCGCCACGAAGGCGAAACGGACGAGCAGGGCCAATGCCGCCGCGGCCACCGCGAAGTCGGGCCAGTGACGGCCCCACCACGAGTGCCATACACGCTCTACTTCCCGCAGCGCCTCCTCGGCCCTCTCACCAATCGGTTGTATTCTCATCGCCGCCGCGCTCCAGGGGCATGTCCCGGTCGCGCACGCCGCCCTGTCCCGGGTTGGGAGTGCGCTCCAGCTCGTCGGGGGTCTCGTCCGGGTCCCAGCACGGCTCCTGGCCGGGAGGATGCGGGTCGGGGATGCGGTCCGGCTCGGGGACGATTCTCTCCGCCCGCGGCTGCCAGGCGACTGCGTGGTTCATCAGGAGTCTCCGTTTGAGCTGATGATGAGCGCGGGCTCATCCAGCTTGTAGGGGGAAAGCGGCGGCCTGCTCGCGGGCGGATTGCCGTAGATTATCCGCCTGGAGATCTGCTCCCAGAGCTTCCGCTCCTCCTCGGGATTGTCCGGGGTGCCCAGGTACCCAAGCTTCTTCAACAGGTCCCAGCGGAAGAGGTCGAAGGCGCTCTTGACCTGGTCTCCCCACGCGACCGCGGTCCGCACCGAGCCCACGTAGAAGACGCGCGAGGCCATGCCCGCGACCGCGACCTGGATGAGCCACTCCGTCCACTGGATGCGCGCGGGCACCAGGAGGCCCGCCACGAAGATGCTGCCCGAGAGCAGCCCGCTGAGGAAGCAGGCATTGATCATGAAGTCGAACGCCGCCTTGCTCTCGTCGAGCAGCGCGAGCGCTTCTTTGCTCATTACGGCCCCCAGCCTCGGCCACAGGGACAGCGTGCTGATGCCGTACACGGCGCGCGGGTACTCCTCGGAGCTGCGGATCGCGTTGCCCAGGCGCGTAGGGAGCACCTCCTCGGGGCCGGGATACTCGTTCGTCGCACGGAGGGCGACGCGCGTCCTCCAGGGCTCGAGCCTGGCGAGCACCGGGTGGTTGGGATTCTCCTCGCGGATCTCGTCGACGAGATCCCTGAGCCTGGTCCGCCTCGAATCTGCCCACTCGCGCCGCCGCTGCTCGCGGGCCACCGCCCACTGGCCGAGCCACGAAAACCGCCACGGATACCCCTGGTACAGCCGCACGAGGGGCACGTTCACACTGTACAGGAGTCCCGTCCCCAGGATGACCGCCACGGTGAAGAGCACGGTCTTCCATGCGGGGTCGAGCTGGGCGAGCGGGGCGAGGTGGGGGATGTCCGCGGGGAGGAAGGGGACCACGAACAGCAGGGCGAGGAGCGCGAACAACGTGAGAGGAAAGAGCGTCCCCAGGAGCAGGGCACGGCTGAACGAACCGGAGATCAGGGAAAGGATGTTCGTCATCTATATGCCGCGCTTGGATGAATCTGGACGAAAGCGGACGCTGCCCTACGATAACCAGCGGCTTCCGCGCGTCAAGGCTGATGAAGTTCTTGTCGGACACGGCGCGGCGGTTTCCGCCGGATGACGGGGCTCCCGTACTCCGACACCATCGCCGCCATCGCGACCGCGCAGGGGCGCGGCGCGGTGGCGCTGCTGCGCGTCTCGGGCCCCGCGGCGGCCGCCATGGCGCGCCTCGTGGCACCGGAGCTCGGCGACGTGCCGCGGGTGCAGCGGCTCTCCGCGCTGCGGCACCCCGAGACGGGGGAGCTGCTGGACCGGGGGCTCGTCACCTTCTTCCCCGCCCCGGGCAGCTACACGGGCGAGGAGACGGTGGAGATCGCCACGCACGGCGGCGTGCTGACGCCGCAGCTCGTGCTGGACGCGCTCCTGGCCGCCGGGTGCCGCCCCGCGGAGCCGGGGGAGTTCACCCGCCGCGCGTACCTCAACGGCAAGCTGGACCTGCTTCAGGCCGAGGCGGTGCTGGACCTGATCGACGGCCGCTCCCGCGCCCTCCACCGGGCCGCCATCCACCAGCTGGAGCGCGGACTCTCGCGCCGCATCGAGGAGCTGCGCGCCGCCATCATCGGCGCCGAGGCGCTCATCGTCTACTCCATCGACTTCCCGGAGGAAGACGAGCCGCCCGTTCCGCCCGCCCGCATTCGCGCGGCCGTGGAAGGCGTCCTCGCCCGCGTCGCGCGGCTGCTGGATACGGCGCCGGAGGGCGAGCTCCTGCGCGAGGGGGCGCTCACCGTGCTCGCCGGCCGGCCCAACTCGGGGAAGTCGTCGCTCTTCAACGCGCTGCTGGGCACCGAGCGGGCCATCGTCACCGAGGTGCCCGGCACCACGCGCGACGCCGTGGAGGCCACCCTCTCCATCGACGGCTACCCCTTCCGCCTGGCCGACACCGCGGGGCTGCGCGAGACGGAGGACCGCGTGGAGGGGATCGGGATCGAGGTGGCGCGCCGCTACCTGGCCGCGGCCGACCTGGTGCTCTTTTGCGTGGAGGCCGGGCGCGACCCCGGGCCGGACGAAGCCGCCTTCCTGGCCGAGCTCGACCCCGCGCGCACCCTCCTGCTGCGCACCAAGGCCGACCTCCTCCCCGCCCCGCCTCCGTCGTCCCCCGTCCCCGCGGTCGACGGGCTGTACGTCTCCGCCCACGACGCCGCCGGCTTGGACGAGCTGCGCCGGGTGCTCCTGGCCAAAGCGTTCGGCGGGATCCTGGGCGAGCCGGGCGAGGCACCGCTCGTCACCCGCGAGCGCCACGCCCGCGCGCTGCGCACCGCGCGCGACGAGGTGCAGGGCTTCCTGGATACGCAGGAGACCGGCGTGCCCATGGAGTACGCCGCCACCCACCTGCGCGCCGCCGCCGGCGCGCTGGAGGACCTCGTGGGTGCCGTGACCGTCGACGACATCCTGGAGCGCGTCTTTGGCGACTTCTGCGTCGGCAAGTAGCAGTTGCGCGCCCAATTTTGCGGGTGAGACGGCGACCGGGGGAGCAAAACGCACGAGAATCGCTTCTGCCGCGTCTCGTGAGCCGCGGACGCGCCGATGGTCCCACCCGCGCGAGATCGTGCGGGAGAGAGGGATTGTGGAGGCGGTTCTGTTCGGGAGGTGTTCGGGAAGCTAGCGGAGGATCTGGAACCCTTCACCCTCGGCGGGAAGATCGACCTCGATGGGCTCCACGGCGTCGACGTGGGCGCCCGGGGGACCGGACGAGAGGCGGCGGCGCAGCTC
>DASVSA010000220.1:0-1579 GCA_036388335.1 Longimicrobium sp. | reverse complement strand
TCGGCACCTGCAGCTCCGCCAGCGCCTCGCCCTCGCCCTGCCACAGCCGGCCGATCCCCCGGAAGGTGGTGCCGTACTCGAGGCCCAGGTTGCGGAACTGCCGGTAGCACACGTCGCGCGGCACCTCCAGCGCGCACCGGGCGCGGATCTCGTCCACGCCCACCTGGCCCGGCAGGCGGTTGGCGTCGGGCCGGAAGCCGCCGGTGGCGTGGAGGGTCCAGGCGTCCTCGGCCTGCAGGGGACGGGTGTAGATGCTGAAGGAGGCATCCTCCGGGTTCAGCACTAGCCGCAGCCGCAGCAGCTCGCCATCGGGGAGGAAGAGCGCCTTCCGGAACCGGACGTCCGTGCCGCACATGGCACCGGCGCGGTCGCCGAAGATCTCCCGCGCGGCGGCGAGCGCCATCTCCACGTAGGCCGCGCCCGGGTACACCACCGTGCCCTGGATCTCGTGGTCGTTCAGGTAGGCCACGCGGTCCTTGTCCAGCTCGATCTCCCACGTGGGGTGCGGCGACGGCTGGCGCTGGCCCAGCAGGGGGTGGGCCCCCGTCTCCAGCCGGTCGCGCACCGAGGCGGGGGACTCGTTCCAGCAGCGCTCGCGCTGCCACGGGTACGCGGGGAGCCGCGTGAAGCGCCCGCCCTCCGCGTACAGGCGCTCCCAGGCCACGGGGTGCCCCAGCGTGTAGAGCGCGCCCAGGCTGCCCAGCAGCATCCTGCCCTCCTCCTCGCCCCGGCGCAGCGAGGGGAGCACGGTTCCCGCGCGGCCCCGGCGGCCCAGGCACTCCTGCAGCGAAGTGGCGAGCACCGGGTGCGGGCCCACTTCCAGGAAGCAGCTGTGGCCGTGCTCGATCAGCGCGTCCGCCGCGTCGGCGAAGCGCACGGGCTCGCGCACGTTCCGCCACCAGTACTCGGCGTCGAACTCGCGGCCGTCGGCCCGCTCTCCGCTCACGGTGGAGTACAGCGGGACGGCGGCGGCGTGGAGGTCGAGATCGGCGAGCGTCTCCAGGAGCTCCGGACGCAGCGGGTCCATGTAATGGCTGTGGTACGGCACCTTCACGTGCAGGTAGCGGACGAACGCGCCCTGCTCGCGGACGGGGGCCAGCACTTCCTCCAGCGCTTCCGGGTCTCCCACCAGCGTCACGGCGCTCGGGCCGTTCACCGCGGCCACGGACACCCGGTCGCGGTGGCCCGCCAGCAGCGCCTCCACCTCGGCCACGGGCAGCCCCACGGCCACCAGCCGCCCCTGGCCGGTGGTGAGCTGCTGGAGGCGGCTGCGGTGGTAGATGACCCGCACCGCCGTCTCCAGGCTCATCACCCCGGCGGCGTACGCGGCGGCGGCCTCGCCCGCGCTGTGCCCCACAATGGCCTCCGGCACGATCCCCCACGAGCGCCACAGCGCCGTGAGCCCCACCTGGAGCGCGAAGTTGGCGGGCTGGGCCACCTCCGTCTCCTCCATGCGCGAGCTCGCCTCGTCCGCCAGCATCGCCTCCAGCAGCGACCACCCGGCCAGGGGCCGGAACCATTCGTCGCACGCCTCCACGGCCTCGCGGAACACCGGCTCGTTCGCCAGCAGCTCCCTGCC
>DASVSA010000219.1:0-12920 GCA_036388335.1 Longimicrobium sp. | reverse complement strand
GGAGGGGATCAGGGGCGTCCACACGGGGCCGGGGGCTACGCAGTTCACGCGGATGCCGCGGTCCTTGACGTTCTCGGCGAGGGCGCGGGTGAAGGTGTGGATGGCGCCCTTGGTGGCCGAGTAGTCCACGAGGATCGGGTTGCCCTCGAACGCGGTGACGGAGCCGGTGTTGAGGATCACGCCGCCCGCCTGGAGGTGCGGGAGGGAGGCGCGGGCCATGTAGAAGTAGCCGAAGATGTTGGTGCGGAACGTCCGCTCCAGCTGCTCGTCGGTCACCTGCTCGATGCCGTCCTGCGACATCTGGTACGCCGCGTTGTTCACGAGCACGTCCAGCCTGCCGAACTCCGTCACGACGTGCGCCACGAAGGCGTCGCACTCCCTGGACTCGCGCACGTCGAGCTGGTAGGCGATGCAGCGCCGCCCCGCCTTCTCCACCCAGCGGCGGGTCTCCTCCGCGTCCCCGGCTTCCTCGTCGCCGAAGTACCCGATGGCCACGTCCGCCCCCTCGCGCGCGAACGCGATGGCGACGGCCCGCCCGATCCCGCTGTCCCCGCCGGTGACGATGGCCGCGAGCCCCTCCAGCTTTCCGCTCCCCTCATAGCTCTCTTCGCCGTGATCCGGCTTGGGATCCATCTGGCCCTCCGTCCCGGGCGGGTCCTGCTCGGGGGTGCCCTTGCCGGGCCCGGGGCCGTTCATCGGATTGCGGTCCAGCATCGCAAGCCTCTCCGTGTACGCGTTTTACGGTTCGGTTTCGGGAGGCGGCGGGGTACGCACGACGCGTACCGGCGATGGCCTCACACAGAGACACGGAGACACGGAGGAGTGGTTCTCTCGATGCCGTTGTGCTACTCTCCCCGCATGGCCGATCCCCCGCTGTACGACATCACCCGCCCGGTGCGCTCCGGGATGCCGGTGTGGCCGGGCGATGCTCCGTGCCGCGTCGCGTGGACCTCGCGCATGGCGGATGGAGACGCGGCGAACGTGGCGGAGCTGCGGATGAGCGCTCACACGGGTACGCACGCGGACGGCCCCTTCCACCTGTGCGCGGAAGGGGCGCGCATCGGCGCGGCGCCGCTGGAGGCGTTCATCGGGCCCGCGCTCCTGGTGGACGCGCAAGGCAGGGCGGCGCTGGACGAGGAGTGGGCGCACGAGGTGCTCGCCATGCGGCCCGAGCGGCTCCTCGTGAGGACCGGCGCGTGGAGCGATCCCGACGTCTTCCCCACCGTCTTCGCCACGCCCACGGAGGGGGCCGCGCGCATGCTGGTGGAGGCCGGCGTGCGCCTGCTGGGGACGGACGGCCCGTCGGTCGATCCGTTCGACTCCGCTACGCTGCCGGTGCACCGCGTGCTCTGCGCCGCGGGGGTGGCCATCCTGGAGAACCTGCTGCTGGACGACGTGACCTCCGGCGCGTGGGAGCTGGTCGCGCTCCCGCTGCGCCTGGAAGAGGCGGACGCGTCGCCGGTGCGCGCCGTGCTGCGAGGCCCGTGATGCTGAGGACGCTGCTCGCCCCCAACCCCTCGCCGATGACGCTGGACGGCACGCGCACCCAGCTCGTGGGGCGCGAGCGGCCGGTGGTGATCGACCCGGGCCCCGACGATCCCCAGCACCTGGACGCCATCGAGCGCGCCCTCGGCGGCATTGTCCCCGTCGCCATCCTCCTCACCCACGCCCACGGCGACCACGCGGACGCCGCCGCGCCGCTCGCCGCCCGCACGGGGGCGCCCGTCTGGATCGGCCACGGCGCGCTTCACCCGCCGCGCGGCATCGCCCGCTGGCTCGCGGACGGCGACGAGGTGGATACCGACGCCGGCCCCCTGCGCGCCATCGCCACCCCGGGCCACGCCCCCGAGCACCTCGCCTTCCTCTGGGACAGGACGCTGTTCGCGGGCGACGCGTTCATGGGTGGCGGCGACACCACCCTCGTCGCCCCGCCGGAGGGCGACCTCGCCGCCTACCTGCGCACCCTGGACCGTGTCGGGGAGCTCGCCCTCGACGTCATCCTCCCCGCCCACGGCCCCGCCATCCCCGACCCGTCCGCCGCCGTCGGGCGCTACCGCGCCCACCGCCACGAGCGCATCGCCCAGGTGGCCGAGGCCATCCGCGCCACCGGCTCCACCACCCCCGCCGACATCCTGGACGCCGTCTACGGCCCCACCCTCCACCCCGCCCTGCGCCCCGCCGCCGAGGGCTCGCTCCACGCCATCCTCACCTACCTGCGCAACGAAACAGAGGCACCGAGATGACCTCATCTCAGTGCCTCTGTGCCTCTGTGTGAGCCCCGTGTTTAATCGGGCCTGGGCCCCGGCGCCATGTCCCGGATCGCCTCGGGCGGCGTGCCGTCCAGCGACGCGCCCACGCGCACCGTCTCCGGCTCCACCAGGCGCGGCGTGGGGAGGCCGTGCTTCTTGTTGAGGTAGTAGTTGGCGATGGCGGCGGCGGTCGGCGCGGCGCCCTTGGAGCCGCTCTCGCCGAACTCCACCAGCACCGCCACCACGATCTCCGGCGCCTTGCCGCGCGGGCCCGCGAAGCCCGTGAACCAGGCGTGGTGCTTCTTGGGGTCGGCCGAGTTCTGCGAGGTGCCGGTCTTGCCGGCCAGCTTCCACCGCGCCAGCGCCACGGCATGCGCGCTCCCCTCCTCCACCACCCGCTCCATCCCCAGCCGCACCGCGGCCAGGGTGGAAGGCTGCACGCGCAGGTCCGTCTCCACCGGCGCCTGCGCGCCCAGGCGCAGGTGCGGCGCGCGCGCGGTGCCGTTGCCCGCGAGGGCGGCAAAGAAATCGGCCATGCGCAGCGGCGTCTGCGCGTTGGGGCCCTGGCCGATGGCCACGTTCATCACCTCGCTGGGCGGCGGCCGCCACCCGAAGCGGCGCACGTACCAGTCCTTGCCCGTGGGGAAGGTGCCCGCCACCTCGCCCGGGATGTCCACCCCGGTGCGGCGCCCGAAGCCCAGGCGCGTGCCCTCTTCCGTGAGCGTCTTCAGCGACAGCGCGATGCCGAGCTGGTAGAAGTACACGTTGCACGAGTTGGCGATGGCCTGGATCACGTTCTGCCGCCCGTGCCCCTCGCGCTTGTGGCAGCGCGAGTAGCGCCCCGCGTACGACATCCCGCCCGAGCAGGGGATGGGCATCACGTACTCCGGCGTGATGACCTTGCGCTCCAGCCCCACCATGGCCGTCACCAGCTTCCAGGTGGAGCCCGGCGGGTAGGTGCCGTTGGTGGCGCGGTTGATCATGGGGCGCGCCGGGTCGTTGTTGAGCTGCGCCCACACGCTCCGCGAGATCCCGCCCACCAGCAGGTTGGGGTCGTAGCTGGGCGCCGAGTACATCGCCAGCACCTCGCCCGTGGACGGCACCATGGCCACGATGGCGCCGCGCTTCCCCTCGGGGAAGATCTGCGCGGCGTAGCGCTGAAGGTCCAGGTCGATGGTCAGCTTCACGTCGCCGCCCGGCGTGGGGGCGGACGAGAGCTGCTGCGCGAAGGGCCTCACCAGGCGCCCGCGCGAGTCCACCTCCACGTAGCGCGCGCCCAGCTTGCCGCCCAGCGAGCGCTCGTACGCCCGCTCCACCCCGCTCTTGCCGATGTGCTGCCCGCCGCGGAAGCCCTCCCACTGGTCCTCTTCCAGCTCCCGGTCGCTGATCTCGGCCACCCACCCCACCAGGTGCGCCACGGCGGCGCCGGCCGGGTAGCGGCGGATGGGGCGCGCCTCCAGGATGATGCCGGGCGGGCGCTGGCCGCGCTCCTCCAGCCGCGACACCTGCTCGAAGCTGAGGTTGGTGAGCACCGGCACCGGCTCGGTGCGGATGGTGCGCGAGCGCTCCACCACCTCGTGGATGGTGGCCGAGTCCAGCCCCACTACGGGCGCCACGCGCAGCAGGCGGGCGCGCACCGAGTCCACCGGGCCCGGCTCCACGGCGAGCGTGTAGCCCGCCACCGTCTCGGCGATCACCTTGCCGTTGCGGTCGGTGATGGTGCCGCGCGGCGCGGGGATGGGGATGACGCGGAAGCGGTTGTCGTCCGCGCGCAGCTCGAACTCGCTGTTGCGCAGGATCTGGGTGCGAAAGAACGCGGCACCCAGGCAGCTCAGCATGAGGCCCACGCCCAACCCCGCCTTCAACGCGCGCTTGCGCACGGCGTGGGGGTGGAACGGGCTCTGTGGAACGAGGGAGCGCTCGACGAAGCCTGCCATCTGGAGAAGCCGGGATTGCGATGCGGGTAGGGTGAGGGGTAAAGCTATACCCGTTAACACGTTTGCGCCACCCGGCCGGAATCCTTTCGGTGCGGCGGCTCGTGCAAAGCTTGCGCAAGCGTGCATAAAGCTTACATTGGCGGACTTCACACGCGCCCACGCCCGCCCGCGCCTGCCCCCTGGCAGGCATGCAACTTGACGTGATTCCGGCGCGCCCCACTGCAACGCGGCGGCACTTTTTCCTTGGCTGCACGGCACTCGCCGTGGCCCCGCCGCGTCATCGAATCAGGATTCCAGAGCAACAGAATGAGTCTTTCCGCACAGCCCGGCACCGCGGCGCTGCCCGACGCTCCCGCGCCGGCCTCCGCAGACGCGCAGGGCATCCTCGAGATCCTTCCCAGCGGCAGCGGCTTCCTGCGCAGCTCCATCACCGGCTACCAGGCTGCAGACGGCGACACCTTCGTCTCGCAGGGGCTGATCCGCCGCTACGGCCTGCGCACCGGCGACCGCGTGGTGGGAGCGATCGGGACCCCTCCCGGGCGCGGCAAGAGCCCGCCGCTGGACACGGTGGTGACCGTCAACGGGCTGGACCCGGCGCACGCCCGCTCCCGCGCCGACTTCCAGTCGCTCCCCGCCACCTACCCGGACGAGCGCCTCACGCTCGAGTGCGAATCGGCCCGGCTGCGCGGGCGGCGCGACTTCACCAACCGCATCATCGACCTGATCGCGCCGCTGGGGAAGGGGCAGCGCGCCCTGATCGTGGCCCCGGCCAAGGCCGGCAAGACCACGGTGCTGCAGGCCATCATGGAGGGCGTCTCCGCCAACTACCCCGAAGCGCTCCTCCTCTGCCTCCTGGTGGACGAGCGGCCGGAAGAGGTGACGGAGATGGAGATGCTGGGCCGCGGCGAGGTGATCGCCTCGTCGTTCGACTGCCCGGCCGAGCGGCACGTGGCGGTGGCCGAGATGGTGCTGGAGCACGCGCGCCGGCAGGTGGAGAGCGGGCGCGACGTGGTGATCGTGCTGGACTCGCTCACCCGCCTGGCGCGTGCCTACAACACCAGCGAGCGCGGCACGGGCCGCATGCTCTCCGGCGGCATCGACAGCGGCGCGCTGGAGAAGCCGAAGCGCTTCTTCGGCTCGGCGCGCAAGGTGCGCGGGGGCACGGGGAGCCTCACCATCATCGCCACCGCCCTCATCGACACGGGAAGCCGCGGCGACGAGGTGATCTTCGAGGAGTTCAAGGGCACCGGCAACTCCGAGATCGTGCTGGACCGCGAGCTCGCCGACCGCCGCATCTACCCGGCGATCAACGTGGAGCGCAGCTCCACCCGCCGCGAAGACCTGATCCTTCCGCCCGAGTCGCTGGACAAGGTGCACCAGCTGCGCCGCGCGCTCCACTCGCTCCCCCCCGCGGAAGCGCTGGAGCTGCTCCTGAAGCAGATGAACGACACCAAGACGAACGCGGAGCTGCTGGGCAAGCTCCGGTAAAAGCAGGGCTCACACAGAGACACAGAGGCACAGAGATGACTTCATCTCCGTGCCTCTGTGTCTCTGTGTGAGCTTATTGCGGTGCCGCGATCACGACGCAGGCGATGCGGGCGCCGGAGTTGCCCGAGGGGTCGGTCACCTGGTCGTCGGCGGTGGCGTGGACGATGAGGGCCGTGCCGTTGGCGTCGAAGAGGGGGGCCTGGCCCGGGGTGAGCGTGCCGGCCACCGTCGCCTCCATGGTGCCGCGGCCGTCGGCGCCCACGGTGAGGTTGGGGAGGTCGCCCAGGTGCGGGCCGTTGGGGTTGCGCAGGCCGTGCTGGCGGCCCGTGGGGTTGAGGTGCGCGCCGGCCGTGGTGAAGCCCGGCGCGTCGCACATCCCCGCCTCGTGGAAGTGCGTGCCGTGCACGCCCGCCGGGAGCCCCGTCGCCGCCACCTGCACCTGCACGTTCGCGCCGCGCTGGGTGGCCGTCACCGTGCCCACGCTGCGGCCCTGCGCGTCCATGAGGGGCGCGGTGAACTGGCGCGGCCGCATCCCCTCTTCCGTTCCGGCTCCGCCGGCCGGGGCGCACGCGCCCAGCGCCATCAGCGCACCCGCAGCCAGCCAGGCACTCCGTTCCATCGTCCTCATCCGCGCCTCCTCCGTGAGTGAACGGCCGCCGCCCGGCGGCCCCGCCCGCCCCGTCGCAAGCTTCGTGCGGAGCTACGCCGCGAGCTCGCCGCGCATCTCCGCGATCTCCTCCGCCGCCCGCGCGGCGCCGCCAGGGTCGGTGGCGCCCCTGAGCCCCGCCTCGGCCGCCTCCAGCCGCTCGGCGGCGCGGGCGCGATCTCCCTCCAGGATGGCGATTGCGGCCTCCGCCATGGGGCGCAGGTGCGGCGGCACCATCACGCCGCCCGCCGCGCGCCCCAGCAGCTCGCGGGCGCGCGGCGCGTCGCGGTCCGCCCGCGCTGCGAAGAGGGCCGCCTGCAGCAGCACCGAGGGAAGCGCCTGCTTCGGGAGGAGATCCGCGGCGGCGAGGACGGCGCCGAGCTGCGCGCGGGCCGCATCCACCCGGCCGTGGTCCAGCTCGTACGAGAAGGCGTAGAGCCGCCCCGCCACGCCGAACAGCGTGTCCGGCTCCCCCGCCGTGGCGCGCGCCACCAGCTCGGGGCTCCATTCGCGCGCGCGGGCGCCGCCCATGGAAAGCCCCATGATGGCGATGACCGCCACTTCGCGCTCCACGTCCGGCCCGCCGCGCAGCAGGCGGATGATGCGCGCTCCGTCGCTGTAGAACCCTCCCGCGTTGCCGGGGATGGCGGCGATCATCGCGATCAGCAGCGAGACGAGGCCGGCGATGAGCAGCAGCGCGTCGGCCAGCGGCGGCGCGTCCAGCAGCGGGCGGAGCGCCAGGAAGAAGAGACCCCCGGCCAGGCTGGCGAGCGGCCCGCCCGCGATCAGCCACAGGGTGCGGCGGCGCAGGTCGCGTGTGTCGGTGGGGGCGCAGGCGGCAAGCCCGCCGAACATGGCGCCCTTGAAGCTGAGCTTCGCCCGGAAGCGCTCGCCGTCGCGCTCGATGCGCAGCGGGCCCACCATGAAGAGGAGCGGCCGGAACCCGACCGCCATCCCCCCCAGCAGGTGCCCCAGCTCGTGAAGACCCACCAGAAGCGGGAAGGCGGCCACCACCACGGCGGCCATCGCCACCTTACCGGCGGGGCTCAGCCCCAGCCTGGGCACGGAGTCGATCAGGAAGAACGCCGCGAGGCCGCCGAACACGGCGCCGGCCACCATGCCGCCGAGCATCTGCAGGAGGAACTTCCGGGTGTTCGACTGGCGGGGAGCCTGCGCTGCGGTTTCCATCGGGTACCTCGGAGAGAGTTGTTGCGGATACGCCCGAACGAAAAAGCCAGCGCGCGCGCGGAAAATCAAGCCCCGCTCTCACACGGAGACACGGAGGCACAGAGAGAAAGTCCACTCCGTGCGGGCCCTAGCACCTGCCTTGCAAGGAGAGCACGCTCCCGGTGGCGGACCCCGCGTACGCGGCGGCCCCGGCTCCACCGCGATGCGGGCGAATCCGGAGAGATCATATGCGCTGGCAGGGCGGACGACGGAGCGGCAACGTGGAGGACCGCCGCGGGATGGGCGGGATGGCCATAGGCGGCGGGATCGGCACGGTGGTGATCGCGCTGATCGCCATGCTCTTCGGCGTGGACCCCGGCGCGGTGATCCAGCAGGCCCCCGCGGCCGGCGGCGCTCCCCCGGGTGCCCCCGCCGGCGGACCGCCTCAGAACGACGAGCAGGCGCAGTTCGTGTCCACCGTCCTCGCGGACACGGAAGACGTGTGGAACGCCATCTTCCGCCAGTCCGGGCAGGACTACGCGGAGCCGCGCCTGGTGCTCTTCACCGGGTACCAGCAGACGGCGTGCGGCACCGGGCAGTCGGCGATGGGCCCCTTCTACTGCCCCGGCGACCAGAAGGTGTACATCGACCTCGCGTTCTACAACGACCTGGCGAAGATGTCCGGCGCGCGCGGCGACAACGACTTCGCCCAGGCGTACGTGATCGCGCACGAGGTGGGGCACCACGTGCAGACGCTGCTCGGCACCTCGGAGCGCGTGCAGGCCGCCTCGCGCGGCGCGCGCGAGGAGGAGGCGAACGCCCTTTCCGTGCGCCAGGAGCTGCAGGCCGACTGCTACGCCGGCGTGTGGGGCCATCACAGCAAGATCCATCTGGACCCGGGCGACGTGGAGGAGGCGCTCGCCGCCGCCACGGCCATCGGCGACGACCGCCTCCAGCAGCAGAGCCAGGGGCAGATCGTCCCCGAGTCGTTCACCCACGGCTCCTCCGCGCAGCGCGTCCGCTGGTTCCGCCGCGGCCTGGACAGCGGCGACGTGCGGCAGTGCGATACGTTCGCGACGCAACAGCTTTAAAAGCGGGGCTCACACAGAGGCACGGAGGCACGGAGACGAATTCGTCTCTGTGCCTCTGTGTCTTGCGCGCGGCTTGTTCCGGCGGTTGAAACCGCGGCAACAACCGCACAAAGTCCGCCTCCGCGGACTGTTTCCCGCAGGATGATTGGTAACTGATAGTCCCCGCGGGGGGACTTCGTGCGGTTGTTGCCGCGAATTTATTCGCCCGCAACGCCGGGGCCGAGCACAGCCTCGTTCATTGCGCCCACTGCGCGGCGGCGTAGCAGAGGGGGATTCCGACGGCGAGGTTGAAGGGGAAGGTGATGCCCAGGGAGGCGGTGAGGTAGAGGCCGGGGTTGGCTTCGGGGAGCGCCACGCGCACGGCGGCGGGCGCGGCGATGTAGGAGGCGCTCGCGGCAAGCACGCCCAGGACGGTGCTCCCCCCCAGCGAGAGGCCCGCGAAGCTCCCCACCCACGCGCCCAGCATCCCGTGCAGCACCGGCATCCCGATGCCGAACAGCACCAGGAACACGACGGCCGTGCGCAGCTCGCGCAGGCGCCGCGCGGCCACCATCCCCATCTCGAGCAGGAAGAGAACCAGGACGCCCTGGAAGGGGTGGACGAAGACGGGCGCCACCCGCTCCAGCCCCGCGGGCCCGCTCGCCGCGCCGATGACGAGGCCGCCCACCAGCAGCAGGATGCTGCGCCCGGCGAGCACCTCGTGCATCACCGGGCCCCACCCGCCGCTGCGCCCCGCCGCGCGCGCGATGGCGATGGCCACCGCGATGGCGGGCACCTCCATGAGCGCCACCAGCGCGGGGAGGAAGCCTTCGTGGCGCACCCCCGCCGCGTCCAGGAACGCCAGCGCCGCCATGAAGGTCACCACCGACACGGAGCCGTAGTGAGCCGCCAGCGCCGCCGAGTCCGGCACGCCCAGCCCGCCGAAGCGGCGCGCCGCCGCGTACGACCAGAGCGGGATCGCGCACCCCAGCGCCAGCACCGCGACGGCCGGAAGCCAGATCTCGCCGGGCGTGGTGGCCGCCAGCGCCGCGCCGCCCTTGAGCCCGATGGCGAGCATCAGGTAGATGGAGAGCCCCGTGTACATCCCGTCCGGGAAGCGCAGGTCGCTGCGCGCCCACACCGCCACCGCGCCCAGCACGAAGGCCAGCACCACCGGGCTCAGCAGGTTCGTCTGCACCATCTCGAGAGGACTCATGCCGGCATTGGAAGGAGGAACAGCTATCTCACACAGAGGCACGGAGATGAACTGATCTCCGTGCCTCTGTGCCTCTGTGTGAGGCCCTGGCTTTACGCGCGGGCCGGTGTCGGCCGCGCGGCCCAGAACGACACCGCGATGGAGCCGCCGATCAGCGTCGCGATCACGCCCAGCGAGACGGCCGTGGGGATCTTGTAGAGGTCGATCAGCATCATCTTGGTTCCCACGAAAACCAGCACCCCGCTCAGGCCGTACTTGAGGTACGTGAACTTGTGCATCACCCCGGCGAGCAGGAAGTACATCGACCGCAGGCCCAGGATGGCGAACACGTTGGAGGTGTAGACCAGGAACGGGTCCTTGGTGATCGCGAAGATCGCCGGGATCGAGTCGATGGCGAATACCAGGTCGCTCACCTCCACCAGCAGCAGCACCAGGAAGAGGGGCGTGGCCACGCGCCGCCCGTTCTCCACCGTCCAGAACTTCTGCCCGTCGTAGCGCGGCGTCAGCGGGATGAAGCGCCGGGCGAACTTCACCACCGGGTTCTTCTCCCCGTCGAAGTGGTCGTCATCCTTCTTGAGCGCCATCTTGATCCCCGTCACCAGCAGCAGCCCGCCGAAGACGTAGATGATCCAGTGCCAGCGCTCCAGCGCGTACGCGCCCATGGCGATGAAGGCGCCGCGCATCACCAGCGCGCCCAGGATCCCCCAGAAGAGGACGCGGTGCTGGTAGATGGAGGGCACGGCGAAGTACGAGAAGATCATGGCGATGACGAAGATGTTGTCCACCGCCAGCGACTTCTCCACCAGGTACCCCGTCAGGAACTCCAGCGCGGGCTGCTTCCCCACGAAGAAGTAGATGCACGCGTTGAACAACATCGCCACCGCCACCCAGATGGCGCTCCACGTGGCCGCCTCGCGCAGCTTCACCTCGTGCGCCTTGCGGTGGAACACGCCCAGGTCCAGCGCCAGCATCAGCAGCACGAACGCGTTGAATCCCACCCAGAACCAGATGCTCGTCGCCACGGGAGTCCTCCTCGCTGGTTGGCTCTCTCGTGGTCTCGCCCCGGGCCCTCCTCGGGACCGCGCACGGCCGGGAGCGCGGGGCGCTCCGTATTGACGGCCGGGGGTTCCGGCTCGTCGGCCGGCTGGCTACTCCCCACGCCGACGAATCTGCTCCCATTCCGTGTGCCCATCAACCCCGGGGAGCAGGTGAGAATACACGAGTGCGTTCCGCGGCCGAGGCGTGTAAGGTAAAAATCTAAGCACCTGTGCGGATTATCGCGATTCAGAGAAGAGACACGCTTAATCTTATTGTATGAATCGCACGCTACAAATGCATGAAACAGCAGCCTCACACAGAGACACAGAGCCACAGAGGAGTGCTTCTCTCCGTGTCTCTGTGCCTCTGTGTGAGCCCCGTCTTCTATCGGCGGCGCGTGAACACGTCGTCGCGCGCCGTCTCGGAGATGGCGACCACGGCCGGGTGCTTCAGGCGGCGCTCCACGGAGATGGCGTAGAAGCGCTCGCGGATCTCCTCCGCCCGGCCGATGGTCTCCACGCGGTACTGGCGGCGGATCTCGGCCTCGATCACCGTGGGGCCGGCGAAGAGCGCGATCCCCGCCTGGCCAAAGGTCTTGAGCAGCGCGCTGTCTCCCACCTCGCCGATGACGCGCGGACGCACCCCCACGGAATCGAACCACTGACCCAGCGAGCGCCGCAGCACGGTGCCCTCGGTGGGGAGGATGAAGGGAGCTCCGTCCATCGAGCGCGGGAAGTCGCCGCGGAACTGCTCCGCGAGCGCTGCCGTGCCGAAGAAGGCGACGCCGCACTCGCCCAGCAGGTGGTTGTAGGCGCGGATGGGCGTGGTGGGCGGCAGGGGCGCGTCCGCCAGCACCAGGTCCAGCTCCGCGATGGAGAGCGCCGCGAAGAGACGCTCGGGGCGGTCGTCGTGCAGCACCAGGTGCACCGGGTGCTCCATGCGCAGCGCGGGCGCCAGCAGGCGATACGCCACCAGCTTGGGGAACGCGTCGGTGACCCCCACCGTCAGCCGCATCGGCTTCCCGGTGGGGCGCCCGCGCAGCGTCTCCGCCAGCTCGCGCCCCAGCGCAAAGATCTCGTCCGCGTACTGGAAGGCGGTGCGCCCCGCCTCCGTCAGCACCAGCCCCCGCCCGCTCTTGGCGAAGAGCGGCTCCCCCAGCTGCTGCTCCAGCTTGCGGAGCTGCGTGCTGATGGCCGGCTGCGTGACGTGAAGCTCCTTGCAGGCCGCCGCGATGCTCCCCTCGCGCGCCACCGTCCAGAAGTACAGCAGGTGCTTGTAGTTGATGGAAGGCAAGACCGGTCTCCGGCTGGCGTTGAGGTTCCCTCGCGCGGCCATTCCAGCGCACGCGCCGCGCCAGCGCATCCATCACCCCAGGTTATCCTTCACCGCACACCTTTGCATTTGTGTGATCCGGCGCCGCGCGGATATCGTTGTGTCCTGGCGGCAGCGACGCTCGCGGCGCCCCCTGAACCCGACCCGGACCGAGCGATGACGACCGACCACGAACGCGCGCTCCCGCTGCCCGCATGACCCCGTCACCTCCCGATCCCGGGCGGCGCGCCGGCACGGGCGAGCTCCTGGCCCGCGCCGTCGCCGAGCTGGACCGGCGCTACGAGACGGCGGGCAGCGCGTGCCTGGGCGACGTGCTGGCGGCGCTGGGCCCGCGGGCGGGGGCGCTGGGGGCCGCGCTCCTGGCCCTCCCCCTGGTGTCGCCCATGAACCTGGGGCCGGTGACGCTCGCTGCCAGCGCCGCCATCGCCCTGCTGGGGCTGGGGATGCTGCGGCGGAACGGGCCCGCGCCGCTCCCGGCGCGCCTGCTGGCCGTGCCGGTGCCGCGCCCCGTCTTCCGGGTGATGCGCGCCATGCTCGCCCGCCTCTCCGCCTGGACCCACCGGCCGCAGCCGGCGCGCACCGCGGCGTGGGTACGCGGCTCCGTGGGCCGGCGCATCTGCGGCGCGGGGATCGTGGCCGGGGCGGCGCTGCTGGCCATCCCCGTCCCCATCCTCCCGCTCACCAACACCTTTCCGGCGCTCGCGGTCGTCTTCTTCGTCCTCGGCTGGTCCAACCGCGACGCGCGCCTCACCGCGTGGGGGATGGCCGCGCTCCTGG
>DASVSA010000218.1:0-8031 GCA_036388335.1 Longimicrobium sp. | reverse complement strand
GATTTCCCAGCGTCCGCGGCAGGAGGACGATTCGTCGCGCCCGCACTCGCGCCGCGGGCCCCCACCCCCCGGCCCCCTCCCCCGCGTGCGGGGGAGCGTGGGGGAGGGGGAGCACTTTCGGCACGCGCGAACGGCTCCGTCCGGGCAGGGACAGCACCGTGTGGCTGCGCGTGCCCTCCGCCCGCGCCGCCGCCGGCTCACAGCGCCCGAAGTAGTCCCCTCTCCCAGGGCAGTTACTGGGAGAGGGTGGCAGCTGTAAGCTGCCGGGTGAGGGCCGCTGTTTACGTGACCCGGAAGCGCCGCGCCACCTCGTTCATCTCGGCGGCCATCCCGGCGAGCTGCTGTGTGGTGCCCGAGATCTCCTCCATGGCGGCGCCCTGCTGCTGCGCCGCGGCGGCCGTCTGGCCCGTGCGCGCGCGGCTGGCCGAGGCGATCCGCTGCACGTCGTGCATCGCCTCCAGCAGCTCGCCCAGCACGTCGGACTGCGCCTCCACCTCCGCGTGGATGCGCTCGATGGTCTCCACGGCGCCGCGCAGCCCGCCCACCATGGTCTCTAGCGCCACGCGCCCCTCCTCCGAAGCGACGCCCACCCCCGCCAGCCGCCGCTCGGCGAGCTCCAGCTGCCCGCGCACGCTGGCGATGGCGCCGCGCGTCTCTGCCACGGTGCCTCCCACCTCGGTGGCCGAGGCGGCGGACTGGGCGGCAAGCTTCCTCACCTCGTCGGCCACCACCGCGAAGCCGCGCCCCTGCTCGCCCGCGCGCGCGGCCTCGATGGCGGCGTTGAGGGCGAGGAGGTTGGTCTGGTCCGAGATCTCGCGGATGGTGGCCACGAAGCCGCCGATGCGCTCCCCCGCCCCGCCCAGCTCCTCCATGGCCAGCGCCGAGCGCCGGTACTCGTCGCCCACCTCTTCCAGCAAGCGGCCGGACTGGGCGATGCGGCCCACGTGCACGTCCGTCTCGGCCGCCAGCCGGCGCGCGTCGCCGGCGGCGGACGAGGCGCCGCCGTGAAGCGCGCGGCTGCGCTCGGCCAGCCGCTCCAGCGCGCCGCCGCCGCGGGTGAGGATCGCCATCTCCCGCTCCGTCTCGTCCGCGGCCTCGGCGGCCAGCGAGCCCACCTCCACGGCCGACGACTGCACCTCCTCGGTGGTGGCCGAGAGCTCCTCGGCCGCCGCGGCCAGGGCGTGCGCCTGCTCCTGCACGCCACGGATCACCCCGCCCAGCGACGCGGCCACGCGGTTGACGGCCGCGGCCAGGAAGTCCATCTGGTCGCGCTCACCCGCCTGCAGCGACACGCGGAAGTCGCCGCCCTCCACCGCCGCCAGCCCGTGCCGCACCTGGTCCAGCCGGCGCGTGTAGCGCGTGGGCCCGATCAGCGTGCTCCACACCACCGACACCACCACCCCCGTCTCCAGCAGCACCATGGCCGCGGGGAGCTCCACCCCCGCCGACATCGACCCGGCGACGCGGGCCAGCGGGTAGGCGAGCGTGGTGACGGCGAGCCCCATCCAGCCCGCGCGGGGCACGCCCAGCGCCGGGGTGCTGATGAGGCTCACGTAGTAGGGCATCATCAGGAAGCCGTACGTCCCGTGCCCCGCCGTGAAGCCAAAGAGCACCAGCCAGTCGCACACGGCGCTCGCCCAGAACTGCCAGGGCGCCCACCTGCCCGTGCGCAGCGCCACCCAGAACAGCAGGTTGACGAGCGACACCCCGCCGCCGAGCGCGAACAGGGTGGAGTAGGGCATGGTGAGGAGGCCGAAGAAGTAGCGCACCAGGAAGACCAGCGGCACTCCGCCCACGATCAGGATCCACCTCACCCGCACCTGGTCTTCCGTCTTGGCGCGGAGGATGTGCCACTCCTCGCGCCGGAAGCGTGCTTCCAGCGGGTCGTCGCCGGGGGCGGGGGATGCGAGGGGACGGACGCGGACCGCGCGCGCGGCCTCCACCTCCGGCAGCGCCGCGGTGTAGGGAAAGGTACTCACGCTCTCTCCGAGGATCGGACGGGGAAGGGGTGCTGCGTGTAGCCACGGCGTGCCGCGCTGACCTAAGCGGTACGCTAGTTATGCGACAGGAGGCGCACATCTTTGAGGAATGCACCATCTTCGCGGCTGGAGTAAGTGGCGTCAAGAGATGTTACTCGAAACGCGCCGTACACGCCGTTCCGCACACGCGAGGAGGCACGGAGAAGTCTCTCTCCGTGCCTCCCGTCTCCGTTTGCCTGGCCGTGCCGTCTAGCTGCGCGGCGCTTCGTACAGCTGGAGCGTGTAGTCCGAGCCGGTGAGGAAGCCCGGGAGCTTGCGCGGGTTGAAGACGGAGAGCGAGGCGACCGCGCCCCCGCTGTACCACGACGGCGCCTCGGTGACCCTGAGGTGGCACCCGGCGAGCACGAGCCCGGCCGTGGGCACGTCGTTGCTCACCAGCGTGCACCCGCCGCGCGCCGTGACCGGGCCTTCGGGCAGGTCGAAGCGCACGTAGAACTCCTGCCGCAGGTCGGCCGGGAACGACGGGTCGGTGATGCGCGCGCACGCCGTGGCCGTGCCGATGCGGCGGGCGCTGCGGTTCACGATGCGCCCCTCCTGCCCGTTGGAAGCCTCGGAGTACAGCACGGCCCCGAAGCGCACGTTGGAGGTGAAGCCCGCCGCCGCGCACACCGCCGGGTCCGGCGTCACCGAGGGGTCCTCTTCGGAGCGGAAGCGCAGCACCTGCACGCCATCGCGCGACACGAAGTGGTGGTCCGAGCCGCCGGCGGACGAGGCGTTCAGCGCCGCGCGGTCCGGCACCTCCTGCTGCACGGGCGTGGACCGCCCATCCTCACAGGCCACCAGGGCGAGGGTCGCGAGCACCAGTGCGGCGGAACGGGATGCGAGCTTCATCGTGCGTCTCTCCGAAAAGAAGTGCGTGTGTGCGTGAGTGCGTGAGTGCGTGGAGTGCGTCGACAGCGGAAGCGCGCGAGTACCCCGGTGCGCGAGGCGAAGGAACGCACTCACGCACTAACGCACTCACGCACTTCGTCCTACAGTCGTACCAGCTGCGCGCCGTAGTGCACGTTCGCGCCGATGGCGGCGATCAGCACCACGTCGCCGCTGCCCAGGGTGACGACGCCGGCCTCAAGGTCTTCGGCCAGGAGCACCAGCATGCCGGCGGCGGAGGTGTTGCCGTAGCGGTCCACGTTGCAGGCCACCCGGTCGGCGGGGAGGCCCATGTCGGCCACGAAGTGGTCCAGGAGGCGCTTGTTGGGCTGGTGGAAGTAGTAGCGCTTCACCTCGTCCGCCAGCTCGGGCCGGTCGGCGAGCACCTGGGTGATGCACTTCTTCATGTAGACCTTGTACGAGCGCGCCACCAGCTGGCCGTCGATGACGAAGGCGTCCTCGGCGGCCGAGCTCTTCCCGTACAGGCGCTCGTGAAGCCCGCCGCCGCGGCGCACCACCAGCTCCTGGTAGTCGTTGCCGGCCACGGAGGCCACGATGCCCAGCTTGGGATCCGGGTCCGCGCGCAGCACCACGGCGCCGGCCGCGTCGCCAAAGACGTACATGCCGAAGGCGGCGTTCAGCGGCTTGCGCCCGGGGGTGTGCTGCACCTCGCCGCTCCACACGTTGCGGTCGATGAGCGCCGACGTGCACGCGGAGCCGATCACCGCCACCGAGTTGACGGCGCCGCTGCGGATCATGCGGTACGCCATGTCCATGATGTACGGGGTGCCGCCGCAGCCGTCGTCGATGGTGAGCGCGTAGGTGTCCACGCGGCACCCCAGGCGCCGGTGCACCTCCATCGCGTCGTAGCTGAAGTTGAGGCGGTCCGGCGTGCAGGTGACCAGGAGCACGGCGTCCAGCTCGGTGGCGCTCATCTCGGCCATGTCCAGGGCGCGCCGCAGCGCCACCTCGCACATGTCGGTGTTGGTCTGCGGCTCGCCGGTGGCCACCTTGGGCACCACGGCGACGCCGGCTTCCGTGTCCACGTCCCACAGGAAGCGGCGCTCGCGCATGCCGGTCTTTTCCTCGATCCACTCCGCAGACCAGCCGGGGATCGCTTCGACCATGCGCGCGGTCTCCACCACGCGGGGAGGAACGTAAGAGCCAGCGCCCACGATGCGGACGCTGCGGGGTACAAAGGGAATGGCGGGCTGGATCATTGGGGGGGTCGCCAGATCAGAACATGGTGAGACGCGGGAGCAGGGCACGAGCGAGCTCGTCCTGCCTGACGGGGTACCGGCACATAGTGCACGGCCGGTGCCGCCCTGATTATTTCACGACAAGTCTTGTTCGCGGGATGAACAGACGGAGGGATCCGGGTGCCCTGAGGCTGCGGCTAACCCGTTCTACACAGCACCTTTCGGACCTTCCCGGGACCTGCTGAAACAAATGTAGCCTCTTTTGTGTCTGCGCGCTACGGCCCCAATGTCACGAACGACCTGGCGGCGAATTGCAAGCAAGAAGTTTGGAGACTCCGAAAAAGTTGCCGCTTCCGGTATTGAATGGCCCTTTGCTGTGTCTCTGTGCCTCTCTGTGAGCTTCTACTTCAGCGCCTTCAGCACCACCTTCGCCGCGCTGCGCCCCGACGCGCCGAACACGCCGCCGCCGGGGTGGGTGCTGGCGCCCGTGAGGAAGAGGCCGGGGATGGGGGTGCGGTACGTGGCCAGCCCCGCCGCGGGGCGGAACATGAACATCTGGTCGAGCGACATCTCCAGGTGCATCACGTTGCCGTTGTACAGGCCCAGCTCGCGCTCCAGGTCCATGGGGCTCTGGATGTACACCTGCTCCACGCACCCCGGTACGTTGGGGGCGAAGCGGCCCACGGCGCGCAGGATGTCGTCCGCCGCGCGCTCGCGCTCGTCCGCCCAGGTGCGCCCGCCGGCGAGGGCGTACGGGTGCCACTGCGCCCAGGCGAAGAGCAGGTGCTTGCCCGGCGGCGCGAGCGACGGATCGACGGCCGTCCAGGTCATGGCGACGACGGCGGGGTCGCGCGCCGGCTCGCCGCGCAGGTAGTCCGCGTAGGCCGCGTCCAGGAAGGGCGCGGGGGGGCAGAGAAGCTGGAGCCCCTGGTGCATGGGGCCCGGGGCGCCGTCGCCGCCGCGCGCGGGGTCGCCCTCCCAGCCGGCGTACGCGGGGAGCTCGCTCGTCACGCAGCGCAGGATCATCCCGAAGCCGTTCCCCACCCGCAGCCCCGCCACCTGCTCGCGCAGCGGCGCGGCCTCGGGCCCATCGGCCAGGAGGCGGCCAAAGGTGGTGGCGACGTGGCACCCGGCCAGCACGGTGCGCGCGGCCACCGTGCGCGTGGCGCCCCCGGCGGCGGGCGGCGCGTCCAGCGGGGTGCCGGGCTCGGCGCCCTCCGCCACCTCGATCCCCACGGCGCGCCCGTCCTCGACGACTATGCGCCGCACGGGCGCGGACGTGTGCACCTCGCCGCCGTGGTCGCGGATCATCGCGACCAGCGCCGCCGTGAGCGCGCCCGACCCGCCGACGGCGCGCTTCACCCCGCTCTCGTGGTAGAGCGGCTGCCACCCGGCCAGCGGCGCGGTCCCCAGCTCCAGCGGCGGCGGGCCGCTCTGCGCGGCGATCCACTCGATGGCGGCTCGCACGGCGGGGTGGCGGAAGGTGCGGTCGATGAGCTGGCGGTACGAGCCCAGGATCGTCTGCAGCAGGGCGGCGCTGTCGGCGCCCTTCTTCTTCGCGAAGCCCCCTCCCGTGGCCATCGTCCACCCGATCCTGAGCGGCGTGGGCACGTCCTGGAAGGCGCGCAGCACCGCCTGGCTGATGGGCCGCCACTCGTCCAGGAAGCGCGGGTACGCCCTCGCGTCCTCCGGCGACACGGCGGCGATGGACTCGCAGGTGCGCCCCACGTCCCCGTGGAAGTAGATCGCGCGGCCGTCTTCCAGCGGATAGAACGCCCACGGATCGCAGTCCAGGTAGCGCAGCCCGTAGCGCTCCAGCTCCAGCTCGGCCAGGATGGGCGTGAGGTGGATGAGGATGTGAGCGGACGACCCCACGTCGATGTGGCACCCGGGAAAGATGTCGTCGCGCGTCTGCACCGCCCCGCCCGCCCGCTCCGCGCGCTCGAACACGCCCACACTGCGCCCCGCGCGCGCCAGGTACGCGGCGGCGATCAGCGCATTGTGCCCCGCCCCGACGACCGCGACATCAAGCATGGGCACCGCGCGTGTGGTACAGCGTCCGTTTCGTCCGGTACCACTCCAGCACCTCGTCCTCCACGCACTCCGCGATCGCGGGCGAGGTAAGCGGCGTGTCGGGCTTCTGCTCGTCCATGGGCTCCTCCCGCTGTCATCCGCCGAATCTGGGGGCAGCCGGGGCCAGCGGCAATGCGCCACCGCTTGTCTCGCACAGAGGCACAGAGGCACGGAGAAAACTCATCTCCTCTCTGTGTCTCTGTGCCTCTGTGTGAGATAAGCGGTTCACATCCGCCCAGACAGCACATACATTGCAGTCACTCCGGTACTTCTGTTCTCGCGCGCACACCGCGCGCGTGGACCCGCCTCTCGTAAGATTTTGCTGTAAATCCGCGCGCGTCCTGGCTTTCCGTGCCAGGACGGTGCCGTGGATCGCCCACCCCGCGAGCCCTCTGGCGCGGTGTGGGCCGGCCCCTGCCTGTTGCCCCCGCGTCTCATGTGTGACATGGAAGCCCCAACCGCTGCCAACGAGACCGCCCGCCTCGCGGCGCTTCACGACTACGCGATCCTGGACACGCCCCCGGAGCCCGAGTTCGATGCGCTGACGCGCCTGGCGTCGCACATCTGCGGCACTCCGATGGCGCTGCTGACGCTGGTGGACCGCGAGCGGCAGTGGTTCAAGAGCCACCTGGGGCTCGACACGGCCGAGACGCGCCGCGAGGCCTCGTTCTGCGCGCACGCCATCGAGCAGCCGGGGCTCTTCGTGGTCACCGACGCGCTGCAGGACCCGCGCTTCGCGGACAACCCGCTCGTGGTGTCGCTGCCGCACATCCGCTTCTACGCGGGGGCGCCGCTGGTGACCTCCGAGGGGCACGCGCTGGGGACGCTGTGCGTGGTGGACCGCGTGCCGCGCCGGCTGAGCGAGGAGCAGATGGAGGCGCTCAAGGCGCTGGCCGGGCAGGCGATGGGCCAGCTGGAGCTGCGCCGCCAGGTGCGCCGGCTGCAGGAAGCGGTGGAGGTGCAGGAGGGTGCCGAGGCCGAGCGGGCGGAGCGCGCCGAGCGCACCGCCCGCCACAACGCGGCGCTGGTGGAGCTGGCGCGGATGGACAAGACGGACCTGGACGCCGAGCTGCGCGCCGCCACCCGCGCCGCCTCCCTCACCCTGGGCGTGGAGCGCGTAAGCGTGTGGCTCGTGCCCGCCGGCGACACGTCGGAGCTGGAGTGCGCGGCCCTCTACCGCGCCACCGCCGGCGACTGGGAGCGCGGCGGGCGGCTGCGCGCGGCGCAGTACCCGGCGTACTTCGCGGCGCTCGCCGGGAGCCGCGCCGTGGCCGCGGCCGACGCGGCGACCGACCCGCGCACCCACGAGCTGGCCGCGTACCTGAAGACGCAGGGGATCGGGGCGATGCTGGACGTCCCCCTCTGGCGCGGCGGCGTGGTGGCGGGCGTGCTCTGCTGCGAGCACGTGGGGCCGCCGCGGCCCTGGGCGCCCGACGAGGAGGAGTTCGCCGCCAACGTGGCGGACATCGTCACGCTGGCCCTGGAGGCGGCCGACCGGCGCCGCGCCGAGGAGACCGCCCGCCACGCGCAGGGACGCGGCGCGGCCGTGGTGCGCGCGGCGCTGGACTGCGTGGTGGTGATGGACGGCGAGGGGCGCGTGCTGGACTTCAACCCCGCCGCCGAGCGCACCTTCGGCTTCTCCGCCGCCGAGGCGATGGGGAGGCCGCTGGCGGAGCTGATCGTCCCCGGGCGCTTTCGCGAGGGGCACCCGCTGGCGGTGGAGCGCCACCTGGAGGGGCCCGCGCGCGTGCTGGGCGAGCGGGTGGAGACCCACGCCATGCGCGCCGACGGCGGCGAGTTTCCCGTGGAGCTCACCGTCACGCGAGTGCCGCTGGACGGCCCTCCCGTCTTCA
>DASVSA010000217.1:0-3126 GCA_036388335.1 Longimicrobium sp. | reverse complement strand
GGTCCGCGGAGCGGCAGACGGAGTCCGAGCGCGAGCGGCTGCGGGCGAAGGCGAGCCGGAGCAGCGGCGTGCTGCAGGACGCGCTCTCGCGGCTGGCGGGTACGCTGGACCCCGCCGCCCCGCGCGCCGCCGCACCGGCCGCCGTCCCCGGGCGGGCGGAGCCGGAGATGGACCCGCTGCTGGCCGCCGCCCGCCGCGTGGGCGAGGTGCTGGACATCGCGGTGGAGCCCCTCCCCGTCTCGGCCGGCGCGGCGCCGCAGCGCGACCCGCTCGCCACGCTGGCGCGCGCCAACCGCTTCCGCACCCGGCAGGTGGTGCTTCGCGACGGGTGGTGGCGCGAGGACTGCGGCCCCCTCCTGTCCTGGGCCGGCGAGGAGCGGAGGCCGGTGGCGCTCGTGTCCGTGCGGGGGCCGGGCTACCTCCTCTTCGACCCGGTGCGGGGGGAGGAGGTGCCCGTCACCGCCGCGCTGGCCGCGGAGGTCTCGCCCCTTGCCCAGTCGTTCTACCGCCCCTTCCCCGACCGTTCGATGGGGATCCGCGACCTGCTGTCCTTCGGGCTGCGCGGGTGCCGGCGCGACGTGCTGACGGTGCTGGGGATGGGGGTGGCCGGCGGGGTGCTGAGCCTGGTGGTTCCCCTGGCGATGGCCCGGGTCTTCAACGACATCATCCCCGGCGCGGCACGCTCGGAGCTGGTGCAGCTCTCCGCCGTGCTCCTGGTGATCGCCGTGGCCAGCGCCCTCTTCGCCATCACCAGCGGGATCGCCCTGGTGCGGCTGGAGAGCCGGATGGGGAGCGCGGTGCAGGCCGGCGTGTGGGACCGCCTCCTCTCGCTTCCCATGACGTTCTTCCGCGCCTACACCGCCGGCGACCTGGCGCGGCGCGCCATGGGGATCGACGCGATCCGCCGCGTGCTCTCCGGCGCCACCGCCACGGCGCTCCTGGGGGGGGTGTTCTCGCTCTTCCACCTGGGCCTTCTCTTCTACTACAGCATGAGCCTCGCCGGGTGGGCGGTGCTGCTCATCGCCATCTCCATCGCCGTCACCCTGACGGTGGGGTGGTTCCAGGTGCGGCAGGAGCGGATGGTGACCTCCATCCAGAACCGGCTGGCGGGGCAGGTCCTGCAGTTCCTCACCAGCATCAGCAAGCTGCGCATCGCGGCCGCCGAGACGCAGGCGTTCGCGCTGTGGGCCGACCGGTTCGGGCGGCAGCGGCAGATCCAGTTCCGCGCCCGCTCCAGCGGCGACGGGCTGGCCGCCTTCCAGGCCGGCTTTCCGCTCCTCGCGTCTCTCGTCCTCTACTCGTTCGGCGCCCCGCTCCTGGAGGTGGAGGACGGGATGCGCACGGGCGACTTCCTGGCGTTCATGAGCTCGTTCGCCATCTGCCTGACGGGGCTGCTCTCCGCCTGCGCGGCGCTGGTGGGCGCCATCATGATCATCCCCCTGTACGAGGAGGCGCTCCCCATCCTGCGCGCCGTCCCCGAGGTGGACACCACGCGCACCGACCCCGGGGTGCTTTCCGGCGAGATCGAGGTGCAGCGCCTCTCCTTCCGCTACGGCACCGAGGGGCCGCTGGTGCTGCGCGACGTGAGCCTGCGCATCCGCGCGGGGGAGTACGTGGCGTTCGTGGGGCCCTCCGGCTCGGGCAAGTCCACGCTGATGCGTCTCCTGCTGGGGCTGGAGAGCCCCGGCGGCGGCGCGCTTTACTTCGACGGGCAGGAGCTGGCCGGGCTGGACGTGCAGGCCGTGCGCCGGCAGATGGGGGTGGTGCTGCAGAGCGGGCGCCTGATGTCGGGCGACCTGTTCACCAACATCGCGGGCTCCGCGGGCGCCACGCTGGACGAGGCCTGGGGCGCGGCGGAGATGGCCGGCTTCGACGAGGACATCCGCGCCATGCCCATGGGGATGCACACCGTGGTGAGCGAGAACGGCGGCACCCTTTCCGGCGGGCAGCGGCAGCGGCTGCTGATCGCCCGCGCCATCGTGAGAAAGCCCCGCATCCTCCTGTTCGACGAAGCCACCAGCGCGCTGGACAACCGCACGCAGGCCATCGTGAGCCAGAGCCTGGACCGTCTGCAGGCCACCCGCATCGTGATCGCGCACCGCCTGAGCACCATCGTCAACGCCGACCGCATCTGCGTGGTGCAGAACGGGCGCATCGTACAGCAGGGCCGCTACGGCGAGCTGATGGAGCAGGGCGGGCTCTTCGCCGAGCTCGCCCGTCGGCAGCTATCGTGACCCGCCCACCGTGGCAGGAGACCCTATGACCCGAATCACGACACGCGTGAGCCCCGCGCTCGCCATCGCCGCCACCGTCCTCGTGCTGGCCGGGTGCGCCCCGCAGTCCGTGGCGGAAGCCCGCCACACGCGCGCCGCCCTCGACACGGGAGACCTCGTGATCGGTGCCGCCTGGCCCTGGGCCGCGGGCGACGGCGAGGGGATCCTCTACCGCAAAGGGCTGGAGATGGGGGTGGAGGAGGTGAACGCCCGCGGCGGCGTGCAGGGCCGCCGCCTGCGTCTCCTCTTCGAAGACGACGAGCAGTCGGTGAACGAGGGGATGCGCATCGCTCAGCGGCTGATCTCCAACCCGGAGGTGGTGGCGGTGATCGGCCACCTGCAGTCGTACGTGTCGGTGCCCACCTCGGCCATCTACGAGAACGGGGAGGTGCTCATGCTCTCCCCCTTCTCCACCGATCCCGCGCTCACGGCCAACGGGTTCCAGCACGTCTTCCGCATGACCTTCACCGACCAGGAGACGGGCCGGCAGATGGCCGAGCACGCGGCGCGGCAGGGGTACAAGCGCGTGGCCATCTACTACGTGCGCAGCGAGTACGGGCGCGGGCTGGCCAACGCCTTCGAGGAGCGCGCGGGCGAGGTGGGGATCGGGGTGGCGGCGCGCGCTTCGTACGAGCCGGTGGCACGCTTCGAGGCCCGGGCGTTCGAGCCCACGCTGCGCCAGTGGAAGCAGATCGACGTGGACGCCATCTTCCTGGCCGGCGAGATCCCCATTGCCGGGCACCTGATCGCCGAGATGCGCAGGATGGGGCTCACGCAGCCGATCCTGGGGGGCGACGCCATGAGCTTTCCCGCGCTGATCACGGCGGCCGGCCGCGCCGCCGAGGGAACGGTG
>DASVSA010000216.1:0-2379 GCA_036388335.1 Longimicrobium sp. | reverse complement strand
TGTGGTCAGGGCTTCCGCTGGCCGATGAGCGCTTCCAGGCGGGCGAGGCGCGCTTCGAGCTCCGCGTTGCGGGCCCGCAGGGCCTCGATCTCGGCGGCCTGGCGCGTGGTGCGCTCGTCCAGCGCCTTCACGCCCGCGAAGTTGACGCCGTCGATGTCCAGGTGGCCGATGGCGAGCGGCTCCGTGCCCAGCCTGAACTCGCGCCAGAAGTCCTCGGCGAACGGGCCCATGTGGCGCGAGGTACGGCCCTCGTCGATGTAGTTCCAGGTGTTGACCGGGATGCGGCGCATGCGGGCCAGGATGTCGTTGCCGTCCACCCCCAGGTAGTTCTCCTTCAGCGTCTTGCTGGAGGCGCAGGTGATGGCCGCGCCGCCCGCCGCGATGTTGCACCCGTTGGTCATGGTGGCGTTGCTGCGGAAGCGGAAGCCGCCGGGCGCGCGCACGGAGAACTCGCCGTCCGCCGCCGCGCGCATGGAGTCGGTGGTCATGGCGTTGGTGGTGGCGCTGAAGACGATGGCGCCCGGGTGGCCAAAGCTGCTGGCGCGGTGGCCGAACGCCATGGAGTTGTGAGCGTTGGCCGTGCTGTTGTAGCCGAACGCCATGGCCGCGTCGCCGTTGGACGTGTTGTTGTAGCCCATGGCCACGCCCCAGATGTCGTACACGTCGTTGTTCTGGCCGATTGCCGCCGACCACTCGGCCACGGTCGGCGAGGTGTAGATGCGGTTGCCGCCTCCGAACGCCACGGAACCCTGCGCCGAGCCCAGGATCTGGTTGTTGTAGCCCATGCTGAACGAGTAGATCGCCTGGGCGATGTTCAGCGCCCCGCCGGCCCACGAGTAGTAGCCGATGTTGGACTCGTCGAACTGGCCGTTGAGGTCCGCGTACCCCGCGCGGAACGCCGTCTTCTGCGGGTGCCACATCATGCGCCACCCGGCGCCGCTGGCCGGGATGATGCCGATGCCGATCTCGCCCAGGGCCACGAAGCCGCCGGCGCTGTCCACGCGGAAGCGGTCGCCCGCGGGGTTGCCGGAGCGGAGCTGCAGGAGGATGTCGGACTGCGCCGCCGCCGGGGTGGCCGCCGCGGCCAGTGCCGCCAGCGCGATGAGGGTCCTGATAGTGCGCTTCATGATCGATTGCGGGTAAAGGTGGGGCCGGGGCTCGCCGCGGCGCGTCAGGGTCGGGGGTTACGAGGGGCGGACGCGGATGCGGAGCTTCTCGTTGCGGAGCCTCCCGCCCTGCACCACGATGCGCCCACCCGTGACGTTGATGTTGCTCGTGACCGAGTAGGTGCCCAGCACCCGCAGGTTGCGCACGTCGAAGTTGGAAAGTCCGCCGCCCAGGGTGCTCCCCGGGGGGCCGCCCAGGAGCAGCCGTCCGGTGCCGGTGAGCGTGCCCGTGGTGCCGAGCGCCACCGATCCGTTCACCGTGAGGTCGAAGCTGCTGAGGTTGATGGTCGGCTGCACCGTCGCTCCCGGCGTCATGGTGAGGCCCGCGATGGTCTGGTTCTGCACCAGCAGCGGGTAGTTGGGCCGGTCGCCCGGGATGATCACCGAGTCCTGCACGCCGGTGGTCATGTTCTCTACCCAGTCGCCGTTCTCCGCCCACAGCGTGTTGACGTTCCCCGTCCAGGTGCGCGTCATCCCCCACACCGTCATCTGCGCCTCGCTGGTGAGGCGCCTCCCCCTGGCGTACAGCATGGAGTTGCCGTAGGTGATGTAGGTGGGCACCCTCACCACCGAGCCCGCCGCCATCCCGCCCGCGGCAGGCATGGCGGCCGTGCCGTCGCTGGAGGTGAGGGTCACCGTGTCCGGCGTCAGCGTCGTCACGTTGCCGTAGCGGTCCATGCTGCGCAGCGTCACCGTGTACGGCATCCCGTAGTGCGCGTACTCCGCCGTCCCCGCCGTGAAGTTGGCCGCGCACGGGTCCACCGTCTCGCCCGTGCGGTAGATGGCAAGCCGCGCGTAGCCGGCGGGAGCCGTGATGAACGTGGCGGGCGAGGCCGCGGTCCCGGCCGTGCGCACGGTGCAGATGGTGCGCTGGCCCGGGTAGTCGGCCACGAAGGGCGACTGAGCGGGGCTGCCGGGGAGGACGGTCACCGTGGTGGCGCCGAGCTGGGCCACGCGCTCCTTCAGCCGCCTCACTCCCGCCGTGTCCTGGCTCTCCTCGATGCTCTCCGTCATCCGCGTCTCGCTGTCCTGCACCGCCAGGAACTGGGCGACCACCGCGAACACGTCGGTAGTGCTCGCCGACTGCAGCGGCAGGCGGAAGGTGAGCGTCATCACTCCCGCGTAGTCGTTGGGCCCCGTCGCCACGGGGAGCGTGCGGCTGCCCGGCGTGCTGGGGTTGCGAATGACGAAGCCGTACGGGAAGATCCCCGTG
>DASVSA010000215.1:0-12767 GCA_036388335.1 Longimicrobium sp. | reverse complement strand
TTCTGCGCCATCGCCGGCACCGAGGGCGACGGGCACCGCTACCTGGCCGACGTCGCCGCGAAGGGCGCCGCCGGCGCGATGGTGGAGCGGCGCGATCCCGCGCTCGGCCTGCCGCAGATCGAGGTGGCGAGCGGGCGCCTGGCCGCCGCCTTCGCCGCCGCGGAGCTGTGGCGCGATCCGTGGGCGGAGCTGACGCTGGTGGGCGTCACGGGCACCAACGGCAAGACGACCACGGCCGCCATCCTCCGCGACCTGATCGCCCGCCGCGTGCCCACGGCCTACATCGGCACGCTGGGCGCGCTGGACGCGAGCGGCAAGGTGGTGCCGGGGACGGAGGGGCTCACGACGCCGGGGCCCATCGAGGCGGCGCGCTGGCTGCGCGGCTTCGTGGACTCGGGGGTGAAGGCCGTGGCGATGGAGGTCTCGTCCCACGCGCTCCACCAGGGGCGGATGGCGGCGGCGCGCTTCGACGCGGCGCTCTTCACCAACCTCACGCAGGACCACCTGGACTACCACGGCACCATGGAGGAGTATCGCGCCTCCAAGCTGCGCCTGGCCGAGCTGCTCAAGCCCGGCGCCGCCGCCGTCGTCAACGCCGACGATCCCGCGTGGGACGTCGTCAGCGGGGAGCGCGTGGTCCGCTTCGGGATCGAGCGCCCGGCGGACGTGCATGCCGAGGACGTGCGCGTGGGCCCGGGCGGGATGGAGTGGACGCTGGTGACGCCGGACCGGCGCGCCGCCGTGAGCCTCCCCCTCTTCGGCACCTACAACGTCTCCAACGCGCTCGCCGCCGCCGCCACGCTGTGGACGCTGGGCTGGGCCGCGGAAGAGGTAGCGGAGGGCCTGGCGACGATCCCCCAGGTCCCCGGACGGCTGGAAAGGATCTCTGGGCCGCCGCATTCCGCCACGGTGCTGGCGGATTACGCGCACACCCCCGACGCGCTGGAGCGCGCCCTCGCCGCCGTCCGGCCGCTGGTGGCGGGGCGCCTGATCGTGGTCTTCGGCGCCGGCGGAGACCGCGACGCGGGGAAGCGGCCCGAGATGGGGCGGATCGCGGCGGAAGGGGCGGACCTGGCCATCGTCACCTCGGACAACCCGCGCACCGAAGATCCGGAGAAGATCCTGGACGGCATCGAGAGCGGCATGGGACGTGCACCCCGCGTGCGAGTTTCCGACCGCCGCGAAGCCATCCGACGGGCGCTTCTCGAAGCGCGCGAGGGAGACGTGATTCTCCTCGCGGGCAAGGGCCACGAGACGTACCAGATCGTGGGCCGGGAGAAGCGCTCGTTCGATGAGCGCATCGTGGTGAAGGAACTTCTTGCCGAAAGGGCAACGTCTGCGACCGGGGGAGGGGCGTGACCGCATTCCGATGGACCGCCGCCGAGGTGGAGCGCGCGCTGGGGACGGGTGGCACCGGGGAGGGAGTGGCCGACTACACGGGGATCTCCACCGACACACGCAGGATCGCGGAGGGGTCGCTCTTCGTGGCGTTGCGCGGCGCCAACTACGACGCCCACGACTTCCTGGCCGTCGCGTCGGATGCGGGTGCCACCGCCGCCGTCGTCTCGCGGATGCCGGAGGTGCAGCCCGGCGGGATGCGGCTGTACCTGGTGGACGACACGCTCCACGCCCTGGGCCGCCTGGCCCGCCACCGGCGCCGCGCGCTGGCCGGCAAAGTGGTGGCGGTGGCCGGCAGCAACGGCAAGACGACCACCAAGGAGCTTCTCCGCGCCGCGCTGGGCGGCACGCTGCGGGTGCACGCCACCGAGGCCAACCTCAACAACCAGGTGGGAGTTCCCCTCACCCTGCTCGCCGCGCCCGAGGACGCGGAGGTGCTGGTGATCGAGACGGGGACCAACGAGCCGGGGGAGATCGCGCTGCTGGGCGCCATCGCCGAGCCGGACCTGGCGCTGATCACCTCCATCGGCGAGGAGCACCTGGAAGGGTTCGGGAGCGTGGCCGGCGTCCTCGAAGAGGAGCTCGCCATCCTCCCCTCCATCCGCCCCGGCGGCCAGGGGTTCGTGGCCGACGAGCCCGAGGAGCTTCCCACCCGAGCCCGCGCCATCCTGGGCGGCCGCGTGCACCTGGCCGGCTTCGCGGAGGGCGCGGAGCTGCGCCCCGAGGGCGAGGTGGGAGTGAGGCCGGACGGGAGCACCGAGTGGAGGTTCCGCGGGGTGGACGTCCACGTCCCCCTCCCCGGCCGCCACAACGTCAGGAACGCGCTGCTGGCGCTGGGCGTGGCCGAGGCGCTGGGGGTGCCGCTGGCGGACGCGGCGCGCGGCATCGGCGCCATGTCGTCGCCCAAGATGAGGAACGAGTGGCGGCGCGTGGGCACCGTGGGCGTGCTGGCCGACTGCTACAACTCCAATCCCCCTTCGCTGCGCGCGGCGGTGGAGCTGCTGGCCTCCATCCCCGCCAACGGCGGCGCCAAGATCGCCGTGGTGGGGACGATGAGGGAGCTGGGCGACCACGCGGACGAGCTTCACCGCGAAGCGGCCGCCACCATCGCCGGGCTGGTGGGGAACGGGATCGACCGCGTGGTCGCCACGGGCGACTTCGTGGCCGCCTTCCACCCGCTGCGGGAACAGCTGGGCGACCGCCTCGTGGCCGCCGAGGACCCGCTGCAGGCGTACGACGAGCTCCGCCCGCACCTCAAGGGCGACGAGACGATCCTGCTGAAGGGGTCGCGCGGCGTGGCACTGGAGCGGATCATCCCGCTGATCGAGCGCGACTTCGACACCCACCCACAAGACGGGGCCTGACACGGTGCTCTACCACCTGCTGGTGCCGCTCGCCGAGTACAACGCGGCGTTCAACGTCTTCCGCTACCAGACCTTCCGCGCCGCCGGGGCGGTGGTGACGGCTTTCCTGGTGGCCTTCATCTTCGGGCCCACCATCATCGGCCGGCTGCGGATGCTCAAGCTGGGGCAGATCATCCGCACCGAAGGCCCGCAGACGCACCTGGGCAAGCGCGGCACGCCCACCATGGGCGGCGTGCTGATCGTGCTGGCCACGGTCATCCCCACCCTGCTGTGGGCGCGGCTGGACAACCAGTACACGCTCACCGCCCTCATCGTGCTGATCTGGCTGGGGGGTCTGGGGTTCCTGGACGACTACCTCAAGATCACCCGCAAGGGGACGGACGGGCTGGCCGGGCGCTACAAGATCCTGGGGCAGGGCTCGGTGGGGCTGCTGCTGGGGGCGCTGCTGGTATGGTTCCCCTTCAGCGACATCCCCAGCACCTGGACGCAGATCCCCTTCCTCAAGAGCATCCACCTGGTGTTCTTCTGGCCGGTCTACATCATCTTCGTCACCTTCGTGATCGTGGGCTGCTCCAACGCGGTCAACCTCACGGACGGGCTGGACGGGCTGGCGGCCGGGCTCTCGGCCATCGCGGCCACGACGTTCGGGATGTTCGCCTACCTGTTCGGGCGGGTGGACACGTCGGACTACCTGAACCTGTTCTACCTGCCGGGCGCGGGCGAGCTTGCCATCTTCTGCGTGGCGCTGTCCGGCGGGTGCATCGGCTTCCTCTGGTTCAACGCGCACCCGGCCGAGGTGTTCATGGGCGACACGGGGTCGCTGGCCATCGGCGGGGTGCTGGGGGCGGTGGCGGTGCTGCTGAAGGCCGAGTTCCTGCTGGCCATCGTGGGCGCGGTGTTCGTGGCCGAGGCGCTCTCGGTGATGGCGCAGACCGTCTACTACAAGTACACCAAGCGGAAGACGGGCACGGGCCGCCGCATCTTCCGCATGGCGCCGCTCCACCACCACTTCGAGCAGATCGGGTGGCACGAGAGCAAGGTCATCATCCGGTTCTGGATCGTGGGGATCATGTGCGCCCTGGCCGCCGTGGCCACGCTCAAGATCCGATGACGATGAACCTGTCGCGGGCGACTGAAGTCGCCGCAACGAAGGCGCAAAGTCCGCCTGCGCGGACTCGCCGTCTGGCACCAGCGGGTGCCGTCCAGTCCCCGCAGGGGGACTTCGCGCCGTTGTCGCCGCGACTTCAGTCGCCAGGCACGCGGGCCGCGCGACACCTCTCGACGCGCCCGATCCGATGAGCCGCTCGCTGGAAGGGGAGACGATCGGCGTGCTGGGGCTGGCGCGCAGCGGCGTGGCCGCGGCCCGGCTGGCCCTGGCCCGCGGCGCAAAGGTGTACGCCAGCGACGCCGGCACCGGGCCCTCGCAGGAGCAGGCCGCCGCGCGCATCCGCGGCCTGGGCGGCGACGCGGAGACGGGCGGGCACGACGTGGACAAGCTGGCCGCCTGCACGCGCATCGTCCTCTCCCCCGGCATCCCGCCCACGGCTTCGATCCTCCGCGAACCGGCCATCGCGCACGTGCCGGTGGTGCCCGAGATCGAGCTGGCGTTCGAGCAGCTCGGGTCGCGGGTGATCGGCATCACGGGGACCAACGGCAAGACGACGGTCACGGCGCTGATCGAGCACATCCTGCGCTCCGCCGGCCGTGACGCGGCGGCGGGCGGCAACATCGGCACCGCGCTCAGCGAGCTGGCCCTGCGCATCCCGCAGCCGGAGGTGGCCGTCGTGGAGGCCTCGTCGTTCCAGCTGGGGATGATCGACAGGTTCGCGCCCGAGATCGGGGTGCTCACCAACCTGGCGCCTGACCACCTGGACTGGTACCCGGACCTGGAAGCGTACTACGCGGACAAGAAGAACCTCTTCCGCAACGCCACCCCCGCCAGCCGCTGGGTGCTGAACGCCGAGGACGAGCGCGCCCGCACCCTGATGGGCGACGCGCCCGGGGAGCGCTACTACTTCCGCGTGGCCTCGCAGCCGGAAGACGGCGAGCGCGGCGGCTTCCTGGACCCCGAAGGCTGGCTTACGCTGCGGCTGGACGGGGAGACGGAGGAAGCTCTCACCCCCGCGTTCGAGCTGCGCATCCTGGGGCCCCACAACGCCGCCAACGCACTGGCCGCCGCGGTCGCCGCGCGCCTCGCCGGCGCCGAGCCCGAGTCCATCGGGCACGCGCTGAGGTCGTTCGAGGCGCCCGACCACCGCCTGCAGCCGGTGATGGAAAAGGACGGGGTGCTCTGGATCAACGACTCCAAGGCCACCAACATCGCCTCCACCCGCGTGGCCGTGCGGGGGATGAAGCGGCCCGTGGTGCTGCTGCTGGGCGGGCGGCACAAGGGCGAGCCCTACACGGAGCTCCTCCCCGAGCTGGGCGAGGGCGTGCGCGCGGTGGTGGCGTACGGCGAGGCCGCCGAGATCGTGGAGAAGGACCTGGCCGGCCACGTCCCCGTGGAGCGGGTGGACGGGCCCTTCGAGGAGGTGATCCGGCGCGCCCGCGCCATCGCCCAGCACGGCGACGCCATCCTCCTGTCGCCGGCCTGCAGCAGCTACGACATGTTCCCCAACTACGAAGAGCGGGGCCGGCGCTTCGCCGAGCTCGCCGCGGAGGTCCGCAAGTGATCACGCTCCCGCGCCGCCCGCGCGCCAAGACCGACCCGGTGCAGCCCGTGGTGACCCCGCGCGACCGGCGCCCCTCCGCGCCGCGCCCGCCCGCGGCCGCCGCCCTCCCGCGCGCGGAGTCCACGCTGGAGGCGAGGATGCTGGTGGCCCTCACGGCCGTGGCGTTCTGCTTCGGGCTGGTGGAGATGTACAGCGCCTCGTCGTTCATCGCGCGCGGCGAGGGGCTCCCCGGGCACTACTACGCGCTGAAGCAGCTCACCGCCGCGGGCGTGGGGCTCGTGATCGCGTCGTTCCTGGCGCGGATCGACTACCGCCGCTACCGGCTGTGGGCGTGGCCGATGCTGATGGGCGTGTCGCTGATGCTGATCGTGCTGGTCCTGCCGGGCACCGAGGCCATCGCGCCGCGCATCAACGGCGCGCGCCGCTGGCTGGACCTGGGCGTCTCGTTCCAGCCGTCCGAGCTCGCCAAACTCGCGCTCGTCATCTGGACGGCGATGCTGGCGGTGAAGAAGGAGGACAAGCTCCATTCGATGAGCAAGGGGCTCGTCCCCTTCCTGATCGTCTGGCTCCCGGTGGCGCTCCTCATCTTCATGGAGCCCAACCTCTCGGCCGCGCTGCTCGTGGTCCTGCTCTCGGCGCTGGTGCTCTTCGCGGGCGGGGCGCGCATCGGGCACTTCATCGTCCTGGGCCTCATCGCCGTGCCGGTGGTGTGGGGGAAGATCCAGGACGCGGACTACCGCATGCGCCGCATCGCCGCCTTCCTGGACCCCAGCGGCGACACGCAGGGCGCGGCGTACCAGATCTACCAGTCGCTCATCGCCATCGGCTCGGGCGGGGTGGGCGGGGTGGGCTTCGGCAACTCGCGGCAGAAGTTCGGGTTCCTGCCGGAAGCCCACAACGACTTCCTCTTCTCCATGATCTCCGAGGAGTGGGGGCTGATGGGAGTGGTGTTCGTGGTGTCCGTCTTCGCCTCCTTCCTGGTGCTGGGCTACCGCATCGCGGCGCGCGCCCCGGACCGCTTCGGCTACCTGGTGGCCATCGGGATGACCAACCTGATCGTGGTGACTGCCTTCCTGCACATGGGGGTGGCGATGGCGCTCCTTCCGACGACGGGCTTCACCCTCCCCTTCATGTCGTACGGGGGAAGCGCGCTGCTCACCTACTTCGCGGCGGTGGGGATCCTGCTGAGCGTGGCCCGCGCCGGGAAGGTGAAGGCATGACCGCCCCGCGCGTGCTCTTCGCGGGCGGCGGCACCGGGGGGCACCTGTACCCCGCGCTCGCCCTGGCCGACGCCTTCAAGCGGCTTCATCCCGAAACGGAGGTGATGTTCATCGGCGCGCGGCGCGGCGTGGAAGCGCGCGTGCTGCCGGAGAAGGGGGTGCAGCACGTGCTCCTGCCGCTGGAGCCCATCCGCCGCCAGAAGCCGTGGCAGAACTGGCGGCTGGTGCCGGCCATGATCGGCGCGGCCACGGGGCTGCGCACCGTCTTCCGCACCTTCCGCCCCAACCTGGTGGTGGGCACGGGCGGGTACGCCAGCGGGCCGGCCGTGGCGTGGGGGGTGATGAACCGCGTCCCCACGGCGCTGCAGGAGCAGAACTCGTATCCGGGCTTCGTCACGCGCACGATGTCGGGGCGCGTGAGACAGCTGCACCTGGCGTTCCCGGAGGCGCGGCGCTACCTGAAGCCCGGCAAGCGCACCGAGGTGTTCGAGCACGGCAACCCCATCAACCCGCCCGACCTGGCGCTCGACCGCGCCGCGGCGCGCGCGCGCTTCGGGCTGGGAGAGGGCACGGTGTGCCTGGTGACGGGCGGCAGCCAGGGGGCGCGCTCGGTGAACGAGGCGCTGCTGGGTGCACTGCGCGGCGTGGCGGACGGGCGGCTTCCCGCGCCACCGGCCGGCTTCCAGATCCTGTGGGCTACGGGGCCGGGGACCCACCCCATGGTCACGGAGAAGATGGCGCAGATCGGCGCGCCCTCGTGGGTGCACGTGCTGCCGTACATCCAGGACATGCCGGGCGCGCTGGCCTCGGCCGACTTCTCCATCGCGCGCGCGGGGGCCATGACGCTGGCCGAGCTGTGCGCGTGGGGGATCCCCAGCATCCTGGTGCCCTTCCCGCACGCCGCCGCCAACCACCAGTACCACAACGCGGTGGCGCTGGCCGACGCGGGCGCGGCGGTGATGGTGGAGGAGAAGGAGCTGGGGAGCGAGCGGCTGTGGACGGAGGTGCTGGCGCTGGCCGGCTCGGCCGGGCGGCGCGCGGAGATCGCGGGGCGCGCGCGGGAGCGCGGCCGGCCCAACGCGGCCGACCTGATTGCGGCCGAGCTCGCGCGGCTGATCCGGTGAAGGCGGTCACAGAGGTGCGAACAACTTTCCCAACCGTATTGCGGGCGGTATATTGAGCGGATTCGATCTGGTGCAGCTCGCGGGGCGCGGCCCGGTCCACTTCATGGGGATCGGCGGGGCGGGGATGAGCCCCCTCGCCGACATGCTCATGCTGTCCGGCGTGCGGGTTACGGGGTGCGACGCGCACCCGGGACCCGGCAGCCGGCTGCTGGCCGAGCGCGGCGCCACCGTGCATGAAGGGCACGATCCCGCCCACGTGGAGGCCGCCGCCGCCCTGGTGATGACCGCCGCCATCCCCGCGGACCACCCCGAGATCCTCGCCGCTCGCGCACGGGGCATCCCCGTGCTGAAGCGCGCCGAGGCGCTGGGCGCCATCGTCAACCACGGGCTCGTGGTGGGGATCGCCGGCACCCACGGGAAGACCACCACCACCACGCTCACCACCGCCGTGCTGGCCGCCGCCGGGCTCAACCCCACCGGCTTCGTGGGGGCTCACGTCCCCGCGTGGGGGGGCAACCTCCGCCGCGGCGACGACCGCCTCTACGTGGTGGAGGCCGACGAGTACGACCGCTCGTTCCACCAGCTCCAGCCCACCATCGCCGTCGTCACCACCCTGGAAGCCGACCACCTGGACATCTACGGCTCGCTGGAAGCCGTGGAGGAAGCGTTCAGGATCTTCGTGGACTCCGTGCCCGCGGACGGGCTGGTGGCCGGGTGCGCGGACGACCACGGCGCGGCCCGCCTGGTTGCCGCGCTTCCGGGCGGGGCGGAGCGGGTGATGACCTACGGCGCCAGCGCGGGCTCCATGCTCCGCGCCGAGGAGGTGAGGATGTCCCCGGCCGAGACGCTGTTCGACGTGCGCGAGCGCGGGGAAAAGCTGGGGACGGCGCGCCTGCGCGCCCCCGGCCTCCACAACGTCCGGAACGCCCTGGCCGCCGTCGCCGTGGGCCGCCGCATGGGCGCCTCGTGGGACGCCATCGCCGAGGGGCTGGCGTCGTACTCCGGGGTCGACCGCCGCTTCGAGCACGTGGGCGAGGCCGGCGGGGTCCTGTTCGTGGACGACTACGCCCACCACCCCACCGAGGTGGCCGCCACCCTGCGCGCCGCCCGCGAGGCCCACCCGGGCCGCCGCCTGGTGCTGGCCTTCCAGCCCCACCTCTACTCCCGCACCCGCGACTTCGCGGGCGAGTTCGGCCAGGCCCTGGCCGCCGCGGACGTGGTCTTCCTCACCGACGTGTACGCCGCCCGCGAGAAGCCCATCGAGGGCGTCACCGGGATGCTGATCGCCGAGCCCGCCCGCGCCGCCGGCGCCGACGTGCGCTACGTCGAGGACCGCGGCGACGTGGTGGGCGCCGTGGCCGCCGAGCTGCGCGAGGGCGACCTGTGCATCACCATGGGCGCCGGCAACCTGGACTCGGCTGCGCGCGAGCTGCTGGCCGCGCGCCGCGCCGCCGCCGCGAGGGCCGGATGAACCGCCGCGCCCGCCGCGCCATCGCCGCGGCCGTCGCCCTGCTGGCCGCCTCGTCGCCGTTCTGGGGCCCGCCGCTCCTGCGCCGCGCGCCGGGCTTCGACGCCAAGCGGGTGGAGGTCTCCGGCACGCGCCTCCTGGCTCCGCACGAGGTGCTCGCCGCCTCGGGGGTCAAGATCGGCGACAACGTGTGGACCGATCCCGCCGCCTGGGAGGCCGCCCTCCGCCGCCACCCGGTGGTGGCCGACGCCGAGGTCACGCGCCGCCTTCCGGGTACTCTGCGCATTCGCGTGCAGGAGAAGCGCCCGGCCGCGCTGGTGCAGGCCGGCACGCTGCGCCCCGTGACGGCCGCGGGCGAGCTCCTCCCGGTGGACCCGGCGCGCGTCCCGCTGGACCTCCCGCTCCTGCGCACCGCGGTGAAGCTCGATGCGCGCGGCCACCTTCCCGCGGGCCCGGTACGTGCCCTGGCCGCCGAAGCCGGCCGCCTGGGCGACCTGGACCCGGCCCTCATGGCCCGGGTGAGCGAGGTGCGCCCCGACGCGGGCGGCGCGCTGAAGCTGGTCCTCAGCGCCCCCGCCGCCGACGTGGTGCTCCCCGCCGGAGCCGGCGAGTCGCGCCTCGTCCACCTCCGCGCCGCCCTCGCCGACATCGAGCGCCGCACCCTGGCGGACAGCACCCGCGGCGCGCGTGTACGGGTCGACGCGCGCTGGGAGGACCAGATTGTGGTCAGGATGCCGGGGAGTCCTAAGTCTTGAGTGCCGAGTGCCGAGTACCGAGTGCCGAGTGCCGAGTGCCGAGTGCCGAGTGCCTAGTGCCTAGTGCCTAGTGCCTAGTGCCTGGTGCCTAGTGACAGCGGGGTTCGGGGCGCGGACGTAGGAGAACGGGGTGAAGCGGGCGCGCGGCGGGAGACGATCTCAGCGCGCGGCAGGGCACGGGCAGCCACGTGGGGCTGCCCCTACGAGAGATGGGTGCGGCGAGCCGGGATGGAGCGTGCGGCAGGCGGGCGAGGCATGCCTCGCCTCTACGGGCGATCGGTTCAGCGGACCACGGGTTTGAGCGCACTGTTGGTACGGGCGCGATGAATCGCGCCCCCACACGGCTGCGGCAGGCGGGGTACACGTCGCGCCGACACGGAAGATGCGCCCCCTCTCCCGCGCGGTTTGCGGCGGAGGGGGACGGGGGGAGGGGGCCTCGTCGCGCCGCCCCGTGGAAATCGCCTCCTCTCCCAGCGCTTTGGGAGAGGAGGCCGGGAGGTGAGGGCCTCCCTCAGCACGAGCAGCACTCAGCACTCAGGACCCAGGACTCAGGACTTCAGTTCCTAAGCACTCACGCACTAACGCACTAACGCACTTTCTTTCCACCACCCCGGATGCGCCCTCAACTCGTCGCAGGACTGGACATCGGCTCGAGCAAGACCGCCGTGGTCATCGCGGAGGTGACCGGCGATTCCATCCACCGCTCCCAGGTCAAGATCCTGGGGGTGGGGCAGGCCCGCACGGGCGGAATCCGCCGCGAGATCGTCACCGACATCGAGGCCACCACCGAGTCCGTCCGCAAGGCGATCCAGGAGGCCGAGCTGATGGCGGGGGTCAAGGTGGAGCGCGTGTACACCGGCATCGCCGGCGAGCACATCCACGCGTGGCCCTCCACCGGCGTGGTGGCCGTGGCCCGCACCCCCGGCACCGACGGCGAGATCCGCCCGGGCGACGTGGACCGCGTGCACGAGGTGGCGCGCGCCGTCGTCATCCCCACGGACCGCGAGCTGATCCACGCGATCCCGCAGGAGTACATCGTGGACGCCCAGGACGGCATCCGCGACCCCGTGGGGATGGCCGGGACGCGGCTGGAGGCCGAGGTGTTCATCGTGACCGGTTCGGGCCCCGCGGCGCAGAACATCCGCAAGGCCGTGAGCCGCGCCGGCTACACGGTGGCCGAGCTGGTGCTGGAGCCGCTCGCCTCGTCCATGTCCGTGATGAGCGACGACGAGAAGGAGATCGGCACCGTGCTGGTGGAGCTGGGCGGCGGCACGACGGACGTGGCCATCTTCCACGAGCGCAAGGTGAGGCACCTGGCCTCCCTGCCGTGGGGCGGGGCCACCGTCACCAACGACATCGCCAAGGGCCTCTCGCTGCCGTACGCGGAGGCCGGGCGGGCCAAGGAGCGCTTCGGCGCCGCCCGCGCCGACCTGGTGGACCCCAACGAGACCTTCGAGGTGGCCGCCGCCGCCGCCGGGCAGACGCGCCACATCGCGCGCGAGCTGCTCGCCCACATCATCGAGCAGCGGATGGACGAGATCTTTGGTCTCGTGGCGGCGGAATTGGAGCGCAGCGGATTGGCCTCCGAGCTGGCCGGCGGCATCGTGCTGACGGGCGGAGGCGCGTCGCTGCACGGGATTGTGGAGCTGGCCGAGCGGAGCTTCGCCGCGCCGGTGCGGATCGGGGTGCCCGGGGAGGGTCTTGGTGGCCTTGCGGATTCGGTCCGGCGTCCCAAATTTGCATCCGCCGCAGGACTCGCGCTGTATGGATCCCGCCGACTCATTTCGGATTCTCCCGAAGGGAGCGCGCCCGCGAACGCTTCCGTCAACGGCGTCATAAAGTGGATGAAAGACTGGCTCACGGACTTCTTTTGACCGTGGGGCCCCTGGATAGAGTATGCCCAAAAGCTATGAAATGTACGTCCCTCCCACGCGCCTGGAGGACTAGAGGATGATCTTCGAGTACGAAGAGATGATGCCGCAGAACGCCCGCATGAAGGTGGTGGGCGTGGGGGGCGGCGGCGGAAACGCCGTCAACCGCATGATCGAGGAGGACCTGGAGGGGGTCGAGTTCATCAGCGTGAACACCGACGCCCAGGTCCTGAAGACGAGCAAGTGCCCCATCAAGCTCCAGATCGGGCAGAAGCTCACGCGCGGGCTCGGTGCCGGGGCGCGTCCGGAGATCGGGCGTCAGGCGTTCGAGGAGAACGCCGACGAGGTGAGGAAGGCGCTGGAAGGCGCGGACCTCGTCTTCATCACGGCCGGGATGGGCGGCGGCACCGGCACCGGCGCGGCGCCGGTGATCGCCGAGATGGCCCGCGAGATGGGTGCGCTCACCATCGCCATCGTCACCAAGCCATTCATGTTCGAAGGAAAGAAGCGCCTCAAGCAGGCCGAGCTGGGCCTGGCCGAGCTGAAGCGCTGCGCGGACACCATGATCGTGGTCCCCAACGAGCGCCTCCTTTCCGTGGTCGGCAAGGGGACGTCGTTCAAGGACGCGCTCAAGAAGGCGGACGAGGTGCTGCTGCACGCCACGCAGGGCATCTCGGACCTGATCCGCGTGACCGGCGAGGTGAACGTGGACTTCGCCGACGTGCGCACGGTGATGAGCAACCGGGGCACGGCGCTGATGGGCACCGGCTTCGGCAAGGGGGAGAACCGCGCGGTGGAGGCAGCCCAGGAGGCGATCTCGTCGCCGCTGCTGGACAACATCTCCATCAAGGGCGCGGCCGGCGTGCTCATCAACATCACCGGCGGGATGGACCTG
>DASVSA010000214.1:0-11728 GCA_036388335.1 Longimicrobium sp. | reverse complement strand
CGCGCGCCAGGACGGCGGCCAGGCTGCTCTCCAGCGCGGCTCGCGCCTGGGTGAGCGCGCCGGCCAGCGCGGTGCTGTGCACGTCCCCGCGGCGCGCGTCGGAGGCGCGCTCGAACTCCTCGAAGGCAGGCCCTACCTGGGGTCGCATCCACTCCTCCGGGCTGGTTCAGGGTGCGGCCGGGTCACGAGCACGGGATGTGCCGGGCGTGTGCCGAATAAAAGCCTTGTCCAACCCGGAGGGTAAACATTAGAGTGCGGAACGGTATCTCGCCGTGCCGCCGGGCCTCCCGCTCCAAGATCCTCCCATGACCTCCTTCCGCGGCCGCAAGACGGTCCTCATCGTGGACGACAACCCGGACGTCCGGGAGATCTGCTCCATCGCGCTCGACTACGCGGGGTACCAGGTGCTCCACGCGCGCGATGGTCTGGAGGGGGTGACGATGGCCCGCGAGGCGCTCCCGGACATGGTGGTGATGGACGGGAAGCTCCCCGTGATGGGCGGTTGGGACGCGGCGCGCATCCTGAAATCGGACCCGCGCACGGCCCCCATCCCCGTGCTCGCCTTCACCGCCAGCGCGGTGACGCCGGCGCAGATGCGGATGCTGCAGGAGGTTACCGACGGCTACATCCCCAAGCCCTGCTATCCGTCCGAGTTCCTGGCCGCGGTGCAGCGCTGGATCGGCCCGTCCTCCGTCGGGATCCAGGCGGACCGATAGGGAGAACCGGGGCCTGGCACCAGGGCCTGGCGAGTAAACTCGCGGCAACGACAGCACGAAGTCCGCGTGCGCGGACTGGATCCTCAGGATCAGCCGCAACCCTGTAGTCCCCGCAGGGGGACTTCGTGCAGTTGTTGCAGCGACTTCAGTCGCCCGCAACACCGCAAACGCAGAGAGGCACGGAGAACCTCATCGGTCTCCGTGCCTCTGTCGTTCTCCGCGCGGGGCTCAGGGGGCGACGAACACCCGCGCCGCGAACTCGCCGTTCTCGAAGCGTGTCGCTCCGCGCTCTCCCTGCGCCGCGAGCTGGAAGGTGCCGGTGATCTCCCCTGAGGCGGGGTCGTACGTGTCGACCACCAGCGTGCCGGCGGTGGCTGCAGCCTGGTAGGTGAGTACGTCCAGCCCGAGCGTCTCATAGTAGCGCCCCTTGCCCGCCTCCGCCGTGTAACGGCCGGGCCCCGTGAAGGGGACCTCCAGCACCACGTGCTGCTCGTTGCGGTCGCGCATGGAGCCGACGACGAGCGTGCCCCTGTAGAGCGTGGCCCACGCCCCGCCACTCCAGGCGGCGCCGTCCAGCGAGCCTGTCATGCGGCCCTCTAGCTGCGGCTCGGTGGGGCTGTCCTGGGCGCACGCGGCAAGGAGAAGGACCAGCGCGGCGGAGAAGAGAAAGCGGAGGCGGGGCATTGTCGGGTGGCGGCAAGGGGTGCGAAGTGGAGATCCGAGCGGAGAACGCGCAGCCCACCGCGCGTGTGACGGGGCCGGATCCTGCATCCACCGGGACAGATCCCGAACCCGAGAAGCCGATCCATGCTCCGCATCCGCCCGCACGCACTCGCCGCGCTCCTGCTCGCCACGCTCCCACTCGCCGCGGCCGCCCAGGAAGCGCGCCGGTCGCCCGACCCCATCCTGTTCGTGCACGGGTGGCGGGGCAGGGCGGCGCAGTGGAGCACGATGACCGGGCGGTTCATCGACGACGGCTGGCAGCCCACGGAGCTGTTCGCGTGGACGTTCGACGCCCGCGAGCCGAACGCCGCCGCCGCGGCGCGGATCGCCGCGCGGGTGGACCAGATCCTGGTGGCCACCGGCGCCGAGCGCGTCGACATCGTCACCCACTCCATGGGCGCTCTCGCGACGCGCTACTACCTCAAGGACCCGCGGAGCGCCGGTAAGGTGGATGCCTGGGTGTCGCTGGGCGGCCCCAACCACGGCATCTACGCGGCGGATCTGTGCTTCTCCGGGTCGTGCCGGGAGATGAGGCGCGGCTCGCCCTTCCTGGCCGCGCTCAACCGCGGCGACGAGACGCCGGGCACCGCGCGCTACGCCACCTGGCGCTCCCCCTGCGACGAGATCATCGACCCGCCGGAGACGGTCGTGCTGGAAGGCGCCGCCAACCACCAGACGGCCTGCATCTCCCACCTGGAGCTGCTCCGCGACGGGGCTGTATACCGTGCGGTACGGGACTTTGTCTCACACAGAGACACAGAGGCACAGAGATGACTTCGGCTCCGTGCCTCTGTGTGAGGCCGCCGTTGCCGTCGTCAGACGACCGGTACGATCTCCCTGAGCGGATTGCCTCCGTCGATGAAGAGCCGGCCGCCCGGCACCAGCCCCCGCGCGATGCTCTGGTGCGCCCTCCGCTGCAGCTCGGGATGCCGCCCATCCAGCGCCCCGACGCGGATGGCGAACGCGATGTCGAAGGGAGCTTCGCCCGGCAGGAGTTCGAAGTCCTCCACCGCCACCTGCCGCACGCTCAGCCGGCCCGCGGCGATCTCACCGGCCGACGCCGCGGTGATCTGCCGGATCGTTCTGGCCGAGCGGTCGATGGCGAGCACGTGTCCGTCGCCGATACGGCTCGCGACGGCGCGCGCCGCCGCGCCGGGCCCGCACCCGATCTCCAGCACGCGCATCCCGGGACGGAGCGGCAGCGCTTCCACGATCTCCGCCAGCCGCGCCGAGAGTACGTCCGCCATCAGGCGTGCTCGTGCGAGGTGCGCTGGCCCATCCCGTCCCCGATCGCGGTGTCCAGGTGGGCGAGCACCGTCCGCTGCAGCCCCCGCATCCGCTCGGCGAACTCATCGTGCTGCTCCTCCAGGCGCTTGATCTCCGCCGCTCGAAGTGTGGCCGCACCCTCTGTGGGGGGCTCCATCTCGGACGCGAGGGCAAGCTGCCGCTCGGCATCTCCCTTCTCGTGATCCAGGAGATGGATGGAGTTGGAGACGCTCTCCAGCTCCCGCAGCAGGGCGTCATGCGGCCCGCCCGCCGCCTGGAGCGCCCGCACCGCATCGAACAGGACGTAGCGCGCCATCGTATGCCCACACGCCAGGTTGCGCCCGCGCACCTCGGGACTGCACAGCCCCATGCGCACCAGTTCCGGCCGCGGCCCGCCGCGCCGGGCCCGCAGCACGGCGCCATCCTCCATGCGGACGCGCTCGTGGACCATGCGGCACCGGATCACCTGCATCGACGCAATCTGATCGCGCAGGGATTGGAGGGTTACTTCTGACATCCTCTCCGTGTCTCTGTGCCTCTGTGTGAGCTAGGCGGCTGGCATCTGGCCGTGATGATGCTTCGTGTGGATCTCCTGCAGCCGTACCAGATCCACGAGAGGCAGGCGGCCGAACCCCGGGTGGTCGATGACGGCGCTCCGAGCCGCCATCGCGGCACCACGCGGGCAAGGTACGGCGGGTGCTCGGATCATCACAAGCATCGCGCCCGGCTGCGCGATCTTGACTCCGTGCGCGCCCCGCCTGAGTCTTCCGAATCACCGGTGGCTCCCTCAACCTCTACTCGGGATCCTGACGCATGGCCATCGAGGTTCGTCCAGCGAGCGTGTTCGAGGACGTCAAGACGATGGTGGCGCCGAAGCGGGCGGACGCGAACGTGTGCTGGTGCCTGAGCTACCGCATCCCATCGAAGGAAAATGTCGCTTTGCGGGGTCCCGCCCGCGGCGAGAAGGTCGCGGAGATCATGGAGCAGGGGCCGGTCGGCGTGCTCGCGTACGAAGGCGACGAGGTGGTTGGATGGGCGGCGGTGGCGCCGCGCGCCGATACCACCTTCGCGCGCACCCGCACGATCCCGCACGTGGATGAACTGGACGTGTGGGCGGTGTGGTGCATTCGCGTGCGGCCGGGGCACCGGGGCAAGGGGATCTCGCATGCGCTGCTCGCGGGCGCGGTCGAGTTCGCGCGCTCCCAGGGCGCGCCGGCGCTGGAGGGCTACCCGGTGGACAACGGGGGCGAAAAGGTCGATCTCACCATGGCGTACGTGGGGACGCGCGCGCTCTTCGAGAAGGCGGGATTCCGCAAAGCCGCGGACACCCAGTCGGTCATCAACGGCTTCCCGCGGGTGCTGATGCGGCTGGACCTGCGATAGCCAGGCACTCAGCCGACGAGATGAAGTAATCTCTGTGTCTCCGTGCCTCTGCGTGAGCCGTCTTTCCCTCTACCGCGGTGCCAGCTCGAACACGCCGACGGGCCGCGGCGCCGCCTCGTCCCCGAGGTTCCACTTGGTGATCGCGACGTGCCACTCCGCTTCCAGCGTTTCCAGGAAGCGGATGCTGACGCCGCGGAACGGATCGGATAGAAGGATGCGGCCTCCAGGCGCCAGGTTGCGCTCGAAGATCTGGCGCAGGAAGGGCTGCATCGTTTCGCCGTAGAGGATGTCCGAGCCGAGGATGAAGTCGTAGCGCTCCGCGTCGCCCCACTCGGTCCAGTCGGCCAGGCGGTACTCGATGGAGCCGGCGCCGTTGAGCTCGCCGTTGCGCCGGCAGACGGACATGGGCATCTCGTGGCGGTCGGTCTGCACCACGCGCGCTCCCAGCGACGCGGCGACGATCCCCGGCAGCCCCGTGCCCGCGCCCAGCTCCAGCACTCGCTTGCCGCGGAACGCCTCCGCGCGCGCCGCCACCTCGTGGGCCAGCGCGATGGCGGCCGGCCAGAGCGCCACGCCGTACGGCAGGCGGTCCCTCAGCTCGCGCAGGAACTCCTGCTCGTCGTCGTGAGTCAGCACGACGCCCGTGTGCAGCACGGTCCACTCGTGCCCCGCCAGCCGCAACCGGGACTCGTGCAGCGGGAAATCACCGACGGTAGTGTTCAGCACCTCCATTCATTCTCCTCGCTCTCGGAACGCTCGCCCGGGCGCAAGCCGTGTTCCGAATCTCACACAGAGGCACAGAGACACAGAGGAGAACTTCATCTCCGCGCCTCTGTGCCTCTGTGTGAGATCGCCGTTCTCCGATCCTGGCGCGCCACGTGACGGAAACGATGCGTTCTTTCCCGGCCCGGGAGCAGCGCGTACTTTGGTGCGATGCGCGCACCCGCGCTCCGGCAGCCCACCCCTTCCCCGACCGCCGGTGGCCAAAGGCACGACCCGCAAGAAGTCGAAGGCTCCGCCCGAGGTGTCGGTGGAGCACGACGTGGACTCCGGCTTCTGGACGCAGTTCAACCAGACGCCGGGGAAGGCGCGCGAGCGCGTGGACCTCGCCCTCAAGATCCGCGGGAGGCCGGGGACGTGGCTGCACGAGGCCCTCCTGGCCCGCGGGATGGAGGGGATCACCTCGTACAGCACCGTCCACCGCTACCTCACCGGCGCGGTGGAGAACCCGCCGATGGCGTTCTGGGAGGAGTCGGCGGCGGTGCTGGGGTTCCGCGCCGGGTGGTTCATCCTGGGCGAGGGCGAGCCGACCGAAGAGGGCGAGCAGCGGCGCGCCGCGCCCCGCAGCCAGGAGCGCGACGACGCCATCGACGCCGCCATCGCGAAGGGCTTCCCGTACCTCAACGACCTGCGCGGCCTGGGACGCACGGCCGTCCGCGAGGCGCACGTGGAGCTGGTGCGCCGCGCCGAGCTTCACCTGCGCGCCTCGGGCACCGGGTACGACCCGGCGCGTCTCCGGGTGCAGATCGCCGAGGAGCTGGGGCGGGCGCTGAGCGAGCCGCTGGGGATGACTCACCGCGCCGGCGGGGGGCGCGAGCGCCTCTCCGACCGGCAGATCCACGACTACACCGTGCTGATGGTGCAGGCCGTCCTCGCCACCCTCCCCGCCGAGCCGTAGGCCGGGCTAGAAGCGCGTCTCGGCGCCGATGCCCGCCCCCATGCGGTCGCGGCTCTGGCCGCGAGTGAGCTCTTCCCGCTCATATCCGGCGGACCAGCGCAGGGCAAGTCCGGTGCGGAGGGGGAGCCTGCCGTACAGCGCCGCGCGGTACGATTGCGTGCGCCCCAGCTCGAACTCCAGCGGCGACTCGGTGGGCGCCGTGCCCGCTCCGGCCGAGAAGGTGACGTGCGAGTCGCCGTCGGCCAGGTAGCGGCGGACGAGGATGGTGCCCGAGCGCGCGGTGCCGTCGTCGCGCGGGGTGACGTAGGGGCGGGCGGAGAGGTAGTAGTTGCCCGTGTACGCTCCCAGCGAGCCGGTGTAGATCGTCACCCCCTCGTCCGCGAACTCCAGCCGCCGCGCGCCGAGCGAGGCCTCGCCCCCGCGCCCGAATCCGCCGTACAGCTCCGCGCCGTAGCGGAGCTCGGGGAAGATGTCGGACGGGGAGTAGCCCGCATTGAGGTAGCCGTAGAAGCGCCGGCTGATCCGCGGGTACGCGTCGGCCTCCACCTGGTAGCCGTCCTGGCCGAAGCGGTGCGCGTAGTTGGTGCGCGCCACCAGGGTGACGGGCGCCGTCTTCCTCGACAGCTCCGCCGTCACCGTGTGCCATGGGTCCGGCGCGGCGCCGCCACCCGTAAAGGTGGTGAGGCCGTACTCGATGGAGGCGCGAAAGGGCGCCTCCGCCGCCCCCGCGCGCGGCTCGGGGACTTCCTGCGCCGCCGCCACACCGGACGCCAGGAGCACGGCGCCCCACGCGATCAGGGCCGAACCGACAAATCTGCTCGCCATCTTTCCGAGGTTCCTTATGTGCATCAATCCAGCGGGGCTCACACAGAGGCACGGAGGCACGGAGAGGTTTTCTCCTCTGTGTCTCTGCGCCTCTGTGTGAGATTGCAGTTTCCATGCGCCTCTCCACGCGCTCCCTCATCGACCTCGGCTTCGCCATCGCGCTGCTGGTTCTCCTCGTCGTCTCCGCCATCGCGTTCAGGAGCCTTTCGCGCCTGCGCACGGACGAGGGTGCCGTGGTGCAGAGCCAGCAGGTGCTCCGGGTGCTGGAAGGAGTCGTGTCGCGCCTCAAGGACGCGGAAACGGGGCAGCGCGGCTACCTGCTGACGGGCCAGGAGCGCTTCCTGGAGCCCTACGAGGTGGCGGTCCGCTCCATCGACGGCGAGCTGGCGACGCTGGACACCCTCATCGCCGAGCGGCAGGAGCGCCGGCACGTGGCGGAGCTGCGGCTGCTCGCCGCGCGCAAGCTCTCCATCATGGGCGAGACGGTGAGGCTGGGGAGGGCCGGCGAGTTCGGCCGGGCCATCGCCATCGTGCGCCAGGGGACGGGGAAGGAGATCATGGACCAGATCCGCCGCACCGGCGCCGCGATGGTCCGCGAGGAGGAGAGAGCGCTGGTCCGGCGCCGCGAAGTGGCCGTGAGGAGCGCCCGGCGCGCCCTGTGGACCATCGGCGCGGGAACGGTGCTCGCCTTCCTGCTGGTGGGGTTCGCCCGCTTCGGCATCCTGCGCGGGCTGCAGGCGCGCGACGAGGCGCAGAGGGCGCTGGGGCGCAGCGTGCGCTCGCTGCGCCGCCTCTACGAGATCACCTCCGCGCCCGACGGCACGGACAAGTTCCAGGGCCTGCTGGAGCTGGGATGCGAGCACTTCGAGCTGGCCAGCGGGGTGCTGGCGCGGGCGCGGGGCGACCGCTGGGAGGTGGTGGCCGCGCACCCGCCGGACGGGGAGGTGAGCGCCGGGGCCACGCGCCCGCTGCTGGAGTCGCTCTGCGGCGAGGGCACGCGGCTGGACGCTCCCGTGCGCGTGGCGGGGCGCGAGGACGGCACGCTCTGCTTCCTGGACCCGAGGCCGCGCTCCACCCCCTTCCAGGAGGGCGACCGCGACTTCCTGCGCATCCTGGCGCAGTGGATGGGGGGCGAGATCGAGCGCGTGCAGGCGGAGGCGGTGCTGCGGGGCCGGGAGGAGCGCTACCGCTCCCTGGTGGAGAGCGCCAGTGACCTCATCTACACCACCGACCACGAGGGGCGGCTCACGTACGTCAACCCGCCCTTCGTGAAGACGGTGGGCTTCACCGAGGCCCAGCTCCTGGGGCGCCCCGCCCTCTCCCTGGTGCGCGAGGACCAGCGCCGCGAGGTGCAGCGGTTCTACCGCGAGCAGTGGGACGAGGCCCGCCCGGTCAGCTACAACCGTATCCCCATCGTCACGCGCGACGGGCGCGAGATCTGGCTGGGGCAGAACTGGGTGCTCCTCACCGAGGGGGGCGAGGTGGTGGGCGCGCAGGCGGTGGCGCGCGACATCACCCGCCAGTACGAGACGGAGCGGATGAAGGACGAGTTCCTTTCCGTGGTCAGCCACGAGCTCAGGACCCCGCTCACCGCCATCCGCGGGAGCCTGGGGCTGCTGGCCAGCGGCAAGATGGGCACGCTGCAGGAGAGCGGGCAGCGGATGCTGGAGATCGCCGCGCGCAACACCGACCGCCTGGTGAGGCTCATCAACGACCTGCTGGACCTGGAGAAGATGGCCTCCGGCAAGGAGACGCTGGAGCGCCGCGCCGTGCCCGCCGCCGAGATGGTGACGCAGGCCGCGGAGGTGATGCGCCCGATGGCCGCGCAGGCCGGCGTCACGCTCACTACCTCCGCCGCCGACGCCACCCTGTGGGCCGACCCCGACCGCGTGCTGCAGGTGCTCACCAACCTCCTCTCCAACGCCATCAAGTTCTCGCCGGCGGGCGGGGCCGTGCGGCTGGAGGGGGAGCGGGTGGACGACGAGGCCGTCTTCCGGGTGCGCGACGAGGGGCGCGGCATCCCCGCCGACAAGCTGGAGTCCGTCTTCGAGCGCTTCCACCAGGTGGACTCGTCCGACGCGCGCGAAAAGGGCGGCACGGGGCTGGGGCTCCCCATCGCCCGCAAGATCGCCGAGCAGCACGGCGGGCGCCTCTGGGCCGAGAGCGAGTGGGGGAAGGGGAGCACCTTCACCCTCGCCCTCCCCCTGTCGCATGAATTGAGCGCTCCCGAGGCGGCTCCGCTGGTGCTGGTGTGCGACGACGACGGCGCCATGGCCGCGGTGGCGCGCGACGTCCTGGAGCGGGAGGGCTACCGCGTGGTGATCGCCGGGAGCGGCGAGGAGGCGCTGGCCAGCGCGCGCGTGCGCCCGCCGGCGGCCATCCTGCTGGACATGAGGATGCCGGGGATGGGCGGCCCCGCCACCCTTTCCGCCCTGCGCGCCGACCCCGGCACGCGCGATATCCCCGTGGTGATCTTCAGTGTGCTGAGCGAGAGCGACGCGGGCGCGGGGATCGCGGACGTGGCGGGGTGGCTCACCAAGCCGGCCGAGGGCACCTCCATCGTGGACGCGGTGGAGCGCGCCCTGGCCGGCGAGGTCCCTCACTGCGACGTGCTGATCGTGGAGGACGACGACGGGATCGCCGGAGTGCTGCGCGAGCTCTTCCGCGGCCACGGAGTGACCACGCTGCACGTGCGCACGGGCGCGGAGGCGGTGGAGGCGAGCCAGCGCATGAAGTTCGAGCTCCTGGTGCTGGACCTGGGCCTCCCCGACACGGACGGATTCGCCGTCATCGACTGGCTGCGCCGCCACGACGTGCTGCGCCACCTCCCCGTCCTCGTCTACACCGCCCGCGACGTGGACGACCGCGACCGCGAGCGGCTGGGCGTGGCCGAGGTGATGACCAAGAGCCGCGTGTCGCTGGAGCAGTTCGAGCAGCGCGCGGCCGAGCTGCTGGGGCGCGTGGCGAGGGGGAAGAGCGGGGAATAGGGGAACGGGGAACGGTGGTCAGGAGTGTGCTGAGAGGCCCCCTCCCCCCGGCCCGCATGCGGGAGAGGGGGCGATTTCCAGATGCCCGCGCACGCGCGAGAGGCCGGCGGAGCCGCCGCTCAGAGGAAAGCCGACCCACCCGCCGACACAGCGGATGCGCCCCCTCGCCCATTCATGGGAGAGGGGGTTGGGGGGTGAGGGCCTCCGTCAGCGCGCGCCACCCTCTGCCCGCTGTGCCCGTTCCCCGTTCCCCATTCCCCATTCCCCACGGCCGGCCCGCGCACGTATCTTCAGCGCGAGCCACACCGCCACCCGCGACGAGAACCTCCCGTGAGCCACCTCCGCACCGCACCGCTCCTGGCCCTGGCCGGGATCATCGCCGCCCAACCGCTGGCCGCGCAGAGCGCCGCCGAGGGGCCGCGCACGTACACCGCCCAGCCCACGGCGGCGGCCATCCGCCCGGCGGACGCCATGTCGCGCCTGTACGTGCTGGCCGACGACTCCATGAAGGGGCGCGAGGCCGGGCGGCCCGGCAACGTGACGGCCACCGAGTTCATCGCCGCCGAGCTGCGCCGTGCGGGGCTGGAGCCGATGGGGGAGAACGGCACCTTCTTCCAGGCCATCCCCCTGGTGACCAAGGGGCTGGGCCGCGGCGCCGCCCTCTCGGTGGACGGCACCGCGCTCACCCTGTGGCGGGATTGGGCGCCGCTTCCCAGGGAAAACGTCTTCCCGTTCACCCCCACGCTCAGCGCGGCGGGCACGCAGGTGGTGTTCGGCGGACGCATCGGCGGGGAGATGATCCCGGCGGAGCAGGCGCGTGGCAAGGTGGTGGTGCTCCTTCCGCCGCAGGGCGCGGACGGGAAGCCGGAGTACCGCTTCTGGAGCGCCCAGCGCACCAACCCGTACCCGGGCGCGGCGGCTGTGGCCATCGCGTCGCTGGACGTGTCGCCCGCGGGGATCGTGGAGTACATCCAGGAGGAGAGGACGGAGCTCTCGACCGGGGCGCCCGCCGCGGCGGCACCGGGCTCGGCCGGCTTCCTGGTGAGCGCGGCGGCGGCGGAGCGGATGCTGGGAGCGGCGCCGGCCGGGCTGCGGCCCGGGGCGGCGGGGCGCACGGTGAGCGGCGCCTTCGCGTTCGGCGAGCAGCCGGCCGCGGCGCCCGCGCGCAACGTGATCGCCGTGCTGCGCGGCAGCGACCCGGCGCTGCGCGGGCAGTACGTGGTGATCAGCGCCCACAACGACCACGTGGGCACCACCGGCACCGCGCTGGACCACGACTCGGTGCGCGCCTTCAACCGGGTGATGAGGCCCCAGGGCGCCAACGACCGCCCCGGCCAGCCCACGGCCGAGCAGGCGGCCCGCATCCGCGCGCTGGCGGACAGCATGCGCCGGGCGCACGGCGGCGCGCGCCTGGACTCCATCTTCAACGGCGCCGACGACGACGGCAGCGGCACCGTGGCCCTGCTGGAGATCGCCGAGGCGATGGCCGCCGCGCCGCGCCGCCCGCGCCGCTCCATCCTCTTCATGTCGCACACGGCGGAAGAGGCGGGGCTCTACGGCTCGCAGCACTTCACCGACCATCCCACGGTGCCGCTCGACTCCATCGTGGCGGCGCTCAACATGGACATGGTGGGGCGCGGCCGGGCCGAGGACATCCGCGGGGGCGGGCCGGGCTACATCCAGCTCATCGGCTCGCGGCGCCTGTCTACCCAGCTCGGCGCCACCATCGACTCGCTCAACGCCCGCCGCCCGCAGCGCATGGCGATCGACTACTCGTTCGATGCCCCGGGGCACCCGCTCAACCGCTACTGCCGCAGCGACCACTTCATGTACGCGCGCTACGGCATCCCCATCACCTACTTCTCGCGCGGCTACCACGTGGACTACCACCAGGTGGGCGACGAGCCGCAGTACATCGACTACGAGGGGCTCACGCGCGTGGCGGGCTTCGTCCGCGACATCGCCTTCGCCGTTGCCGACCGCCCCCAGCGGCTGGTGGTGGACGGGCCGCGCCAGGACCCCAACGCCCCCTGCCGGCAGTAAAAAGACGGAGGCACGGAGAGAAGTTCTCCGTGCCTCCTGGGGCTCCGTTCGGCAAATCAGTTCCCGGAACGGAAGTCCTAAGTCCTGAGTGCACTCACGCACTCACG
>DASVSA010000213.1:0-6719 GCA_036388335.1 Longimicrobium sp. | reverse complement strand
CGCGCCGATCCATGGAAATCGCCCCCTCTCCCGATAACAGGAGAGGCTGCGCCTCCTGTTATCGGGAGAGGGGGACGGGGGGTGAGGGCCTCCATTCGCACGAGCCGCCATTATCGGTTCGCGGGGGGGCCGCATGACGGGTACCGTCTACCTCGTCGGCGCCGGTCCGGGCGACCCGGGGCTCCTCACGCTGAGGGCGGCGGAGCTGCTGGCGCGCGCGGACGTGCTGGTGTACGACGCGCTCGTGTCGCCCGCCATCGTGGAGAGGGCAGCCCGCGCCGAGCGCGTGTACGTGGGGAAGCGCGGGGGCGAGCACACCCGCACCCAGGACGAGATCAACCGCCTCCTGGTGGAGCTGGCGGGGCGCTTCCACACGGTCGTCCGCCTGAAGGGGGGCGACCCGTTCGTCTTCGGGCGGGGCGGGGAAGAGGCGCTGGTGCTGCGCGAGGCCGGCGTGCCCTTCGAGGTGGTGCCGGGGATCACCTCCGGCGTGGCGGGCCCCGCGTACGCCGGCATCCCGGTGACGCAGCGCGGGGTCACTTCGTCCGTGGCCCTGGTGACCGGGCACGAAGACCCCACCAAGGACGACACGGACCTGGACTGGGCGCACCTGGCGCGCGGCGTGGGGACGCTGGTGTTCTACATGGGCGTGGGGAAGATGGCCGACAACTTCCGCCGCCTGATGGAGGGCGGACGCTCGCCGGACACGCCCGCCGCCGCGGTGGAGTCGGGGACGTACCCCCGCCAGCGCACCGTCGCGGGGACGCTCGCCACCCTGCCGGCGCTGGTGCGCGAGGCGGGGATCGGGGCGCCCTCCGTCGTGGTGGTGGGCGAGGTGGTGGCGCTGCGCGAGCAGCTCGCCTGGTACGACCGGCGCCCCCTCTCCGGCCGCCGCATCGTGGTGACGCGGGCGCGGGCGCAGGCCAGCGGCTTCGCGGCCGAGCTGGAGGCGCTGGGCGCGGAGGTCATCCAGTTCCCCACCATCCGCATCGAGGCGGCGCCGGACGCGGGCGCGCTGCGCGATGCCGCGGCGGGGGTGGGCGGCTTCGACTGGGTGGTCTTCACCAGCACCAACGGGGTGGAGCACTTCTGGAGCGCGCTGGCGGGGGCGGGGCTCGACGCGCGCGCGTTGGCCGGCGTCCGCGTCTGCGCGCTGGGGCCCGCCACCGCGGCCGAGCTGGCGGCGCGCGGCATCCGCGCGGACCTGGTGCCTGACGAGTACGTGGCCGAGGCCACCGTGGAGGCGCTCGCCGCCGCCGCGGACCTCCACGGAGCCCGTATCCTCCTCCCGCGCGCCGAGGTGGCGCGCGCGGTCCTTCCCGATTCGCTGCGCGAGCGTGGGGCGGAGGTGGTGGAGGTGGCCGCGTACCGAACGGTGCAGGACGGCGCCGGCGCGGACGAGGTGCGGCGCCGGATCGCGGCGGGCGAGGTGGACCTGGTGACGTTCACGGCCAGCTCCACCGTGCGCAGCTTCGCGGAGCTGGTGGGGACGGATACGGGCGGGGCGTCGGTGGCTTCCATCGGCCCCATCACCTCGGGCACGCTGCGCGAGCTGGGGATGCGGGTGGACGTGGAAGCGAAGGAGTACACCATTCCGGGGCTGCTGGCGGCCATCCGGGGATTCTGGGGCTCGTGATGGCTCACTCGGAGACACGGAGGCACAGAGGAGGACGGCGGGGAGCGTGGATGCGCTCCCCCTTCGTCGCTCTGTGCTGCCTGCTCTGGGGCGGCGCCCTCGCGGCGCAGACCGACAGCGCCGCTTCGCCGCCGCTCCCCATCGACCACTGGGCGGCCAGGGCGGCGGCGCGGGCCTGGGCGATGGGGCTGGCTCCGGGGTACTTCCCCGCGCAGCGCTCGGCGCCGCGCGGGCTGGTGGCGCAGGCGCTGCGCGAGGCGGCGGAGCGCGATCCGGAGCAGGCGGCGGGGTGGCTGCGGCGCTTCGAGGAGGAGTTCCCGGAGTACGCCGGGCGCACCGTCCTGCTGGGTGGGCGCGCGGGGCTGGTGACCGACCACGAGGCGGGGCGCACGGAGCCCGCGTTCGGCGCGTACGGCTTCCGGCGCGAGCCGTTCGCGCTCCCGGACCGCGACGAGTGGGCGGGCGCGGCCACGGTGGCGCTGGGCGTGCGCGCGGCCGCGGCCATCGCACGGGTCGAGGCGGGCACGGAAGGGGTGGAGGTGCCCGTGTGGGACGTGTCGGCGGCGTGGGGGCCGCTGGGGGCCTCGGTGGGGCGCGAGGCGGTGGGGTACGGCACCGCGCGCTCCGGCGGCATCGTGGTGACGGGCGCCGCGCCCATGGTGCGCGGGCAGGTGCAGACGCTGAGGCCGGTGGAGCTCCCCTCGCTGCTCCGCTACCTGGGGCCGGCCACCTTCCACAGCTCCCTCTCGCGCCTCCCCCAGTCGCGCCACCCGGGGCGGCCCTGGTTCTGGACGGCCCGCGCGGGATTCCAGCCCCACCCGCGCCTGCAGCTGGGAGTGAACCGCGCCTCCGTCTTCGGCGGCGACAGCATCGCCACGCCGGTCACGGCGGGGAACGTGGCCAGGATGTTCCTGGGGATCCTCTCCGCGGAGTTCGAGAACCAGGTGATCGCGGCGGACGGGCGCTGGCGCCTGCCCACGGAGCGGGTGCTGCCGGCCACCGTCTACTTCGAGTGGGGGAGCGAAGACGCCTCCGGCGCGTGGTGGAAGGTGCCGGGGCGCACCTTTGGGCTCTTCCTCCCGCGGCTGGGGCGCGACCTGGCGGGCGGGGCGGAGCTCACCCGGTTCTCGAAGCAGTGCTGCGGCAATCCCTCGTGGTACATGCACGCCTCGCAGCCCGGCGGCTGGGTGTACGGCAACCGCCCGCTCGGCCACCCGCTGGGGGGCGAGGGATGGGAGGCGCTGGCGTACGGCCAGGCCGAGCTGCTGGACGCGCGCCTGCGGCTGGAGGGGCGCGCCTTCGTGCGCCGGCGCGGCCAGGAGGGGCTCGAACGGCCCGAGCGCGCCTCCAACCTTTACGCACCCGTCCGCACGGGCGGGAGCGTGGGCGGGAGCCTGGACGCCGTGTGGCGCCTGGGAGCCCGCCTGGATGCCCGCGTTGCGCTTGAGCGCGACGCGGGCGACGGATGGCGCGAGCAGAGGCTGCGCGCCGACCTCTCGTACCTGTTCTGACGCGATGCCCAGCTTTCCGACCTACCGATCCCGGCGCCTGCGCCGCAGCGAGACGATCCGCTCGCTGGTGCGCGAGACCGTGGTGCTTCCTTCGGACCTGATCCTCCCCCTCTTCGTGGTGCCGGGCGAAGGGGTGCGCCGCCCCATCGACTCCATGGCCGGCGTGGAGCAGACCTCCATCGACGAGCTGCTGCGCGACGCCGAAGAGGCGCAGCGCCTGGGGCTGGGCGGCGTGCTCCTCTTCGGCATCCCCGAGCACAAGGACGAGGTGGGGAGCAGCGGCTACGCGAGCGACAACATCGTTTCGCGCGCCGTGCGGCTCATCAAGCGCGAGCTCCCGGGGCTGCTGGTGATGACCGACGTGTGCCTGTGCGAGTACACCAGCCACGGGCACTGCGGCGTGATCCGCGACGGTGACGTGGACAACGACGCCACCGTGCCCCTGCTGGCCCGCATGGCCGTGGCGCACGCGGCGGCCGGGGCGGATGTGGTGGCCCCGTCGGACATGATGGACGGGCGCGTGGGCGCCATCCGCAGCGCGCTGGACGAGGCGGGGCACACGCAGACGGCGATCCTCTCCTACGCCGCCAAGTACGCCTCGGCCTTCTACGGTCCCTTCCGCGACGTGGCGGAGAGCGCGCCCACCTTCGGCGACCGGCGCACGGCGCAGATGGACCCGGGCAATGTGCTCGAAGCATTGCGAGAAGCCCGGCTCGACGTGGACGAGGGGGCGGACATCGTGATGGTGAAGCCCGCCCTCGCCTACCTGGACGTCATCCACCGGGTCAAGGCGGAGACCGGGTACCCCGTGTGCGCGTACCACGTGTCCGGCGAGTACGCGATGATCGTGGCGGCGGCCGAGCGGGCGTGGATCGATGGCGAACGTGCACACGTGGAAGCACTTACGGCGATCCGCCGCGCGGGGGCGGACATGATCATCTCGTATTACTCGCGCCAGTACGCGCGCGGCTTCCGGCCGTAGCCCGGAAGTGTCACAAGTGGGCACTGTGGCGCGTTGTGGCTTCCGTTGTCCGCGCCTTATGCGCCCTGGCCCTTTTCGTGCTTGGGCGATCGTCCTTAGGTGACGCGTGCGATGCCTCGTGCGTCATGGGTGGGCGACGCGACCGGGGGAGCTCCCAGGGGCCCCCACATTACAGTTTCCAGGATACGCTCTCGGATGGCGAACGACATGTCTGCCCTCGTGCAGGCCTACGTGGGTAATGCGCCCGCGGAGCCCGTGGGGAGCCGGGCCGGCGGAGGAATCGCGCCCATCGACGTACGCCTGCGGCGCGAGATCGCCCATCGCCGGCTGGCGATCTCGCTGCTCCGCCAGTTTCTGCGCGTGGTGACCCTTCACCTGCTGGACGCGGTGATCGTGGCGGTGGCCTTCTGGGCCGGCGCCCGCGCCTGGGGCTCCTGGAACGAGGCGCGCGACTACCTGCCGGTGGTGGTGGCCACCTTCCTCCTCTCGCTCAACGCCTTCTCCGCGTACCTGCCGGGTGCCGCGCGGCGCGACCGCAAGCGGCTGGCGTCCGGCGCCGGGCTCGCGGCCCTGCTGCTCGCCTGCCTGGTTACCTTTCCGCCGGCCATCCCCTTCTCCCCCCAGCTCATCGTGGCGGTGGGGGTTGCTTCGTTCGTGGGGCTGGCGCTGGGGAGGAAGGGCGTGGACCTGCTCGTGCGCCAGGCCTACATGCGTGGCTTCGGCCTGCGGCGGGCGCTGGTGATCGGGGCGCTGGACGAGGTGGGCGTGGCGCTGCGCGGGGTGCGCGAGCCGCAGACCATCGACCAGTACGTGGTGGGGCACCTCACCACCCGCGACCGGCCGGACCCGGCCTCGCTGGGCGTGCTGAGCGACCTGGAGCGGGTGCTGGACGAGACGGAGCTGCAGGAGGTCCTCGTGGCCACCACGCTCCCGCCGGACGAGCTGCGCACGGTGGCGCTCACCTGCTTCGAGCGCGGCGTCAAGGTGTACGTGGTGCCCTCGGTGGTGGGCGGGCAGGAGTTCTACGCCGAGGCCACGCGCATGGGAGACATCCCCATGGTGCACCTGCACCCGGCGCGGCTGGAGCTGCCGTCGCTGCTGGTGAAGCGCTTCACGGACGTGCTGCTGGCCAGCGTGGCGATGGTGGTGGCGGCGCCGCTGATCCTGCTGATCGCGCTCGCCATCGTCATCGAGAGCCCGGGGCCGGTGTTCTTCCTCCAGCAGCGCGTGGGGCTGGGCGGGCGGCGCTTCACCATGTGGAAGTTCCGCAGCATGACGGTGGATGCCGAGGCGCGCGAGCTGGAGCTGGCGCACCTCAACATCTACGGCAACGGCACCTTCAAGGTGCGCGACGACCCGCGGGTAACCCGCGTGGGCAGGTTCCTGCGCCGTACCTCGCTGGACGAGCTCCCGCAGCTCTTCAACGTGCTGATGGGCGACATGAGCATCGTGGGCCCGCGCCCGGCGCTGGTGAACGACATCAACCGCTACGAGCCCCACCACTTCGAGCGGCTGAGCGTGGTGCCCGGCATCACGGGGCCCTGGCAGGTGAACGGCCGCAACCTGATCACCGACTTCGAGACCATCGTGAAGATGGAGCGCGACTACATCGCCTCGTGGTCGCTGGTGCTGGACGCCAAGATCATGTTCCGCACGATCGGGGTCGTCGTCCGGGGCGATGGCGCCTACTGACGCCATCGCACCGACGGAGCCACGGAGCGCTCGGCGCGGAGCTGTGATGACGGGGAGGTCGCTCCTCGTGGATGGCCGGGGGATCGCCCACTCGGGGCTGGGCCGGTACCTGCGCGAGGTGCTCGCGCGGGTGTCGGCCGATCCTCGTTTTGGGAGGATCACGCTGCTGGGGCACCCGGACGAGGTCCGCCGCTTCGCCCCCGGCGCCCAGGTGCTCGCCTTCCCCCACGGCTTCTACAGCCCCGTGGGGCAGGCGCGCTGGCTGGCGCTGGCGGCGCGTGGCGCGCTGAGGCACGACGTGGCGTTCCTTGCCCATTACGACGTCCCGTTCCCCGGGCCGCCGCCGCGCAGCGTGGTGGTGGTCCACGACCTCAGCCACTTCACCCTTCCGCACTTTCCCGCGTGGAAGGTGGCGCTGGCCGGGGCGGTGCTGCGGCAGACGGTGAAGCGGGCGGCACGTGTGGTGGTTCCCTCGCTCTCCACGCGCGACGCGCTGCTGGAGCGCTTTCCGTGGGCGGCGCCGCGCGTGCGGGTGGTGGCCGAGGGGGTGGACGATTCGTGGGCCGCGCCGGCCGGGGCGCTCCCCGCCGGGGTGGAGGCGCCCTACCTGCTGTGCGTGGGCAACCGAAAGCTCCACAAGAACCTGGTGGCGGCCGTGGAGGTCCTCCACCGCGTGCGCTCGGTGCACCCGGGTATGCGCCTGGTGCTCGCGGGGAACGGCGACGAGGACGCGGATGCGGTGCGGGCGCGCGTGGACGCCCTGGGATTGAACGACGCGGTGCTGGAGCTGCGCGGGGTGGATGACGAGGGGCTGCGTGCGCTGTACGCGGGCGCGGCGTGCTTCCTCTTCCCCTCGCTCACCGAGGGATTCGGGTTGCCGGTGCTGGAGGCGATGGCG
>DASVSA010000212.1:0-3012 GCA_036388335.1 Longimicrobium sp. | reverse complement strand
CGTGAGTGCGTTCACAGCTGGAAAACGCACTCACGCACTCACGCACTCACGCACTTCCTTTTCAAAACTTGTCGAACGTCCAGGGCTTCGGCACGGCCCAGGCGTGGTCGAGCGCCTTGGTGTATTCCGGGCGGTCGATGTGGGCCAGGCCGCCGGCCAGGGCCTGCCAGGGGGCCAGGGCGCCGATGAAGATGCGCGAGAGCGTGTCCATGGGGAGGGAGAAGGTGGCGTCCACGGCGCCGCCGCGGTACGGCTCCACCTCCATCCGGCCGCCCTCGATGCGCACCCGCCAGGGGCCCCGGTTCTCCAGCACCTGCTCGTCGTCCACCTCCAGCCTCAGCGTCATCTCCTCCTCGGTGTGGAGGGAGCGCATTCCCAGCGCCTCCGGCACGTCCAGCACGCGGAACATGGGGCCGCGCAGCAGAGTAGCCGAGGGGAACCAGAGGCCCCACCCCGGGTTGCTGAGCAGGGGGAGGCGCGGCTCGCTTATGCGGTCGCCGAAGCCCTCTTCCGGGTGCGCGCGGTACACCAGCTCGCGCCACTGGTCGCCCAGCGACGAGAGCCAGGCGTAGATCCCCTTCTGCGCGCCCAGGGTGAGCCACACGCGCTCCTCCACCTCCAGGAAGCGCTTGTCGATGGGGAGGTCCGCGCGGTAGCGGACGATGGCGTAGCCCTCGGCCTCGCCGCTCTCGCCCCAGTACACCACGGCCGCCTGGTCTTCGCCGCCCCACGAGTTGCGCCACGAGCGCGCCGTGCGGTCCAGCTGGCCGGATTGCAGGCGCTGCGAGGCCTGCGCGTACACGGCGCGCATGGCCGCCTCGTCTTCGGGCGCGTCCACCAGGCGCACGCGCATCCGCTCCACCTTGTCGTCGGGCAGCAGGGAGGGAGGGAGCTGGTACTGGTGGGCCTCGCCGGCCAGCCCGTAGCCCAGCTGCTCGTAGAACGAGGCGCGGAAGGGGTAGAGGGCGGAGCCCACGTCGCCGCGCTCGCGGGCGTGGTCGAAGCCGGCCGTGAGCATCCGCCCGGCCAGGCCGCGCCGCCGGTGGGTGGGGGCGATGGCCACGGAGGCCAGCCCCATCACCGGCATCGCCACCCCCGCGATCCACTGCCGCAGCCACAGGAGCTGGCACGCGCCGATGAGGCGGCCGTGCTCCTCGGCCACCCACAGCGACTCAAGCCCGCCGTGCGGGCCGTGCACCAGCCAGTTCTCCCACCACTGGTGGGTGCGGGTGGTGGACGGGAAGCTGTGAGCCTCCAGCCGGGCCACTTCGGGCACTTCGTCCGGCAGCGCCGGGCGGAACGTCTCGCTCACCCCTTCCCCTCCCCGTTCGGTGATGCCCGCGCCCGTGTGGCGCGCCTTTCGCAGCGGCGGACGCCGAGAGCCGCGCTCTAACGCGGGTACCGTGCCGCGCCCTCCAGGGGCGGCGGATCGCTCAACTTACGGACAGCCACGATGCATCGCCAAGCCCCTCGCTCCATCCGTGCCGCCTCCGTGTTCGCGCTGGCCGTGCTGGCCGCGGGCGCCTGCCGCACGGGCTCACCCCCGGAAGCCGCCAGCGGCGCCGCGGACTCCCTGGCGCCCCCGCCCGCCGCGGCACCCGCGGGCACCCGCGCCGAAGCCCGCGGCGCCGCGGTCATCCCGGGGATCGAGATCCTCATCCGCGACTCGCTGCACCTGGTGCGCGGCAAGCGGGTGGGCCTCATCACCAACCAGAGCGCCGTAACCCGCTCCGGCGAGCTGGGCGCCGACGTGCTGGCCCGCACCCCGGGCGTGCAGCTGGTGGCGCTCTTCGGCCCCGAGCACGGCATCCGCGGCAACCTGGAAGCCGGCGCCACCTTCGTGGGCGGGCGCGACACCAAGACGGGCGTCCCCGTCTACTCGCTGTACGACCGCACGCAGCGCCCCACCGCCGAGGAGCTGGCGAACGTGGACGTGCTGGTGTTCGACATCCAGGACATCGGCGCGCGCGTCTACACCTTCGTGTGGACGATGGCGATGGCGATGGAAGAGGCCGCCAAGAAGAAGATCCCCTTCATCGTCCTCGACCGCCCCAACCCCATCACCGCCGCCCTCGACGGCCCGGTGATGGACATCGAGGTCAAGACGGTGACGCAGGTGATCACGGGCTACTACACGGTCCCCCTGCGCCACGGGATGACGGCCGGCGAGATCGCCCGCTACTACAACGCGGACGCCAAGATCGGCGCCGACCTGCACGTGGTGCCCGCGGAGGGCTGGCGGCCGGACATGTGGTTCGAGGAGACGGGGCTGCGCTTCGTGCCGCCCAGCCCCAACATCCGCTCGGTCACGTCGGCGCTCAACTTCACGGGGCTGGTGCTGGGCGAGGCCACCAACGTCCACGTGGGCCGCGGCACCGACGCCCCCTTCAACTACGTGGGCGCCCCCTGGCTGGACGCCAACCAGCTGCTCCAGGCCGTGGCGAAGTACAACCTCCCCGGCGTGCGCCTGACGCCGGTGCAGATCACCCCCACCACGGACCCCGCGGTGGACACGGACTACAAGGGCCAGACCTTCACCACGCTGCGCCTTGAGGTCACGGACCGCCGCACCTACCGCCCCGCGTACACGGCGCTGGTGCTGCTGAGCGAGGCCAAGAGGCAGAAGCCGGCGCAGTTCAGGATCAAGAACACGGGCTTCACGCAGATGCTCGGCTCCCACTGGGCCCGCGCCGCCTTCGACCGCGGCGACGACCCGCGCGAGATCGACCGCCGCTGGCAGCGCGAGCTCGCCGAGTGGGACCGCACGGAGCGGCAGCCCTACCGCCTCTACCGGTAGAAGATCTCACACAGAGACACAGAGGCACGGAGAACTACGCTGTTCTCCGTGCCTCTGTGTCTCTGTGTGAGCCTTCTTTTTAGCGGCTCATCCGCTCCGCCATCTGGAACGCCGCGTACACGTTCACGATCCCGCCCGTGGTGGACAGGTCGCCGAAGCGCACGCGCTCACCCTCGGTCCCCGGCTTCACGACCATCTGGTCCGCGTAGCGGGTG
>DASVSA010000211.1:0-5952 GCA_036388335.1 Longimicrobium sp. | reverse complement strand
TCCGCGGCGGTACGGAAGTTCTTCGGGATAACCCTGGATTTTACCGCCTCAAGGTGTTGCTCGTCAACCGTTGGCGAGAACTTCGCCAGAGTTCTCACACAGAGGCACGGAGACACGGAGAGGAGGGCGCGGGCGCACGAGCGGCTTGCCAGCACGCCGCCAGCGCCCATATTTGATGAACACCCTCAACCCCGCGCTCCTTGCACGCACACCCGGCCCCGCCGGACGTATGGCGCATCACCACGCCCCTGCCGTTCCGGCCGCGGGAGGTCCACGCGTACCTGGTGCGCCTGGAGGCGGACTGGTGGATGCTCGTGGATGGCGGCATCGGGACGGACGAGGCGTGGGAGGCGCTGGAGGCCGGCGTGCGTGAGGCGGCGGGCGGGTGGAGCGGCGTGTGCCTTCACCTGGTGACCCACATGCACCTGGACCACGTGGGGCTCGCCGCCCGCGCCCTCCGCGCGGCCCCGGCGCCGCTGGCCATGGGCGCGCTCGACGCGGAGCGCATGGCCTCCGCCGCCGCCGACCGCGAGGGCGAAGCGGCGTACCGGGCCGGCCTCCTGCGCCGCGCCGGCGCCCCGGACGAGATGGTGCGCGCCGTGGAAGCCGCCCAGCAGGGCGCCCAGGCGCTGGCCCCGCCCGTGGCCGCCGGCGTCCCGCTGCGCGGAGAGGGAGGGGAGGTGCCGGGGGCGCCGGGGTGGCGCTGGGTGTGGACGCCGGGGCACACGGCCGGGCACGTCTCCCTCTTCCGCCCCGCCGATCGCCTGCTGGTGGCGGGGGACGCGATCCTGCCTCGCATCACCCCCACGCTGGGAGTGAACCGCCAGCGGGCGGACCCGGTTGGCGACTACGTGGCCGCTCTGGACCGGCTGGAGGCGCTCGCGCCCGCCCTCATCCTCCCCGGCCACGGCGACCCCGTGGGCCCCGAGCGCATCGGCGAGCTGCGCGCGGCGGCCGAGGCGGAGACCGCGGCGGTGGCCGCCTGCCTGCGGGCGGGCCCGGCCACGACCTGGGAGGTGGTGGATCGCCGCTATCCCGGGCGCGAGCTGGCCACTTCCACGCGCATGCTGGCGCTGCGCGAGACGCGCGCGCACCTGGACCGGCTGGCCGCGTCCGGCCGGCTGGAGCATCACCCGCTCCCCGACGGGGCGGACCTCTTCGCCCTTCCCTCGCAGTGATACGGCCCCCCGCCGCACCGCGGCCATCCCCGCGTGAACCCGGAGTCTCCCCATGTCCAAGCTGCTGAGCTTCCTCCTTCTCGCCATCGGCGCCGTGGTGCTGGTGCCGGCGCTGCGGGAGCGCGCGATGCCGTACGTGGCCCCCGCGCTCGACCCGTTCTACAGCTGGTCGGCCCGCAACCGGGTGAGCGAGATCGTGGACCTCCTCCGCGAGGAGGAGACGCTGGGGCGCAGCATCCCCGCCCCGCGCGACTTCGCCAGCTTCGTGGACCGCCGCGACCTGAAGAAGGGCGCCTCGCTGGACCCCTGGGGAACGCCCTTCTACCTGCAGCTCAGCCGGCGCACGTACCTGGTGGGCTCGGCGGGGAAGGACCGCCGCCCCCGCACGGCCGACGACATCCTCTCCGAGCCGCAGCCCCGCAAGGGCGCGCCCAGCCGGTGAGCGCCGCCATGCTGAAGGTGGGGCTCACGGGAAACATCGCCTCCGGCAAGTCGACCGTCGCGCGGATCTGGCGCTCGCTGGACGCCACGGTGGTGGACGCGGACGTGCTGGCGCGCCAGGCCGTGGAGCCGGGGACGCCCGCGCTGGCGCACATCGCCCGCGAGTGGGGCGGCGAGGTGCTGGATGACGAGGGCGGGCTGGACAGGGCGGCGCTGCGCCGCATCGTGTTCGCCGATCCCGGCGCGCGCGAGCGGCTGGAGGCCATCGTCCACCCCGCCGTGGCCGAGCTGCGCGAAGAGGCCTACCGCGCCGCCGAAGACCGCGGCGAGACGGTGGTGGTGGGCGACATCCCCCTCCTGTTCGAGGCGGGGCTGGTGGACGACTTCGACGCGGTGGTGCTGGTGGAGGCCCCGGAGGAGGTGCGCCTGGCCCGCCTGGTGGGCGACCGCGGGATGGACCCCGCCGAGGCCCGCCAGATGATCGCCGCGCAGATGCCGTCGGAGCTGAAGCGCGCGCGCGCCGACTTCGTGATCCCCAACAACGGCTCGCTGCTGGAGCTGGAGCGGCGCGCCCGCGAGGTGTGGATGGAGCTGAAGCGGCGGGCGCGTGGCTGAGCTCGTGCGCGTGGACATGCACGTCCACACCCGCCTCTCCCCCGACTCGCTCAACCCGCCGGAGGGGATCCTCGCCGCCATGGACGCGCGCGGCATCCACCGCGTGGTCATCGCCGACCACGACCGGCTGGAGGGCGCCCTGCGCCTGCGCGACCGGGCGCCGGACCGCATCCTCACGGGCGAGGAGGTGAAGACCCGCGAGGGGCCGGACGTGATCGGCATCCTGTTGGAAGAGGAGATCCCGCGCGGCACGCCCATCCGCGAGACGTGCGAGCGCATCCGCGCCCAGGGCGGTGTGGTGTACATCCCCCACCCGTTCGACACGCGCCGCAACGGGGCCGGGGATTTGCTGGACGAGATCGCGGAGCTGGTGGACGTGGTGGAGGCCCACAACGCGCGCACCTTCCGCCGCGAGCTGAACGAGCGGGGAGAGGAGTGGGCGATCCGGGCCGCCAAGCGCCTGGGCGCGGGCTCCGACGCTCACACGCTGTCCGAGATCGGCGCGGCGTACGTGGAGGTGCCCCCCTTCCAGCCCACGCGCGAGTCGTTCCTGGCCGCGCTGGACGCGGGGCGGGTGGCGGGGCGGGGGACCTCGTCGCGGGTGGTGACGCTGGGCTCCAGCTACGCGCGGGCTCGCAAGATGATCCTCCCAGACTGAACCGGAGCTACGATGCGATACACGATCCTGGCCCTGCTGCTCTGCGCGGCGTGCGCCCGCCACGAGCCCGGCGCCGACGGCGCGCCCGCCTCGGCCGAGCAGTCGCCGCCCACCAACCCCGCCGTGCAGGCCGACTCCGCCAAGTCCGACGTCACGGGGCCCAACGGTCCGCGCACCGGCGGGTGACCGGCTGGGCTCACACAGAGGCACAGAGACACAGAGAAGATGAGCGACTACATGGGCGGTTACCGGCGCGAGGCCCCAGTGGACCTCGCGTCCATCTTTTTGGGGCCCAAGGGGGAGAACGCGGACGTCTTCGAGCGGCTGCTGCTGGAGGCGTTCCGCGATCACGTGTTCTGGAGGCGCAACTTCCACCCGGAAGACGGCTTCCAGGTGATGGAGATGGAGAAGCACACGCCGGAGTACGAGCGCTCGCTCTCCACGCTCTCCACGGAGCTGATGGGGCTGCTGGGCGAGCTCAAGGCGGGGGTGCCGTTCTTCAGCCCGCGCTACATCGGGCACATGTCCAGCGACCTGACGATGGCGAGCCTGATCGGCTACTTCGCCACCATGCTCTACAACCCCAACAACGTGGCGGCCGAGGCCTCGCCGGTCACCACGCGCATGGAGCTGGAGGTGGCCGAGCAGCTCGCGCGGATGATCGGCTACGACCCGGCGCGGCAGTGGGGGCACCTGACCTCGGGCGGCACCGTCGCCAACTTCGAGGCGCTCTGGGTGGCCCGCAACGTCAAGTACCTCCCCGTGGCCGTGCGCTGGGCCGCGGAGGAGACGGGGGTGGCGGGGCTCACGGTCACGACGCCGACCGGCGCCCGCGCGCCGCTGGAAGAGATGGACCTCTGGCAGCTCCTCAACGTGGGGCCCGGCGAGTCCATGGACCTGGCGGACGCCTTCCGCGAGCGGCTGGGGGACGACGGGAGGGCGGTGGAGGCGCTGGCGAAGCACTCGCTGGCGGGGCTGGGCTACCAGGAGTTCGGCCGGCGCCTGTCGAAGCAGTTCGGCGACGCGCTGCAGGACGGCGCGGTGCTCGTCCCCTCCACGGCTCACTACTCGTGGGAGAAGATCTGCCGCGCGCTGGGGATCGGCGGGGCGCAGCTCATCCACGTGCCCGTGGACCGGCGCTTCAGGATGGACCCGGCCGCCCTGGAAGAGACGGTGCACGCCCTGGCGGACCGCAAGCAGCCCATCATCGCGTGCATCTCCGTCATCGGCACCACGGAGGAGAGCGCGGTTGACCGCCTGGACCTGATCGCCGACGTGCGCGACCGGGTGGGGCGCGAGCGGGGCATCGCCTTCCACCTCCACGCGGATGCCGCGTGGGGCGGATACGCGGTCTCCATCACCCGCTCCCCGGATGGCCGCCGCCGCTCGTACGAAGACGCGCTGGCGGACTACGCGCCCGAGGCGTGGCCCGAGGAGGGCGTGTACCGTGGCCTCTGCGCCATGGAGCGCACGGACACGGTGACCATCGACCCGCACAAGCTGGGGTTCATCCCCTACCCGGCGGGCGCGGTATCCTTCCGCGACATGCGCGTGCGCGAGCTGGTGGCGGTGGACGCGCCGTACCTGTTCCACCGCGGCGCGTCGGAGTGGGGGTACATCGGGCGCTTCATCTTCGAGGGATCGAAGCCGGGCGCCGCGGCGGCGGGTGTGTGGATGTCGCACAAGGTGCTCCCGCTCGACTCCAGCGGCTATGGCCGCCTCATCGGCGAGACGGCGCGGGGCGCGCTCCTCCTCCACCGCCGCATCGGCAGCGGCGACTGGGGCCCGTTCACCCTGGTCCCCCTCCCGCTCCCGGACCTCAACATCGTCTGCTTCGCCATCGGTCACCCCACGCTGGGGACGCTGGAGGAGACCAACGACTTCGCCGGACGCGTGTACGGCGCCATGAGCGTCACGGGCGACCGCACGGCCCGCCAGCTCGACTACTTCGTCACCAAGACGGTGCTGCGCGCCCGCGAGTACGGCCACGCCGCCGACCCCATCCTACAGGCCCTCGGCTTCACCTACGAGGACTACGAGCGCGCGGGCGGCGTAAGCGTCATCCGCTGCACGGTCATGGACCCCTTCCTCGGCTCCCGCCGCGGCCGCATGGACTTCATCGGGGGCTTCGCCAAGACACTGAGGTCGGTGCTGGAATCCGTTCTTTAGCTCACACGGAGACACAGAGGCACAGAGAAAGAACGTCTTCTCTGTGCCTCTGTGCCCCTGTGTGAGAACTTATTCGTCGCCGGAGTTGTACTCCTCGCGGGCGACCCGCAGGTACTCGCGCAGGGAGGCCTCGGGGATCTGGCTGAGCTGGCGCAGGATGGCCTGCGTCTGCTCGGCGAGCGGGGCATCTTCGGCGCGGGTGAGCTCGTCGTCGAAGTCGAAGGGGAACGCCTGGCGGTCGTCGTCGCCCTCGTCGGTGGTCGGGTCGATCCCGGTGAGCGGGTGGAAGACCATGGTCACGCCGAGGGCGTTGGAGTCGTCCACGTACGGGCTGATCTCGGCTTCGGCCAGGTACAGCTCGCCTTCGTCCTCGAAGATGCGGAAGCCGACCAGCAGCCCGAGCCCGTCCTCGGCATGAGGGGTGTGCTCGTGATGCGGGTGGTCGTGTTCGTGACTCGGCATGTCTCCTCCGGCGTAGGATCGGGTGGTGGTCCGCGGGTGTCCCGCGGCGCGGCAAGATACGCACCCGCCCCGCCCGGTGACAGGGCGCGCGCGCGAACCCGGGGGCGGCCGGGGTGTACCCCCCGCCATCGTTACCACCGGTCCGGCCCCGCGGGGGGCGCGGGCCGGATCTTTTTTTCCCGTCCGGAGAAGCCGTTTTGAAGACGCGGTCCGTCTACGCTGCCCTCATAGCCGTGCAGGTGCTGTTCTCCACCCTCCCCATCGCCGTCAAGGTGGCGCTGCGGGACCTTTCGAGCCCGTCGCTGGCGCTGCTGCGCGTGTCCTTCGCCGCGCTCCTCTTCGTGGTGCTGCAGCGGGTGCTTGTGGGCGAGCGCGTCCGCTCCCGCCGCGACTACGTGGAGCTGGCGGTCTACTCCGTCTTCGGGGTGA
>DASVSA010000210.1:0-3930 GCA_036388335.1 Longimicrobium sp. | reverse complement strand
CCCCCCCCCCCCCCCCCCCCCCCCCCCCCCCCCCCCCCCCCCCCCCCCCCCCTCCCCGCGCGCGCCTTCCTCGGGCTCCTGCTCCTGCTGCCGCTCCTCGCGGGGTGTGCGGAAACGCAGGCGAAGCCCGCGCGCGAGCTGCGCGTCTGTTCGGATCCCAACAACCTTCCCTTCTCCAACGAGCAGGGGGAGGGGTTCGAGAACCGGCTGGCGGAGCTGGTGGCGCGCGACATGGGGGCGCGGGTGAAGTACACGTGGTGGGCGCAGCGGAGGGGGTTCATCCGCAACACGCTGCGCGCCGGGGAGTGCGACCTGGTGATGGGGGTGCCCAGCTCATTCGAGCTGGCGCTCGCCACGAAGCCGTACTACCGCTCCACCTACGTGTTCGTGTACCGCCGCGACGCGGGGTTCAGGGTGAGGTCGTTCGACGACCCGGTGCTGAGGCGGGTGAAGATCGGGGTGCACCTGGTGGGCGACGACTACGCCAACACCCCGCCCGCCCACGCGCTGGGCACGCGCGGCATCATCCAGAACGTGCGCGGCTACATGCTGTACGGCGACTACTCCAAGCCCAATCCGCCGGCCGACATCCTGGCCGCCCTCGCGCGGAAGGAGATCGACGTGGCGGTGGTGTGGGGGCCGCTGGCGGGGTACTTCGCGCGCCGGCAGCCGGTGCCCATGGAGGTGGTGCCCGTGTCGCCGCAGATCGACGTCCCCTTCCTCCCCTTCGTGTACGACATCTCGATGGGGGTGCGGCGCGAGGACACGGCGCTCAGGGACTCGGTGGAAGCGATCCTGGGGCGGCGGCGAGGGGAGGTGGAGGCCATCCTGGACGAGTACGGGGTGCCGCGGGTGGGCGGCGCCGCGCGCCGCGCAACGCCATGACGGGGGAGACTGCGATGCGATGGAGCAGAGCGCTGGCGGCGTGCATCCTACTGGCGGGGTGCGAGCGGGAGGACCGCAGCAACCGCGAAGCCCCGCCGGGCGTCTCGCCCTTCCCCGCCGTGCAGACCACGGAGCTGCAGGCGGGGCCCAAGCTCACCGATCCATCGGTGGGGGCGTACCAGGAGAACCGCTTCGCCATCGGCCAGGGGCAGACCTTTTACGAGCAGTACAACTGCGCCGGCTGCCACGCGCCCGGCGGCGGCGGCGGGATGGGTCCGCCGCTCAACGACGACGAGTGGATCTACGGGAGCGATCCCGAGAACGTCTTCGCCACCATCGTGGAGGGGCGGCCCAACGGGATGCCCGCCTTCCGCGGGCGGATCGACCAGGGGCAGCTCTGGCAGCTGGTGGCGTACGTGCGCACCCTCAGCGGGCTCACCCCGCCCGACACCTGGCCCGTGCGCTCGGACCACATGCAGGAGGCGCGGCCCGTGACGGACGCCCGGCCTCAGCGCCAGCTGCCGTGAGAGCGCCCATGCGAGCCGTGTGCGCCCTGGCGGCGGGCGCGCTCCTGGCGGGGTGCGAGCGCCAGTTCTCGGCCACCGCACCCGCGGGGCCCCAGGCGGAGCGGATCAGCGACATGATCTGGCTCCTCACCTGGCTGGGCACGGCCGTCTTCCTGGCCGTGGTGGGCTTCCTCTTCTACGCCCTCTGGCGCGGCGCGCGCCGCGAGCTCAGCGCGGAGGGGCCAGAGACGGAGCGCACGCTCACGCGCAGGGTGGGAGGGGCGGTGGGCGTCACCACGGCCATCCTCCTGGGGCTGCTGGTCTACAACTTCTACACGGGCCGGGCGCTGGCGGCGTTCGCGGACTCCAGCGCCATCACCATCCGCGTAACGGGGCACCAGTGGTGGTGGTCCGTGGAGTACCAGGACCCGGCGTACAGCCGGCGCGTGCAGACGGCCAACGAGATCCACGTGCCCGTGGGGCGCAAGGTGAGGCTGGAGGTGCAGTCGCGCGACGTGATCCATTCGTTCTGGGCGCCCAACCTCCACGGCAAGCTGGACCTGATTCCGGGCTACAGCGGCACCACCTACTTCCGGGTGGACGAGCCGGGGACGTACCACGGGCGCTGCGCGGAGTTCTGCGGGCTTCAGCACGCCAAGATGAACTTCCTGGTGATCGCCGAGCCGCCGGAGCGGTTCGCGGCATGGTACGAGGCGCAGCTGAAGAGCTCCACCCCGCCCGCCGACTCGCTGCAGCAGACGGGGCAGCAGGTGTTCCTGAGCAAGGGATGCGTGATGTGCCACACCATCCGCGGCACGCAGGCCAACAGCCGCATCGGGCCCGACCTCACGCACCTGGCCAGCCGCCGTACCCTGGGCTCGGGTGCGATCCCCAACACGCGTGGCCACCTGGGCGGCTGGGTGTCGGACCCGCAGCGCATCAAGCCGGGCGTGCGCATGCCGCCCAACCAGCTGACTGGGGACGAGATGCAGGCGCTGCTGAGCTACCTGGAGAGCCTGAAGTGAGAGAGAAGAAGTGCGTGAGTGCGTGAGTGCGTGAGTGCGCTTGAACTGCGGTTGAACGCACTAACGCACTAACGCACTAACGCACTCACGCACTGCCGAGCCGAAACCCCAGGCACGCGCGGAGACCACTTGTCACGCACCGAAGAGCACGTAAGCGCGGGGCTGCTGGACGCCGCTGGGCGGGCGGAGATGGAGGAGGCGTGGCGCCCCAAGCGCGGCTTCTGGGGGTGGCTCGTGGCGGTGGACCACAAGTCCGTCGCCAAGCGCTACATCGCCACCGCCTTCGTCTTCTTCCTGCTGGGCGGGCTGGAGGCGATGGTGATGCGCGTGCAGCTCGCCCGGCCGGAGAACGGGCTGGTGACGCCGGACCAGTACAACCAGCTCTTCACCATGCACGGCACCACGATGATGTTCCTGTTCGGGGTGCCGGTGCAGCTCGCGATGGCCATCTACTTCGTCCCGCTGATGGTGGGGACGCGGAACATCTCGTTTCCGCGCCTCAACGCCTTCGGCTACTGGACGTACCTCATCGGCGGGCTCCTCCTGTACTCCGGATTCATCCTCAACACGGGGCCGGACGCGGGGTGGTTCAACTACGTGCCCCTCTCCGGGCCGCAGTACTCGCCGGGGAAGCGCATCGACGTGTGGGCGCAGACGGTGACCTTCACGGAGATCGCGTCGCTGGTGGCGGCCGTGGAGCTGATCGTCACCATCCTGAAGCAGCGGGCGCCGGGGATGTCGCTCAACCGGCTTCCGCTCTACGTCTGGTCGATCCTGGTGACGGCGGTGGTGGTGCTCTTCGCGATGCCCTCCGTGGCGCTCGCCAGCATCATGCTGGCGTTCGACCGGCTGATCGGCACCCACTTCTTCAACCCGGCGGAAGGGGGCGACCCGCTCCTCTGGCAGCACCTGTTCTGGTTCTTCGGGCACCCCGAAGTCTACATCATGTTCATCCCGGCCACGGGGTTCGTCTCGGAGATCATCCCGGTGTTCGCCCGGCGCAAGATGTTCGGGCACACACCCCTGGTGCTTTCGCTTGTGGCCACGGGCTTCCTGGCCTTCGGGCTGTGGGTGCACCACATGTTCACCACGGGGCTGCCGCAGCTGGGGCAGAGCTTCTTCACGGCGGCGTCGCTGATGATCGCCATCCCCAACGGGGTGCAGGTCTTCTGCTGGATCGCCACCCTGTGGGCGGGGCGGCCGCGCTTCGACACGCCCCTCCTCTTCACCATCGGCTTCCTCGTGCTCTTCGTGCTGGGCGGCATCACGGGGGTGATGGTGGCGTCGGTGCCGTTCGACCAGCAGGCGCACGATACGCACTTCGTGGTGGCGCACCTCCACTACGTGCAGATCGGCGCCTTCGTCTTCCCCCTCTTCGCGGCCATCTACTACTGGTTCCCCAAGGTCACGGGGCGGATGCTCTCCGAGAAGGCCGGCAAGTGGAACTTCTGGCTCTTCTTCATCGGGGTGAACGTCACCTTCTTCCCCCTCCACTTCCTGGGGATGATGGGGAT
>DASVSA010000209.1:0-6008 GCA_036388335.1 Longimicrobium sp. | reverse complement strand
GTGCCGTACAGGTTGCCGTGCACCTCGGCCCACTCGATCAGCTCGCCGCGGCGCAGCTCGTTGAGGTTGCGCGCCATCTTGGCGGCCACCAGAACGCCCAGGTACTTGCTGCCGGTGTGGCGGGCCGCCTGGCCCGGAGTCACTACTCGCATCGCTCTCTCCTTGCATCTGAACGGCGCGGGAGACGTGCCCCCGCGTCCGGTATACCTACTGCTACCCCCGGGACGCGCCCAGGTACCCGTCGATCTCGCCGCACATCGCCGCGATCTCCGCCGCGAGGCCCGGAATGCGGGCCACCCGCCGGGTCTCGGCCAGCAGGATGCGCTCCACCTCGTCCACCGCGTGCGCCAGGTCGTCGTTGACGACGGCGTAGTCGAACCCCGCTGCCTCGCGGATCTCGTCGCGCGCGTTGGCCAGCCGCCGCCGCCGCACCTCCGCGTCCTCGCTCCCCCGCCCCGCCAGCCGCTCGCACAGCACGAGCCCGGAAGGGGGAAGGACGAAGACGAACACCGCCTGCGGAAGCTTCTCGCGGAGCTGCCGCGCGCCCTGCACGTCGATGTCCAGCAGCAGGTACTCGCGCCGGGCCACCGCGTCGTCCACGTTGCGCAGCGGGGTGCCGTACAGGTTGCCGTGCACCTCGGCCCACTCGATCAGCTCGCCCGCCGCGATCATGCGGCGGAACTCGGGGGCGTCCACGAAGTGGTAGTCCACCCCGTCGCGCTCGCCGGGGCGCGGGGCCCGCGTGGTGGCGGAGACGGAGAAGACGACATCGGGCCGGCGCTCCCTCAGCTGCCGCGCGATGGTCGTCTTGCCGGCGCCGGACGGGGCGGCCAGGACCAGCGGAAAGGTGAGCCCGGCCAGCCCCTCCGTCACTCTACGTTCTCCACCTGCTCGCGGAGACGCTCGATCTCTTCCTTGATGGCCACCACTCGGTGCGATATCGCCGCGTCGTTGGCCTTGGAGCCGATCGTGTTGGCCTCGCGGTTCATCTCCTGGACGAGGAAGGAGAGCCGCTTCCCCACGGCCTCCGCCGCCCCCGCCTCCAGCAGCTCGCGGAAGAGCTCGTTGTGCGAGCGGAAGCGGACCAGCTCCTCGTTGATGTCCCAGCGCTCGGCCAGGTACGCCACTTCCTGCGCCAGCCGGTCCGGGTCCACCGCCACGCCGCCCGAAAGCTCGGCGATGGCGGCGCGCAGCCGCTCCCTCTCCGCCACCAGCCGCGCAGGCGCGCGCTCTTCCACCGCCGCGAGCGCCGTGTCGATGGCGCGCAGCCGCCCTTCCAGGTCGTCGTGGAGGCGGCGCCCTTCGTCCTCGCGCATCCGCAGGTTCTGGCGGGCGGCGTCGTCCACCACGGCGCGCAGCTCCTCGGGGGTGACCTCCACCTGCTCCGCCTCGCCCTCGTCGCGAACGAAGATGTCGCTGAAGCGGGTGAGGAGCGCCAGGTCCGGCTCGCCCGGCACGCCCAGCCGCGTCCCCAGGTCGCGGAAGAGGGCCATGTACGCCGTCACCCGCTCGTCGTCCACCCGCAGGCCGCGCAGCGCGGCGCTCCCCGCGGGGGGCTCCAGGCGGATGGAGCAGTTGACGTGGCCGCGGGCGAAGTGCGCGCGCAGCCACTCGCGGAGCTCGCCCTCCCACCGCGCGAGCGCGCCGGGAATGCGGAAGTTCGCGTTGAAGTGACGGTGATTAACCGTCCTCACCTCCACCCGGAGGGTGCCGGCGGCGGTCTCGCGCTCGGCCTCCCCATACCCCGTCATGCTCCGAATCATAGAGGGCAGAAGTTACCCGGAGTCGGGTGTGCGGGCAAGGCCTCACACAGAGACACGGAGGCACAGAGACGGCTTCATCTCTGTGCCTCCGTGTCTCTGTGTGAGCAAATCAGTTGCGGAAGAACCAGCGCACTCCGTACATGGCGCGGGAGCCGGGGATGGCGGTGCCGGGGATCTCGGTACCGCGCTGGTTGAAGACGTTGTCCAGGCGGTAGAAGACGCGCACGTCCACCACTCGCACCTGCACGAACAGGTTCACCACCGCGAAGCGGCGCGCCTCCACCGTGGTGCCGAGCGCGGCGGCGGGGACGAGGGCGCGGTCGCGGCCCAGCATCTCCACGCGTACGGTGGGCTCCAGGTTCCCGGTGAGGTAGGTCCGGTGGAACTGGAGGGCCGCCCGGCCGAAGTATCCCGGGAGGTAGAGGCGATCGCCGCTCAGCCGGCGGACGAACCAGCCGTCGAAGCGCAGGTTGTTGGAAAGCACGGGGAAGGAGGCGTATCCCTCCAGCGCCGTGAGGGCGCCGCCCTCCCGGATGCCGAAGCCGCGGTCGAAGGGGAGCTCGTACGGGGCCACCGTGCCCGCGTCGTGCGCCACCAGAGCCGCGCCCGCCTGGTACACGCCGCGCGACAGCTCCGCCCCCGCCCTCAGCCCCGCCAGCGTCGGGGAGGTGGTGTTCACCTCGCTGACGGTGTCCGTCACGGTGAGCGGCTCGCGCCCGATCAGGCCACCGAAGGTCCGCAGCGTGACCACGGTGTCCGCGAGGAACGGGATGGCCCGCGCTCCCGCGCCGATCTGCCCGAACAGGGTGACGCCGGCGAACGGGCCCGCGCGCGCGACCGCCTCCGTCTCCAATCCGCGGTCGTCGCCAAGGGTGCGGAGGCGCACCTCGCCCCGCGCGCTCAGCCAGGGCACCGGAGAAAAGACCGCGCGGCCGGAGAGCTCGCTCGCGTCGGGCGCGTACGACCCCTCCTCGCCGCGGTGTACGCTAAGGGCGCCGGAGACGTTGCCGATGCCGATGTCCATGGTGGCGCGGCCGTAGCCCTGCAGCGAGCTGACTTCGTCGTTGATGATGTCGCTCCCCGCGGGGGACTCCGTGCTGCGGCCGATGGCGGCGTCCACCCAGAGGCGCTGGAGGAAGCGGCCTCTTCCGCGCAGGATCAGCTCGCCGCGGTCAAGGCTCTCGGTGAGCAGCGCGGCGGAACCGCTCCGCTGCTCCGTGTCGATGGCCGAGCGGCGGAAGTCGAGCTGGAGCCCCAGGTCCGGGCGGAACTGGTAGCTCAGGCGGCCCAGCAGCGAGTTGATGGCGAACGGGTCCTGGCGCCGGTACCCCGAGCTCTCCGACACGTCCAGCCCCACCTGCACCAGGAAGCGGCTCCCCAGCGGGCGCGAGAAGAAGCCGCGCAGGATGCGCGTGTTGTAGTCGCCGTCCGCGCCCTCCACCTGCGCCAGGGCGCGCGAATCCGAGAGGCGGAAGGTGGAGAGGTCCACCCGCACCTCGTGCAGGTCGCGCTCCACCCGCATCGCCACGATGTCCGTGAGGGGGATGCGCTGAAGGTCGAAGCTGGAGCCGTTCAGCGGGCGCAGCTCCCACCCGTCCAGGAACACGCGGAAGCGCCCGCCGCCGCCGCCCAGGAACGAGACCCCCGCCGGCCGCCCGAAGTTGCCGGAGCGCGTGATCAGGATCCCCGGAATGCGGTCCAGCAGCTCGAGGACGTTGAGCCCGTGGAAGCGGTTGAGCTCCTCGCGCCCGAACTCCCACACCGCACCGCCGAACCCCGGCGCGCCCGCCACGGGGAACTCCGGGAAGTTGGGTGCGGGGATGAGCGAGTCGGCCACCGCCGTGTCGCGCGCGGTGGTGTCGCCCGGCGCGCGGTCCGGGAGCGTGTCCGGGCGCAGCGCCTCGGGCGGCACCTGCACCTGGATGGTGTCGCGGCGAACCGTGTCGCGCGGCGCAGGACGCGGGACGGTGTCGCGCGGGGTGGGGCGCGGCGCCGGGCGTGGGACGGTGTCGCGCGGGGTGGGGCGCGGGTCCTGCGCGCGCGCCGGGGTGGCCGACAGCGCGCCGAGGGCCGCCACGGCCAGCGCGGCGGCCCGGAGGAGGGCGATGGGGCGGAGGAAGCGCTTCAACCTCACCCCGCGCGCGCCAGCACCCAGTCCACGAACAGGCGGGTGGGCACCCCGGTGGCGCCCTTCACCTGGTACGAGAGCTTCCCGTCGCCCCACGCCGTCCCCGCCACGTCCAGGTGGCACCAGGGGAACGACACGAACTCGCGCAGGAACCACCCGGCGGTGATGGCCCCGGCCGGGCGCCCGCCGCTGTTCTTGATGTCCGCGTAGTCGCTGCGGATCTGCTCGCGGTACTCGTCGAACATGGGGAGCTCCCAGCAGCGCTCCCCCGTGCGCTGGCCGGCGGCGAGCACCTCGGCCACCAGCGCCTCGTCGTTCCCCATGATCCCCGTGGCCTGGTGCCCCAGCGCGATCACGCAGGCGCCCGTGAGCGTGGCCGCGTCGATCACGGCCCGCGGCTCGAAGCGGCGGGCGTACGAGAGCGCGTCGGCCAGGATCAGCCGGCCCTCGGCGTCGGTGTTCACCACCTCGATGGTCTTGCCGGAGTGGGCGCGGAAGATGTCGCCCGGCTTCATCGCGCGCCCGCCCAGCAGGTTCTCGCTGGAGGGCACGATGGCGACGACGTTGGCCTTCACCCCCAGCTCGCCGATGGCCTGCATGGCGCCCAGCACCCCCGCCCCCCCGCACATGTCGAACTTCATCTCCTCCATCCCCTGCGCCGGCTTGATGGAGATGCCCCCCGCGTCGAAGGTCAGCCCCTTCCCCACCAGCACCAGCGGACGCTCGCCCTCGGCGCCGCGGCGGTGCTCCAGCACGATGAAGCGCGGCTCCTCGTCGGTGCCGCGCGCCACGGCCAGCAGCGCGCCCATCCCCTCGGTCTCCATCTCGGCCGGGCCCAAGATGGTCACCTTCATCCCGTACTCGCGCCCGATGCGCTCCGCCACGCCCGCCAGGTAGGTGGGGGTGGCCACATTGCCGGGGAGGTTGCCCAGGGTGCGGGCCAGGTTCTCGCCCCGCGCCGCGATCTCGCCCACCCGCGCACCCTCGGCCGCCGCTCCCTCGTCAACACCCTCGGGAAGGAGGATGTCGAGCGCGCCGAGCGACACCGGATCAGGCTCGTCCTCGCCGCGCGACTTGAGCTCGGTGAAGGTGTAGGCGCCCAGCGTGGCCCCCTCCGCCACGGCCCGCACGGCCTCACGCGGCGCGATGGAGGTAATCGGCAGGACGAAGGTGGCGTTCGAGGTGCGCGCCTTCGCGGCCAGCTTGGCGGCGCTCCCACCCATCCGGCGCAGCTTCTCGGGCGTCACCGCGTCGGGCTTCCCCATGCGCACCAGGAGGAGGCGCTCGGGTCCCGCGGCGGGGTACAGGACGAGCGTCTCGCCCTCCTTGCCGCGCAGGTCGCCCCGGGCGTGCGCGGCGGCGGCCTCCGGGCCGAGCGCGGCGGCGGGTGCGGCGCCGTCGAAGACGGGAGCCACCAGCAGGGGGGTCTGCAGCCCGGCCGCGTCGCCGCGGCGAACGGAGATGTTCATCTAAGGAGAGATCCAGTTAAGTCGAGCCCTGCCGTTGCGGGCGAATGAATTCGCTGCATCGACTGCACGAAGTCCCCCTGCGGGGACTACCGGGTTTCCGTTCGCGCCGGAGGCCCGGTCCGCGAAGGGGGACTTCGTGTGGTCGTCGCGGCGGTTCAACCGCCGTTACATGTGGGCGATGATCCTGCGCCCGAACTCGGAGCACGACACCTTGGTGGCGCCCTCCATCAGCCGTTCGAAGTCATAAGTAACGGTCTTGGCCGTGATCGCGCCTTCCAGCCCCTTCACGATCAGGTCGGCCGCCTCGCCCCAGCCCATGTAGCGGAGCATCATCTCGCCGGAGAGGATCACCGAGCCCGGGTTGACCATGTCCTTGCCCGCGTACTTGGGCGCGGTGCCGTGGGTGGCCTCGAAGATGGCGTGACCGGTAACGTAGTTGATGTTCGCGCCCGGGGCGATGCCGATCCCGCCCACCTGCGCGGCGAGCGCGTCGGACACGTAGTCGCCGTTGAGGTTGAGGGTGGCGATGACGTCGTAGTCACGGCCTCGGGTGAGGATCTGCTGGAGGAACGCGTCGGCGATGGAGTCCTTGATGACGATGCGCCCCGCTTCCTCGGCGGCCTTCTGCGCCTGGTTGGCGGCGTCCTC
>DASVSA010000208.1:0-2574 GCA_036388335.1 Longimicrobium sp. | reverse complement strand
CGAGGGGGTTCTACTCCGTCGAGTTATCCGAAATCTCCCCCTTCCTCCGTTCTGTCGCTGCTGGCTGCGACAGCGGATCGGATGGCGGCAGTACGTGCGGCGCTTCAGCAGCCGTGGTATCCTCCGCCTGCAGGGCCGTGTCGGCTATCTCGGCCGCACGGAACAGTTCGTACGAGTCCCAATCCCACAACACGGTTGACTGGATCTCAGACACCGGGAGCACGATCTGGAAGTCTTCCGGTTCGAGCAATTGATCGAGCTCCGCAGTCGGCAGCGGCTTAGCGGCTCGGGCTCTGGTCTCTGCCTCATCCAACTTACGCGCCACCGCTTCCAGAACGGGACTGTACTTCGTGGTGAAGTTCACCTTGTGCGTGGTCGGGTCGCGGTACCCGCTGTCGGTGGGTAGCAGCCGGACGTACTTCCGCTCATAGGCGGGATCGAAGTTCTGGAGCACGAACCCGATGTAGAACTTCCCGTTCTTGAGCGTGACGGCGACCGGTAGGGTCCGCTGGATCGACTCCTCCAGCACGATCTCCAGGTAGTCGCCCCACGCCTCCATGGCTGCACGTGAATAGTAGTTCCGATCTCGACCGAACAGCCTCAGGATCCAGTTCAGCGGCCACCACCCCAGGGATCCGCCGAGGAATGCGATCAGCGACGTTCCCGCGTACGGGAATGGCACGAGCTTCCTCCACTCCTCCCGGATCGAGGGATCGATGGCGTTGATGAGAACCACCCCGGCGAACCCAATTGCCAACCAGGCCAGGCCGGCTGCAGCGGCGTGAAAGAGCAGGCGTTCGCCAGCGTATCGTTTCGTCGCGAAACGGGTGGGAAGCCAGTGGGTAATAAAAAAGTACCCCCCGAGCAGAGGCAGGAGGAGTACGTTGAATGGCACGGGTCTGACCTCTCCGAAAGACCGTTAACCCTTCTTCGATGGTCCGTTGCCGCGGCCCTTGGCGTCGCGGCTGATGGACTGCTTGAGCGCCCGCCGGCCGTTCTCGCTCTGGAGCACGTCACGGGCCTTGACGAAGCTCACGCCTGAGGGGGTGGTATGGACCTTCGCGCGCTTGTTCGGGCCCTTGTCGTTCGGCGTCATTTGCGCTTCCAAGGTGGCGAGGGGCGGCTCTGGCACTAGGATAGTGCGGGTCCCCAGATGCGTCAACCTACGTATACTCGCCTGGTGTAGTTCCGTTCGCCTGGACGTTCAGATCCCATCCGAACACGTTTGGGCAAGGAGCATTCTCCCGCTGCACGGCCTGCAATCAACGGGTCCGAGTGACCTCCTCCCTCGCCTCGCGGAGCGCTGGCGCTTACACTTCTCGTTGTCACTTACCGGCCTAACGGCCAACGTACACCCCGCCCGTGCCCCGGCGGCACCCACCACGCTTCACAGGAACGCCATCGATGTGCTGCCCTGAGCTCGTGAAGTCGGCGCTGGCCGACCATCCCGTCCCCGCCGGCTCCGGCGAGATCGCGCCCGCGGTACGCTTCGCGGACGGGGGCGGCGCGCCCTTCCGCCGGCTGGCGGACCTCACCCACGTCATCACTCCCAACTTCCCCATCTTCCCGTTCTACAAGCCGTTCGCCATGCGCCCGCTGGCGGTGGTGGACCGGGAAGGGTTCTGCGCCAACGAGCTGTGCTACGCGGAGCACCTGGGGACTCACATCGACGCCCCCGCGCACTTCGTGTCCGGCGGCGCCACGGTGGAGCACCTGCCGGCCTCCAGCCTGCTGGCGCCGCTGGTGGTGGTGTCGCTGGTGGACCGCGCGAAGCGCGACGAGGACACCCTGCTCGTGGTGGACGACCTGCTCGCCTGGGAGCGGCACCACGGGCGCATCCCCGCCGGCGCCGTGGTCGCGCTCTACTCGGGGTGGGAGGAGCGCGTGGGCGACCCCGCGCGCTTCCTGAACGCCGACGCCTCCGGGACGATGCACTCGCCCGGGTTCAGCGGCGAGGCGGTCCAGTGGATGGTGGACGAGCGCAACATCAACGGCGCGGCCATCGACACGGTGAGCCTGGACGCCGGCAACTCGGTCAGCTACGACGCCCACCGCCTGCTGCTGGGGGCGGGAAAGTACGGGCTGGAGAACGTGGCCAACCTGGGCACGGTGCCCCCGGCGGGAGCCACGCTGGTCATCGGCGCGCCCAAGCACGAGCGCGGCACCGGCGGCCCATCGCGCGTGCTGGCCCTGTACTAAGACTGGCCTCACACGGAGGCACAGAGACACAGAGAAAGAGAACATGCGCATCCTCACCGCCGCACTCCTGCTGGCCGCCGGCACGGCGAGCGCGCAGGCCCCCGACCTGGTGGTCCTCCACGGCACGGTGTGGACGGGTGTGCCCGGCGCGCCGGATGCGCAGGCGCTGGCGGTGCGCGGCGGGCGCATCGTGGCCGTGGGCCGCGACGCGGAGGTGCAGCGGCTGGCCGGGCCGCGCACGCGCGTGGTGGATGCACGCGGGCGGATGGTGGTGCCGGGGTTCGTGGATTCGCACGTCCACTTCGTGACGGGCGGCTTCTCGCTGGCCTCCGTGCAGCTTCGCGACGCGCGCACGCGGGAGGAGTTCATCCGCCG
>DASVSA010000207.1:0-2357 GCA_036388335.1 Longimicrobium sp. | reverse complement strand
GACGGGGCGCGCACGGCCACTCAGGCGCGCGGCGTGTTCGTGGAGCGCGTGGACGCGGGCCGCACGACGGTGGAGGTGGTGGCGGGCGCGGGCGAGGGCTTCCCCCCCCTGGGCGCGCAGGTGCCGTTCGCCGGCTCGCTGGCGGAGGACGTGCTGGAGCGCGACGCGCCGGAGTGGATCCCCGACGTGACGGCGGAGGAGCGCCCCATCGCCCCGGCGATCCAGGAGTCGTGCGGGCAGTGCGCGGCGCTGGTGGTGCCGCTGATCTCCGAGCAGGACGCGCTGGGCGCCCTGGTGCTCCTGCAGGCGTCCGGGCACCCGCCCTTCCGCGAAGACGAGGTGGTGCGCGCGCGCACGCTGGCGGACCTGGCGGCCATCGCGCTGCGGCGCGTGATCCTGTACACCGAGGCGGAGCGGAGGCGGGCCGCGCTGGAGGAGAGCGAGCGCCGCTTCCGCCTGCTGGTGGACTCGGTGCAGGACTACGCCATCGCCATGCTGGACCCCGACGGGCGCGTGCGCAGCTGGAACCGCGGGGCCGAGCGGCTTCACGGCTACACGGCGGAGGAGGCGATCGGGCTGCCGCTGGAGCGCTTCTACGCGCAGGAAGACCGCGAGGCGGGGTTCCCCGAGGCGCAGCTCCGCACGGCGGCGCGCGAGGGGCGCTTCGAGGAGGACGGGTGGCGGGTGAGGAAGGATGGATCGAGCTTCTGGGCGCACGTGGTCATCAACGCCATCCGCGACGAGCAGGGGGAGCTGCTGGGGTTCGTGGACGTGGCGGGCGACCTCACGGACCGCCATCGCGCGGAGCAGGCGCGCGAGACGTACCTGCAGCAGGAGCGCCGCGCCCGCGCCGAGGCGGACTCCGCCAACCGCGCCAAGAGCCAGTTCCTGGCGACGATGAGCCACGAGATCCGCACGCCCATCAACGCCATCATCGGCTACGCGGACCTGCTGGAGATGGAGCTCAAGGGCCCGCTCACCGAGGGGCAGCGCGAGCACGTGGGCCGCATCCAGAAGAGCAGCCAGCACCTGCTGGGCCTCGTCAACGACGTGCTCGACCTGTCCAAGGTGGAGGCGGGGGAGATGACCGTGGACTCGCGCCCCGCACCGCTGCGCGCCACCGCCCGCTCGGCGATGGAGCTGGTGGAGCCGCAGGCCGCCTCCAAGAGCATCGCCCTCTCCGACGGCTCGGAGTGCAGCCCCAACGTGTGCTTCGTGGGCGACGAGGACCGCGTCCGCCAGATCCTCCTCAACCTCCTCTCCAACGCCGTGAAGTTCACGCAGCCGGGCGGCCAGGTGTCCATCCGCTGCAGCGTCGTGGACGCCGCGGGGCCGCACGCCCGTCTCCAGGGCCCGGGCCCGTGGACGCTAATGGAGGTGGTGGACACGGGCGTGGGGATTCCCGAAGACGAGCAGGCACGCGTCTTCGAGCCGTTCACGCAGGTGGAGGGCGGCTACACCCGAACGCAGGGCGGCACGGGCCTGGGCCTGGCCATCAGCCGCCGCATGGCGCGCCTGATGGGCGGCGACCTGACGGTGGAGAGCACCCCGGGCCAGGGCTCGCGCTTCGCCCTGTGGCTCCCCGCCACCACCGAGTCCGCCGCGGAGCCGGCTGACGTGCTGCGCTGGCCCGACCGCGCGGGCGAGGTGCCGGGGCTGGCGGAGGTGGGCCGCATCGTGGCCGAGGACGCCGACGAGCTGGTGCAGGCGCTGGCCGAGCGGCTGCGCGTGGACCCGGAGGTCACCGGCGCTCACCAGCTGGACCGGGCGCAGCTGGAGTACCACATCTCCACCTTCCTGCTGGACATCGGCAAGTCGCTGATCACCCTGGACGAGGGCGGCGGCGAGCCCGCGCTGATGCGCGACGGCTCGGACATCCAGCGCCTGATCTCCGAGCGCCACGGCGAGCAGCGCCGCCGCCTCGGCTGGACCTCCGAGGCCGTACGCCGCGAGTTCGCCCTCCTGCGCGAGCTGGTGGAGGCCCACGTCCGCGGCAAAGCCACCGCGGAGAACATCGACACCTCCATCACCATCCTCCGCCGCCTCCTGGAGCGCGCCGAAGAGATCGCTCTAGGTACTTAGAGGCACAGAGATGAAGTCATCTCCGTGCCTCCGTGTCTCTGTGTGAGCCCTACTCTTTCAGCGTGTTCGAAACCACCCGGATCACCGCCCTCGCCCGCTCGACGACCGCGCGAGTGGCGTCCAGGAGCGCATGGTTGTGGGCCGTGTCGTCGCCCGGGGTGGGCTCGGGGCGCACCTGGTTGAGGAAGCTCTCCGTCTGGCGCACGGCGACGGGGGTGGCGGCGGCGAGCCAGGCCCACAGCGCGTCGTCGCCGGCGCTGTCCCACCCCGTGGGG
>DASVSA010000206.1:0-2349 GCA_036388335.1 Longimicrobium sp. | reverse complement strand
CTTGTAACGCCCGAAGCTTGCGTAATGAGACAGCATGGCCGACGTGCAGGTCCGGGCGAGTGGGGTCGAAGCCCTGCTTCACCACCAGCGGCCGCCCTTCGCGCAGCGAGCGCTCCACCTTGCGCGCCAGCTCGCCCTCGGGGACGATCTCCAGCGCGTCGCGGCGGATCTCGTCCATCTGCTCGTTGACCGGTGCGAACCGGGGAGACGACATAAGTACGACGCGGGTCACATGGTCGGATTTGTCACGGAATATCGGAGTGTATCCCGCGCGCCGCTCCCCCCGCAAGAGCGTGCGGAGCGAACATTCGACAATCGGTGTACGCCGCCACTGAGCCGCGTTCACCCATCATGCAAAGAAGGAGCCGATGCAGCAGCAGGTATTCACGTTCGACACGACTCACCACGCGCTCTGGGCCGAGGAGGTGGCGCAGGAGGCGGATATCCCGGTGGAGGTCATCCCCGCGCCGCCGGCCGCCCATGCCCGCTGCAACCTGGCGCTCGCCGCGCTGCCGGAGGACGTCTCGCGGCTGTCCGACGAGCTGCGGGCGCAGGGGGTTCCGTTCGGAGTCCACAGAGACTAACAGGGCTCACACAGAGGCACAGAGACACGGAGAGCGTCTCTACGCCACGGCGGCCCAGCGGGTGAAGTACGCCTCCATCCAGTCGTAGATGGTCGCCATCCCCTCCTGCATGCGGCGCATGGCCGCGTCACGCTCCGCCGGGGGCATGCCCAGGGCGTGGCGGAGGCGGAGCGAACAGCCCTCGGGGTCGTACGGGTTCACCATCACCGCGCCCTCCATCTCCTCGGCCGCGCCGGCGAACTCGGAGAGGACGAGGACGCCGCGGCGGTCGGTCTGGCTGGCGACGAACTCCTTGGCCACCAGGTTCATCCCGTCCTGCAGCGACGACACGATGCACACGTCCGCCATGCGGTAGAGCACGGCCAGGCGCTCGGCGGGGAGCGACTGCTTGAGGAGGTGCACGGGGCGCCACTCGGCCGTGCCGAAGCGCTCGTTGATCTCCCACACCTGCCGGTCCACCTTCTGGCTGAGCTCGTCGTACGCCTCGATGTCGCTGCGCGAGGGGACGGCCACCTGCACGAAGGTGAAGCGCTCGCGGAACTCCGGGTAGCGCTCCCACAGGAACTCCAGCGCCTTGAGCTTCTCGGGGAGACCCTTGGAGTAGTCCATCCGGTCCACCCCCACCCCGATCATCCCGCCGCACGGGGCGTAGCGGGCACGCAGCCGCTCCATCTGCGCCTCCACGTCCGGCGCGCTCGCCGCGGCGCGGAAGTGCTCCACGTCGATGGAGATGGGGAAGGCGCCCGCGTGGCAGACGTGCCCGTCCAGCGTGGCGGTGCGCGCCTCCCAGTCCACCCGCGCGCCCGCGATCTGCTGAGCGCAGCGGAGGAAGTTGTCCGCGAAGTTCGCCAGGTGAAAACCCATCAGGTCGTTGGCCAGCATGCCGCGCAGCAGGTCGGCTGCGTGCGGGCCCAGGCGAAAGATCTCGTACGGGGGAAAGGGGATGTGCCAGAAGTGGGCGAGGGCCAGCTCCGGCCGGCGCCGGCGCACGTGAAACGGGGCCAGCGCCAGGTGGTAGTCCTGGAACCAGACGACGGCGTCGCGGTCGCGCACCTCCTCCAGCGTGGCCTCGGCGAAGCGCCGGTTGACCCGCCGGTAGCGCTCCCAGTGGCGCGCGCGGATGCGGGTGAGGGCGGGGCGCAGGTGGCAGAGGGGCCAGAGAAACTGGTTGCTGAACCCCAGGTAGTAGTGAGTGACATCCTCCTGCGACAGCCGCACGCGGCGCAGCGTGTAGGCGGGGCTCTCGGGGGGCACGCGCACGCGGCCCTCGGCGTCCACCGCGTCCGAGTCCGCCTCGCCGCTCCCCCACGCCACCCAGGTGCCGCCCAGCGCCTGCATCAGCGGGTCCAGCGCCGAGGTGAGCCCGCCCGCGGGGCGGCGCACCTCCATCTCTCCCACCTCCTGCGCCCAGCGGTGCTCGTACGGCTCGCGGTTGGACACCACCACCAGCCGCCGCTCGCCAAATAGCGTGCGGAAGAGGGGGCCCAGTTCGTCCGGCGAGATCGGCATGCGTGCCTTGAGCAGGAGGTGCGCGGGGACGCGGCAACGCCCATGCCAGATCAAAGAAGTGCCTAGTGCCTGGTGCCAAGTGCCAAGTCAACCACTAGGCACTAGGCACCTGGCACTAGTGGGTCACCTCAGTTGAGGTGAGGGGTAGCTCCTGGCGAACTTCTCACGCGCCTTCGGCGTGGTGAACTGCCAGCGAATCGTCGCTCGCTGCTCGTTGCGCTTTCGGCACCAGGCGGCCGTCTCTCGCGCGACGACG
>DASVSA010000205.1:0-1630 GCA_036388335.1 Longimicrobium sp. | reverse complement strand
GATGTTCTCCGTGCCTCCGTTCCTCTGTGCGGGCCCGGCGGTCCTATGCCGTGGCGTCCACCCGCTCCACGGAGGCCGCGGCCGGGCCCTTGGCGCTGTCCACGAGGTCGAAGACCACGTGGTCGCCCTCGGCCAGGGTGCGGAAGCCCTGCCCGACGATGGCGGAGTAGTGGACGAAGCAGTCCTTGCCGCCGTCCTCGGGGGTGATGAAGCCGAAGCCCTTGGCGTCGTTGAACCACTTGACGGTGCCGGTGTTGCGCATTGCGGTACTCCCTGTTCGGTTGTGCGGGGTGTGGGCGGCCCGCGTGGCGCGGGCCGGTACGGCGGTGGCCCGGCGTCCGGGCTTCGGACGGGGACCGGGTGATGAGGTGCGGTGCAACGTAATCCGCGCCTCATTTCAGGTCAAGATTGTTGTTTCCGGCTCAGGGGCGGTGCACGTGGGCCACGCTCTCCAGCCGGCGGGCGGCCTCGCCGGTGAAGGCGCCGGTGGGGTTCCACCGCTTCTGGATCCAGGGGTGCACCACGGCGTAGCCCAGGAAGAGCACCACCTCGAAGGTGTGGTCGACCCACGCCCGGACGTTGGCCTCCAGCTCGGGGGATATCTCGGCCACGCCGTAGGTGGCCAGCATCGCCAGCAGGTAGCCGGCGGCGATCGCGGCGAGCCGCGCGCGGATCGATCTCATGTGCGGTTCCTCGGTTGGTTGGTTCGCGGCGCGCCTGTCCGTCGGCGCGGTCCAGGCGGTAGCCGATGTGCTCCAGGGCGGCGGCCTGCGCCGCCTGCACCTCCGCCACCCCTTCCAGCTTGTCGGTGATGCGCTCCAGGGGCTTGATCACCTGCTCGGCGATGCGCTCCCACTGGTGGCGCTGTTCGGCTTCGGTGGGGGTGGTGCGGGCGCGCGCCTCGTCGGTGGCCTCGCGCACCTGCAGGTAGAGGGTCTGCAGCGCCATGAGGCGGTCGCCGAGCCCGTTGAGATCCTGCCGGGTGGCGAAGGTGCGGCGCAGGCGCTCCACCAGTGCCAGGAGCAGCACGGTCACTCCTAGGCCGCCCCCGATCAGCGCTGGGATCTCCAATGTCCAGCTCTGCGTCGCGATCACGTTGCTCTTCTCGTCCCTGGGTAGCTGAGGCGAGCCCCACTCCCGGCACTCTGCCGCGTGGAGCCTCGGGCGTCCTCCGGATGCGCGGGGCACGAGAACGGGCCCCGCCCGGGCGCTGTGCCGGGGAGGCCTCTGCCGGCCGTTTTTCGGTTTGGTGAAGCGCGGGCGGAGCTCCCCCCGCGGCGGGGCGCACGCAAAAGGCCCCGGACTCGGACGCTGTGCCGAGCGGGGCCTGTGGCGGCTATGTTCTGGGGACGTTTCCTGCTACAACGTTAAAACAGTGTTGCGCATTCGTCAAGAGTGTGGCGCGGGTGCGACAGAAGATGCGCGCGCCCCGCCCGCCCCGCTCGCGCGCATGACACAGGCGGGGCACCTTCCGTCCCCGCGCGGCGTGTTGGCAAAGCCGTAGAGGTTGATGCCTCCGGCCATGCCGATGGGGTCCTCCTGGGTGAAGCGGCCCTGCTCGGCGTCGTAGAAGCGGTTGCGGCGGTAGTGGAGGCCGGAGAAGTCGCGCTGGCCGTAGATGAGGCTCCCC
>DASVSA010000204.1:0-8164 GCA_036388335.1 Longimicrobium sp. | reverse complement strand
CCCCCCCCCCCTTCCGTCAGCACGCTTCAGCCCCTGCCCCGCCCACGTTTCTCTTTGCCTGCAAGTGCCAAAAACTTGGCACTATCTAGGGACGATGCACCCGCATCGTCCCCTCATCACCCCACACGAAAGATCCCCATGATCGCGCTACACAGGATGATCGTTCCCGCGGCGCTCGCCGCCATGCTCGTGGCACCCGTGCAGGCACAGGGGCCGCGGGGGGTGCTGTGGGATTCGTACTCGCGCGCGGCGGAGGTGCTGCGGCAGGGGGCCGAGGCGCACGGAGGCGCGCAGGCGATTCGCGGTCTCACGGCGGCGGCGTTCAGGTGGGAGGGCGAGGACTACGCGCCGACGCAGGGGCGCGTGCCGGCGGTGTCGTGGGATACGGCGGGGAACGGGCGCGGGGTGATGAGCGACGTGCGGGTGGACTTCGCGCGCGGGCGGTACGCGTGGGAGCGCGAGCTGCGCTTCGGCGGCGGGTACCTGAACGCGTTCCGGGTGCTGGGGAACGGGAGGGACTTCCTCAGCTACAACCACCATCCCCAGCGCGGGATGGGCGGCACCACGTACCAGCGCGACACCACCGGGACGCAGCAGCGGCGGACGCTTTCGTCGCTCGGCGGCAGCATGCCCGTGCTGCTGATCCGCCAGGCGCTGGAGCGGTCCAACACCCTGCGCTACCTGGGCGAGGCCGATGGGGCGCATGTGGTCTCGTACACCACGCCCGAGGGCGATCCGGTCACGCTCCACTTCGACGCGGCCACGCACCTCCTCACCCGGCGCGACGAGCTGGGGGCGGGGTCGCTGGGCGACGAGGTGGATGCGGTGCACTTCGCCGGATACGAGCGGGTGGGCGGGTTCCTGGTGCCGCGCCGGCTGGAGCTGCGCTGGAACGGGCTGCTGACGGGGCGCCAGCGGCTGGTGTCGTTCGCGCCGGCGGCCGAGCTGCCCGACACCCTGTTCCGCGTCCCGGCGGGCTACACGATCCCGGCGCCCGGTGGCCCGCCCGCGATGACGCGCGTGGCGGAGGGCGTGTACTTCGTGGAGCGGATCGGCGGCGGGTACCGGTCGCTGGTGGTGGATACGGACGAGGGGCTGGTGGTGGTGGATGCGCCTCTCAACTCCGACGCCACCGGCGCCGCGATCGCCCTCATCGAGCGCACCCTCCCCGGCCGGCCGATTCGCTACGTGGCCATCACCCACCACCACGGCGACCACATCGGCGGCATCCCGGCGTACGCGGCGCGCGGCGCCACCATCCTGGTCGCGCCCGGGAGCGACGCCTACCTGCGCCGCATGCTTTCAGTGACGCGCACGCTCGGCAGGATCGGCGCGGCGCCCGCGGCGCCGCCATCGCTCGTCTTGGAGACGCTGGCGGGGCGGCGCACCATCGGCCGCGGGGCGCGGGCGGTGGAGGTGCTGAACGTGGGCCCCACCTCGCACGCCGCCTCCATGCTGGCGGTGTACGTCCCGTCGCAGAAGCTCCTCTTCCAGGGCGACCTCCTGCGCATCAACGAGCACGGCGGCCCCGTCGTCTCCCCCGAGGCTACGCGCGACCTCGCCGCCCTCATCCGCCGCTTCCGCCTGGACGTGCAGACCATCGGCGCCGTGCACGGCCTGAACGGCACGATGGCCGATCTGCCGAGGTAAACCGCGAGGTCACACAGAGACACAGAGGCACAGAGATGAAGTCGTCTCTGTGCCTCTGTGTCTCTGTGTGAGCCATTGCTGGGCCCGCCCCTTGCCGCTGGCCTCCACTAACCCTCACCGAACCGGCCCATGCCCAACCGCCTCGCCGACGAGACCAGCCCGTACCTGCTGCAGCATAGAGACAACCCGGTGGACTGGTATCCGTGGGGGCCCGAGGCGCTGGAGCGGGCGCGGGCGGAGGACCGGCCCATCCTGCTGTCGGTGGGGTACTCGGCGTGCCACTGGTGCCACGTGATGGAGCATGAGTCGTTCGAGGACGAGCGCACGGCGGCGCTGATGAACGAGCACTTCGTCAACATCAAGGTGGACCGGGAGGAGCGGCCGGACATCGACTCCATCTACATGGCGGCCGTGCAGGGGATGACGGGGCACGGCGGGTGGCCGATGACCGTCTTCCTCACCCCGGATGGCACCCCGTTCTACGGCGGCACCTACTACCCGCCCGAGCCGCGCCACGGGATGCCCTCCTTCCGCCAGGTGCTGGCCGCGCTGGCCGATGCGTGGAAGGCCCGGCGCGGCGAGGTGGACCAGAGCGCGGCCGAGATCCGCCGCTCGCTGCAGCAGGGGATCGCCACGGGGGCCCGGGGGGCGCTCTCCACCTCCATCCTGGACCGGGCGGCGCACCACCTGGCCACGCGCTTCGACCCGCGCTGGGGCGGCTTCGGCGGGGCGCCCAAGTTCCCGCAGCCGATGACCATCGAGGTGCTCCTCCGCCACTGGAAGCGCACCGCGGGACCCGAGGCGCTGCAGATGGCCGCTCACACGCTGCGGCGCATGCACGCGGGGGGGATGTACGACCACGTGGGCGGCGGCTTCGCGCGCTACAGCGTGGACGCGGAGTGGCTGGTGCCGCACTTCGAGAAGATGCTGTACGACAACGCGCTGCTCGCGCAGGCCTACGTCCACGCCTTCCAGGCCACCGGCGACCCCGAGTTCCGCCAGGTGGTGGAGGAAACGCTCGGCTTCGTGCTGCGCGAGATGACCGGCCCCGAGGGCGGCTTCTACTCGTCGCTCGACGCGGACAGCGAGGGCGAGGAGGGGAAGTTCTACGTGTGGTCGCCGGACGAGATCGACGCGGTGGTGGGCGCGGACGACGGCGCTCTGGTGAGGGCCTGGTTTGGGGTGACGGAGGCGGGCAACTTCGAGGGGCACAACGTCCTCCACACCCCGCGCGATCCCGTGGAGGTGGCCGCCGACGCGGGGATCAGCGTCCGGGAGCTGATGGAGGCCGTGGAGCGCGCCCGGCCCAAGCTCTACGACGCGCGGGCCAGGCGCGTGTGGCCGGGGCGCGACGACAAGGTGCTCACCTCGTGGAACGCCATGATGCTCCACGCCTTCGCCGACGCGGCGCGGGTGCTGGACCGCGCCGACTACCGCGAGGCGGCGGAGCGCAGCGCGGAGTTCCTGCTGGGCGCCCTGCGGCCGGACGGCGAGCTGCTGCGCACCTACAAGGACGGCCGCGCCAAGATCGGCGCTTTCCTGGAAGACCACGCCCTGCTGGCCGACGCCCTGGCCGCGCTCTACGAGACCACCTTCGACCCGCGCTGGCTGCGCGAGGCGCGCGCGCTGGGCGAGCGCATCCTGGACCGCTTCTGGGAGGAGGACGAAGGCGCCTTCTACGACACCGCGCGCGACGCCGAGGCGCTGGTGGTGCGCCCGCGCGACCTGTTCGACAACGCCACCCCGTCCGGCAACTCCGCCGCCACGCTGGCGCTCCTCCGCCTGGCCGACCTCACGGGCGAGGAGCGCTTCCGGGGCGTCGCCGAGCGGGTGCTGGCGGGCTTCGCCGATCCGCTGGCGCGCTACCCCGGCGCGTTCAGCCACCTGGTGACCGCGCTGGACCGCTTCCTTGCGACCCCCCAGGAGGTGGCCATCGTCGGCCGCCCCGGCGAGGCGGAGACGGATGCGCTCCTGCGCGTGGTGCGTGGCGCCTACCTCCCCAACACCGCCGTCGCGCTGCGCCGCCCGGAGGAGGGGGGGGAGTCGGCGGAACTTGTGCCGCTCCTCCAGGGTCGAACGCTTGTAGACGGCAAGGCTGCGGCGTACGTGTGCGAGCGCTTCGCCTGCCAGCGGCCGGTGACGGCGCCCGAGGACCTGGCCTGGCAGCTGGGGGTGGACGCGCGGTAGTGCGGGTACGAGGAGAGGTTCTGCCTGTCGCGGGCGAGTAAACTCGCTGCAACGAAAGCACAAAGTCCGCCTCCGCGGACTGGGCTTCCAGCACGAGCGGGAACCTTGTAGTCCCCGCAGGGGGACTTCGTGCGGTTGTTGCCGCGACTTCAGTCGCCAGGCAGGCGGATCGCGCACTCGCCCGCTCCTTGCGCCCACGCCGCGCGTGGCGGATCTTTGCCGCCGCGGTTTCCCCAACCAAGGACGAACCATGAAACGCCTCCTCGTTTCCCTGCTCCTCGTCCCCTCGCTCCTGGGCTGCTCCATGAACACCCCCCGCGACACGGGCGCCAGCAACGGCAACGCCGCGCCCGGGGGCAACACGCCCAGGGGCGATGCGCCCGCCGCGGCCGGGCCGATCACGGTGGAGCTGAAGCAGCGGGCCACCGGCGATGCGCCGGACGCGGCCACGGGAGGCGCGGGCACCGTCACCGTAAGCGGCACAGTCTCCACGCCCAACCCCTGCCACGCGCTCTCCGGTGCCGCCTCGCGCGAGGGGAGCACGCTGACCCTTACCATCAGCGCCCGCTCCAACGCGGAGATGTGCATCCAGAGCATCGGCTCGATCGGCTTCGACGCGACGATCCGGGGCGTCCCGGCCGGGCGCTACACCCTGCGCGTGGTGCACACCTATCCCGGTTCGGGGTGGGAGACCAAGACGGCCGTGACCCAGCAGGTGCAGGTCCGCTGACCAGCCGCGGCGTCTCCCGGCGGCTCTCCGCCGCCGCGTGAGATCACCGTTTCACCTTCCCGACCTCGCCCCCATGCTCCCGAACCGCGTCCGCACCGCCGCCGCCGCGCAGCTCATCGCGCTCCTCGCCTGCGGAGCCGCCTCCGCCCAGCCCTCGCACCCGGCGCAGAACGACGGGTGGACCGTCCCCAGCAGCCAGGCCCCGGCGCCCATCTCGCGCCAGGAGCACGCGCAGCGCCGCGCCAGGCTGGCCGCCGAGATGGGGCAGGGCGTGCTGGTGGTGCTCGGCAACGACGAGCCGGACGCGGACTACCTCTCCTTCTCGCAGAACTCGCCCTTCCGCTACCTCACCGGGGTCACCGAGCCGGGGGCCGCGCTGGTGATCGACAAGCGGAGCGGCACCCCGCGTGAGATGCTCTTCGTCCTCCCGCGCGACCCCTCACGCGAGGTGTGGGAGGGGGCGCGGCTGGGGGCGGAGGCGGCGGGCACGCTCACGGGGATGCCGGCGCGCTCGCGGGAGGCGATGAAGGCCACGCTGGACTCCATGCTGGCGGGCGGCACCACCACGCTGTACATGGTCTCGCCGCTCAGCTCGGACGGCAGCCGCTCCGAGTGGCAGCGCCCCGACCAGCAGTTCGCGGCAAAGCTGGCCGAGGCGCACGCGGGCACAAGGGTGCAGTGGCTGGACCGGGAGCTCTTCCGCATCCGCGCCGTCAAGACGCCGGCTGAGCTGGACCTGCTGCGCCGCTCCATCCACATCACCCTGCTGGCCCACCGCGAGGCGATGAAGGCCGTGGAGCCGGGGATGAACGAGTTCGAGATCAAGGCGCTGATCGAGGGCACCTTCCGCCGCTACGGCGCGGACGGCGCTTCGTTCGGCACCATCACGGGCTCGGGCCCCAACGCCACCACCCTCCACTACCGCGCCGCCGACCGCTACATGCAGCCCGGTGAGACGCTGGTGATGGACATCGGCGCCTGGTACCGCGGCTACGCGGCGGACGTCACGCGCACGGTGCCGGTGAGCGGCCGCTTCTCGCCCGAGCAGCGCTCGGTGTACGAGATCGTGCTCGCGGCGCAGAAGGCGGCCGAGGCGCAGGCGCGGCCGGGCGCGTCGTTCGGGGCGATGGGGCAGACGGCGCAGCGCGTGATCGGCGAGGGGCTGGCGCGGCTGGGGCTGATCGAGTCCGCCACGGCGACGTACGACTGCACGGGGCGTGGCGGGCAGATGGGGAAGTGCCCGCAGACGTCGCTCTTCTACATGCACGGGCTGGGGCACGGCATCGGGCTGGACGTCCACGACCCGGACCAGGCGTACTTCGGAGCCTTCCAGGTGGGGAGCGCCTTCACCATCGAGCCCGGCATCTACGTGCGCGCCGACGTGCTCGACTACCTGTCGGACACGCCGGGCAACCGCGCGCTGCGCACGCGCCTGGCCCCCGTCGTGGCCCGCTTCCGCAACATCGGGGTGAGGATCGAGGACGACTACTTCATCACCGCCACGGGCGTGGAGCGCGTGACCGAGGGCGCCCCGCGCGAGATCGCCGAGATCGAGGCGCTGATGGCGCAGCCCAGCGAGTGGAACCGCACCCGCCGCCCCGAGGTGGTGGAGTGGTACCGCGGCACCACTCCGCGCTGACCCGTGGCCTCCGTCCCCTTCACCCTGGCGCCGGAACAGAACCAGCTCGTGTCGGGCTCGGAGTCGCACGTCGTCAAGACGCAGGTGGTGGGCGTGGTGACGCTGGATGACGATGAGCTGCGCGTGCAGTACCGCGTCATCGAGCAGTTCTGGCGCTATCGGGGCGGGCGGATGGAGGAGGGCACCACCGAGTCCGAGGTGCGCGAGCACGTGATCCCGCTCCGCTCGCTGCGCTCCGTGCGCGTGGCCGGCCTGGCCTGGTGGCCGCGCCTGGAGATCGCCGTCGCGGACCTGCGCGCCCTCGAGGGCTTCCCTCGCGCCGCCACCGGCGAGGTCTCCCTGCGCATCCGCCGCCGCGACCGCACCGACGCCCGCGAGCTCGCCTCCCACGTGGAGTACGCACTCGCCGAGCGCCTGCTGTCACCACCACCCCCGCCTCTTGCTGCCATGCCTTATCCGGCAGCCGACGAGGCGCTGCCGCTTCAGCCCGAGAAAGGCGAGCGCGCGAGCGACCGGAACTAGCCCTCCCAGCCGGTCCGGGAAGTGCACCTGAGCAGCCTGTAGGCAACGTCCTTCTCCGGGAGCCTCTCGTGGTAAGTACACAGATCTACCTCACCGAAGAGGAGCAGCGTGCCCTGCAGGCGCTGGCTCGCCGCACTGGCCGCACCGAGAGCGAGCTGATCCGCGAGGCGGTCGATGCGCTCCTCTCGCGGTCGCGCGAGACCGACCGCCGCTCACTTCTGCGCCAGGGGCGCGGCCTGTGGGAGAACCGCGACGACCTCCCCGACTTTTCCGCGCTGCGCCGCGAGATGGATCGCGCTTCGGACGCGGCATGACGGCTGGACGCCTGCTCGTGGACACGGACGTGGTGGTGGACTACCTCCGTGGCGTGCCGCTCGCCGTCGATTACCTGGAAGGAGCGACGGAGACGCTCCTGATCTCGGCCGTGACGGTCGCGGAGCTCTTCGCGGGCGTGCGCGAGGGGAAGGAGCGCACCGCGCTCGGCGCTTTCCTCGCCGCGTTCGACATCGTGACCCTGGACCGCGCGTGTGCCGAACGGGGCGGTCTCTTCCGGCGCGACTACGGCAAGAGCCACAACACCGGGCTGGCGGATGCGCTGATCGCCGCCACTGCTGAGTCGCAGAACGCGCGGCTGGTCACGCTCAACGTCAAGCACTTCCCGATGCTCACGGACGTGCTCGTTCCCTACCGCAAGGGCCCAGGCACGTGATGAAGAGGTCCCGAACAGAGACACGGAGGCACAGAGGAGTGCTCTTCCCCGTGTCTCTGTGCCTCTGTGTGAGCCTTCTGGGATGCGCGCAGGCGATGCAGCCGGCCCAGGCGGGGCCGATGCTGGACGCGCTCTTCGCGCCACCGACGGCGGCGGAGGTGGCGGAGGTGGAGGCGGAGTGGGCGCGGCGCGACACCGGGGTTCACGGCTACCGCGTGGAGCACGAGCGGCGCCATGGGCGGTCCGGGCGCACGCGGGTGGTGTCGCACACGGTGGGCGGGGTGCGGCACTACGGCGCCGTGCGCGTGCCCGACGGCGCGGAGGGGCGGCGCCTGCCGGTGCTCGTCATCACCCACGGCGGCGAGGGCGGGGCGACGGGCTTCCACTTCTTCCATTCAGGCCCCGTGGCGCGCGAGTGGGTGCAGGTGCTCCCCTCCTTCCGCTCGGAGCGGCTGAGGCTCACGCCGTTCCGCTCCTGGAGGTCGGAGGGGGCGCCGAGCCCGTGGGACAGGGACGTGGACGACTCGATGGCGCTCCTTTCCAGCGTGCTTGCCCACGTGCCGGAGGCGGACAGCGAGCGGGTGGCGGTGCTTGGGCGCAGCCGCGGCGCCGGCGTGGCCCTGCTGATGGCCGCGCGGGATCGCCGCGTGAAGGCGGTGGTGGACCTGTACGGGCCCACTGACTTCTTCCTCCCCCAGGTGCGCACGCTCGCCCAGCGCGCCGTGGG
>DASVSA010000203.1:0-20619 GCA_036388335.1 Longimicrobium sp. | reverse complement strand
ACGCCCGAGACCCGGAGCGGCGTCCTGCTCGTGAACAACCTGGTGAAGGTCGATCCGGTTCTCACCACGCTGCTCAACTCGTCGCGGGCCACCGACAAGCTGGAGGTGCTGGTGACGTACGACGAGGCGGTGACCTCGTCGGACGCGGTGTCGCGGGCGGCGCTGAACCTGGGCGCCGGGGTGATCGGCTTCAGGCACCTCCCCGTCATCTTCGCGGTGGCGACGCCGGCGCAGGTGGCCTCCCTCTCCGGGCTGCCGGGGGTGAAGTCGCTGTACGCCAACAAGCAGCTCAAGTACTACGCGGAGAACATCGCCTCCATCCGCGCGGACGTGGCGCAGACGGCGGGGTACACGGGGAAGGGCGTGGGCATCGCCATCCTGGACAGCGGCATCGACGGGCTCAACCCGGACGTGAAGCATCCCACGCGCACCGTGCAGAACGTGAAGCTCCTGGCCGACGCGGGCGACCTGGTGACCTTTGGCGACGGCGTGCCCGCACTGGGCGGCGACCTGTTCGTGCAGAACGTGGCCACCAGCGAGACGAGCTCCGGGCACGGGACCCACGTCGCGGGGACGGCGGCGGGCGACGGCACGGCTTCCAGCGGCGGGTACCGCGGCGTGGCGCCGGGCGCGAACCTGGTGGGCATCGGCGCGGGCGACGCGATCTTCGTCTTCTGGACGCTGGCGGGCTTCGACTACATCCTGGAGAACCACCAGAAGTACAACATCCAGGTGGTGAACAACTCGTGGGGCAGCACGGGCGAGTACGACGCGCTCGACCCCGTCAACGTCGCCACCAAGAAGGTGTACGACCGCGGCATCGCGGTGGTGTTCGCCGCCGGCAACGAGGGACCGGGCGAGAACACGCTCAACCCGTACAGCGCGGCCCCGTGGGTGATCTCGGTCGCCGCCGGGTGCAACACGACGACGGCGGACCCGACGGACTCGCGCTCGGCGTGCTCGGACGCGGGGAAGGTGCTGGCGGACTTCTCGTCGCGCGGTATCCGCGGGCACACGCTGGTGCACCCCGACATCACGGCGCCTGGCTCGTACATCATCTCCACCCGCGCCTCGCTGGGCGTGGTGGTGGGCGGGACGGCGATCCCGTCGGACGTGGGCAACTGCGCGATCCCGCAGGACCTGCTGCCCTACTACATGTGCATCAGCGGCACCTCGATGGCGGCGCCGCACGTGGCCGGCACCATCGCCCTGATGGAGCAGGCTTCGCGGGGGACGCTGACGCCGGCCCAGGCCTACGCCGCCATCACCCGCACCGCCCGCCCGCTGGCCGGCTACGGGGAGTGGGAGGTGGGGAGCGGGTACCTGGATGCGTACGCCGCGACGCGGTACGTGAAGCGGTAAGAAACCGATTGGCTCACACAGAGGCACGGGGAAGAGCTCTTCCTTGTGCCTCTGTGGCTTTGCTGTATTTTGGTGCATGCCCGCTCCCGCCGTCCTGGTCGTCGATCCACTCACCGCTTCGGCCGACGCGGCGCGCGAGGCGCTGGGAGGGCGCGCGTCGGTGCACGCGTGCGGCACGCTGCAGGAGGGGCTGGACCGGCTGCGCTCGGGGAGGTGGAGCGCGGTAGTGCTCTCGCTCGACCTCCCCGCCGTGGACCTGGAGCTGGTGGCGAGGATGGTGGAGAGCGGGGTGGATGCCGGCTCGCTGGTGCTGACGGCCGCGCGCCCCACCATGCAGCTCATGGTGGAGGCGTCGCGGCTGGGCGTGCTGGGGGTGCTCGTCTCTCCGCCGGAGCCGGGGGAGCTGGCGGCGCTGCTGCGCGAGGTGTTCGCGGCGGAGGACGTGGTGCCGCTGGGGCCGGTGGCGGAGGACGGCGACGCGGACGCCACCGTGGGCGGGAGCCCGGCGATGCTGGAGGTGTTCCGGATGGTGGGGCGGGTGGCGCCCAGCTCGGCCACCGTGCTCATCCTGGGGGAGAGTGGTACGGGCAAGGAGATGGTGGCGCGCGCCATCCATCGCAACAGCACGCGCTCGGCGGGGCCGTTCGTGGCCATCAACTGCGCCGCCATCCCCGAGAACCTGCTGGAGAGCGAGCTCTTCGGGCACGAGAAGGGGGCGTTCACGGGGGCCATCGCCCGCAAGATCGGGCGGTGGGAGCGGGCGCAGCGCGGCACCCTGCTGCTGGACGAGATCGGCGACATGTCGCTGGCGCTGCAGGCCAAGATCCTGCGCGCCGTGCAGGAGCGCGAGATCGAGCGCGTGGGCGGCGAGGAGCGCATCCCCGTGGACGTGCGCGTGGTGGCCGCCACCCACCGCAACCTGCGCACGGCCATCGCCGAGGGGACGTTCCGCGAGGACCTCTACTTCCGTCTGGCCGTGGTGACGCTGGAGCTGCCGCGGCTCCGCGACCGCGGGCCGGACCTGGACCTGCTGGCCCAGTACTTCGTGGCGCGCCACGCGGTCCAGTACGGGCGCCCCATCCGCGGGATCGCGCGCTCCGTCTTCGAGCGCTTCCGCGAGCACGACTGGCCCGGCAACATCCGTGAGCTGAGGAACGTGACGGAGCGCGCGGTGCTGATGGCGCACGGCTCCGTCCTGCTCCCCGACCACCTCCCCCTGGACCAGCTGCGCGCCGCGGCCAGCGCTCCCGCGGCCGACGATGGATCGCCGCTGGCCGGCTACTCGCCCGACCTGGATCTGGCCGCGGTGGAGCGGCTCCACATCCGCGAGGTGCTGAAGCGCGTGGGGGGGCACATGGGGCGCGCGTCGGAGGTGCTGGGGGTGCACCGCAACACGCTCACGCGCAAGGTGCGCGAGTACGGGCTGGAAGGCTCCGCATCCCCAGATTTGTGAAGCTGCCCGTTTTTTGTGCAAACCGGGTGCGCTCCGGGGTACCCCGCGCGCGGCGTGTTCCGGGGGCAAACCCGTATGTGCCAACCGGTTGAGCAGTACGGGCACGGTGGGCACGGCACGTGCTGAGCCTGGTGGCCGGGTACTTCGTCCACTTCGCAGGGATACTGCCGTGAACCTCCGCCGCTCTCTCGGCGCAGCCCTCGCTGCGCTGGTCCTGCTCGCTGGCTGCTCCGAAGCTCCCCTGGCGCCCCAGGCGGGCGCCGCGCACGGGCTGTCGGGGGCGATCGACGCGTCGCTCCTCCGCTTCGCCTCGCTGCCGGACCTCACCGGCACCCGGCACGCGGAGAAGCGGATCATCGCGGCCCAGGGCGGGTTCGTGGAGCTGAACGGGTTCCGGGTGGACATCCCCGCCGGCGCGCTCCCCGCCGACACCGTCGTCACCATCGACCTGCCGTCGGACCCGGCGCTGGCGAAGCGGGTGGTGGCGGAGTTCGGGCCGCACGGCATCCAGTTCAACACGCCGGTCACGCTGCGCTTCCCGCTCACCGGCGTGGTGCTCACCGGCGGGGCCATCGAGGTGGCGCGCTGGGAGAACGGCGCGTGGAAGTCGCTGGGCGGCACCGTGAACGCCCTGGGGACGGTGCTTTCCGGCACCACTCCCCACTTCTCGATGTACGGCGGCAAGTACATCATGGCCGGCGGCTGACCGCCGGCCCCTTCTCCTCCGCCATCCCCGTGTCCAGAAACGCCACTCACCTGCTGGTGGAGCGAGCGCTCGCGCTCGTGCCGCTGAGCGACGAGTTTCTCCCCCTGTCCGACGCGCTGATCGGCGCGTCGCACGCGGACCGGGAGAAGCTCTGGGCGCGCTCGGGGGCGTACGCCACCGTGGGGAAGCGGGTGCTGGACGCGGACCGGCTGGAGGGGCTGGTGCCCGCCATCCTCACCCGCGCGCAGGAGCGGATGCAGCGCCTCTTCGCGCTCGTGATCGAGGCCGTGAGGCTGCAGGGAGAGGGCGACGCGGCGGGCGCCGCCAACGCGCTGGTGCGGGCGGGCGAGGTGGAGGAGGGGGAGCGCAGGCTGGAGCAGGCGGAGCAGATCTACCGGCTGGCGCTTGGCCTGTCGCGCGACCTGCGCGAGAAGGGGCCGCAGATCCTTGCACTGCGGCGGCTGGGGCGGGCGGCGCGGGCGGCGGGGCGGCTGGACGAGGCGGGGGAGTGGTACCGGCAGAGCCACGAGCTGAGCGTGGCGCAGCTGGACGAGGCGGGGCAGGCCGTGGCGTGCCAGGGCCTGGGCAACGTGTGCGACGCGCGCGGCGAGCGCCCGGAGGCCCGGTCCTGGTACGAGCGCGGGCTGGAGATCGCCCGGCGGCTGGAAGACCCGGCGCTGGAGTGGCCGTTCTACACCAACCTGTCCGTGCTGGCGATGCTGGAGGGGAAGCTCCCCCTGGCCGAGCGCCTGCTGGAGCGCGCCCGCCAGTGCATCGAGGCCACGGGCGCCGAGGACCCGCTCCTCTTCTGGCTCAACAACCGCGGCCTGCTGCTGCTGGAGGGCGGCGATGCCGCGGGCGCGGAGGGCGTCTTCCGCGACGCGCTGGAGCGCCAGCCGGAGGCCGAGTGGGAGATGACGCTGCGGGTGAACCTGGGCAACACGCTGGTGCCGCAGGGCCGCCTGCTGGAAGCGCAGGACGAGGCCCGCCGCGCCGAGGAGATCGCCATCCTCAACCGCTTCGTCGCCGACCTGGTGGACGTGTACCTGCTGCTGGGCTCGGTAGCGCGCGCCCAGCGCGACGAGGAGGGCTTCGTCTTCTACGAGCAGGCCCTGCGCGTGTGCCGCGAGCGCGCCCTGCCGCGCAAGACGGAGGCGACGATCCTCCACGACTACGGCCTTCTCCACGCCCGCTGCGCCCGTCCCACCGAGGCGCGCGCGTACCTGGAGGCGGCGGGCGAGATCTACCGCGCGCTTGGCCTGGCGCCGGAGCTGGCGCGGCTCACCGCGGATCTGGCCGAGTAAAAAAGCGGCTCACACAGAGACACAGAGGCACAGAGATGACTTCATCTCTGTGCCTCTGTGTCTCTGTGTGAGCCCATCACCGCAAGGATCTCGCGGAGGGTGCTCTCGCCACGGTCGCGGGCGTACCAGCGGCGCACGTCGCGGTAGATGTCGTCCAGGGGGCGCAGGGCGGCCTTCTTCTCGCGCAGCACGAACTCCTGCAGCTCGGAGGGGCGGGGGCCCCAGCGGCCGGCGGGGCGGAAGCCCGGGTCCAGCACGATGGCCAGGGGGATGGAGCGCGAGCCATTGGTGAGGTAGGCGTCCATGAGCTCGTCGTTCTCGTCGCGCTTCACCACGCGCATCTCGATGCCGGGCGCGGCCTCGGCCAGCTTCGCCATCACGGGGACGGTGTTGGAGGCGTCGCCACACCAGTCTTCCGATATCACCAGCAGCTTCCAGCCGTCGCCCGCGCGGGCGGCTTCCTCAAGGGCCCACGCCGGGACGGCGGCGCGGGAGTCCACGGCGAGCCACAGGTCGCGGTGCTTCACGACCTCGTTTCCCAGGTAGTCGGCCCACGTGAAAGCCCCGTTCCAGATCGCCGGATAGTCCAGCTCGGTCATCCCTCGTTCCCTCCAATGCATGATGGCGCCTCTTCCACACGAGGCGTCCCCAAAGGTAGCGGGCGCGTCAACCCGCTGGTGGCTCCCGTTTTGCAACCGCCCGCACGCTCGCCGCGCAGGCGGACCTGCGGCCGAATCCGCCCCCTACAACACAGGACGGTATGATTACCAAGCAAGACCTCGAGCGGCTGATCTCCCGCGAGTCGAGTGGGCGCCCGGTGCTCTCCCTCTTCCTTGACATGTCCGTCAACCAGAACAACAAGCGTCTCTGGGACGTGTTCCTCAGCCAGAAGCGCGCGCAGCTGGAGGAGATCGAGCCGGAGCTGATGTCGCGCGAGGGTCCCGCGGTGGACGAGCTCGCCACCCGCATCCGCGCCTGGCTCGCCGACGACTTCGACCAGAGCAACCGCGGCGTGGTGATCTACGCCGAGATCGGCGGCGACTACTTCGAGGCCATGCAGTTCCCGGTGCCCGTGCAGAACCGGCTGGTGGTGGCGGACCGCCCCCTGGTGGGCCCCCTGGCGCAGGTGCTGGAGAGCTACCACCACTACGGCGTCATCCTGCTGGACCGCGAGCACGTGCGCATCCTGAGCGTGTACCTGGGCTCGCTGCTGGACGAGATCGAGGTCCACGGCGACCCGCTCCCCACCAACAGCCACGTCAAGGCCGGCGGCTACTCGCAGTCGCGCATGCAGCGCCGCAAGGCGGAGGAGATGCGGCACTTCTTCAAGGACTTCGCCGCCGAGGTGGAGGAGTTCGTGGACCGCTACCAGCCGCAGGACCTGGTGCTGCTGGGCACGGAGGAGAACACGGCCAAGTTCCGCGACTTCCTCCCCGACTCGCTGCTGCAGAAGGTGGTGCACACCGGCAACATGTGGGTGGACGAGCCCGCCGCGGGCGTGATGGAGAAGCTTGAGCCGCTGCTGCGCGCCGACCTGGACCGCCACAACCGCGAGGTGGTGGAGCAGCTCAAGGACCGCGTGGCCCACGACTACCTGGCCACCGCCGGTTTCCAGGGGACGCTCACGGCGCTGCAGGAGGGGAAGGTGGATACGCTCGTCCTCGCCTCCGACCACCGGCAGGACGGGGTGCGCTGCTCGCAGTGCGGCTTCGTCTTCGCCCGCGAGCTGAAGGCGTGCCCGTACGACGGCTCGTCGGCGCTGGAAGGGGTGGACGTGGTGGAGGAGATGGTGAGGATGGCGGAGGGGCAGGGGGTGCAGATCGCCTTCGCCGCCGCCAACGAGGTGCAGGAGCTCAAGGGAGCGGGGGCGCTGCTGCGCTTCTAACCAGCCAACGGCGGGCTCACACACAGTCACAGAGGCACGGAGAGGAGCGTTCTCTCTGTGCCTTTGTGACACTTGACAGGTGATACGAAGCGCTGCTACGTTCCGCACTCACCCCCAAATCCCCATCTGTTCCCTGCCCATGCCCGCCACAATGCTGGACGCGGCCGCGCGCGAGCAGCTACGCGCCGAGCTGGAGTCCGTGGGCGGCGTCCGTCGCGCGGTGATCGACGACGGTGCTTCCCCCCGGGTGTACCTGATCTGCGAGCGCGCGGAGGCGGTGCCCACCGAGGCGCTGGCCCGCAGCATCCTGGCGCGCCACGGCTTCCCGGCCGACGCCGACAACCTGCAGCTCGCCTACGTCCCGCAGAGCGAGCCGCGGCGGCGCGTGCGCTTCGTCGCCGCCCGCGTCTCCATGCCGCGGCCCGGCCGCGCGCTGGCCGAGGTGGAGCTGGAATGGGCGGGGCAGTCGTATCGGGAGCAGATGGAGGGCGAGGGCGGGGCCGCGCTGGAGCTGCGCCTGGCCGCGCTGGCCACGCTGCGCGCGCTCCACGGCATCCTGGGCGACCAGGTACGCTTCGAGCTGGTGGGGATCAAGGGCTTCCGCACCTTTGACGCGGACGTGGTGGTGGCGGTGCTGCGCGGTGCCCCGGCGGGCGGCACCCTGATCGGCGCCGCGCTGGCGACGGAGAACCTCCACCGTTCCGCCGCGCTGGCGGTGCTCAACGCGACCAACCGCATCCTGGGCAACTTCCTGACGCAGGCGCAGGACTGAGACTACGGGGCTCACACAGAGACACGGAGGCACAGAGATGAAGTCATCTCCGTGCCTCCGTGTCTCTGTGTGAGCCCTACTCCACGCGCAGCGCCTGGCTGGGCTGCACGCTCAGTGCGCGGCGCGTGGGGACCACGCAGGCGAGCATGCACACCCCCAGCATGAACACCGCGTAGGCCGCGAGCAGCGCGTACTGCCCCGGCGAGAGCACCCCGGGATCCAGTTTGAGCGCGGTGTCGGGCTTGTGGCCCGTGGCGACGACCGCGGCGAGGGTGGCGAGGAGGTAGCCGACCACGATGCCGGCACCCACCTGCCTGATCGGCCGCCGGAAGATGGCGGCGATGACGCGGGACCGGGGCGCTCCCAGCGCTACGCGCACGCCGATCTCGCGCGTGCGGCGCGCGACCGTGAACGACAGCACGGCGTAGATGCCGGCCAGCGAGAGGAGAACGGCGACCGCGGTCAGCCCGAGCGTCATCCTCATCCACATGCCGAGCACCCACAGGATCGGATTGTTGACCTGGTCCAGCCGCTGTACCTGCGAGATGCGCAGCGTCGGGTCCACCGCCGCGGCGATCTCGCGGAGGCGCGGAGTGAGTGACAGCGGGTCGCCCGGCACGTGGACGATCATGTTGATCGCCCCGGTGCTTCCCGGGACCACCGGCAGGTACATCCCCGCCACGCGTTCGTCCTGCAGCGCATGGCCCATCCCCAGCTCCTTCACCACGCCGACGATCTCGTACCAGGGCTCCGCGGGACCGGCGCTCTGTTGGCCGCGCTTCAGGAAGCGCACCTGCCGGCCGATGGGGCTGCGCCCCTGCAGGTGGAGGTCGACGAAGCCCTGGTCCACGATCACCACGCGCGCGTTGGCGCCGAGGTCGGCGGAGGTGAAGGCACGCCCCGCCAGGGCCGGCGACTCGAGCACGTCGAAGTACGACGGGTGGATGGAGGCGGTGCTCACCACCGCCCGCTCGGTCGGGGTACCGGCGGGGGCGTCCAGCTCGATCAGGCTCTGGCTGTAGGAGTCGCGGGGGAGACGGTTCGCGAAGGTGACCCCCCGCACGCCGGGCTCCGCGGCTACGCGCTGGCGCAGCCGCTCCAGCGCGGGGGCCAGGCGCGCGGTGTGCGCGGCCGAGTCCGCGGCGTCCGTGTTCAGCTGCATCGCCAGGTACTCCCCGGTGGCGAACCCCACGTCGTACGAGCTTACCCGCCACGCCTCCTGCTGCTGGAAGAAGAGCGAGATGGGAAAGGCCACGGTGAACGCCACCTGCGTCACGATCACCGCCGTCCACACGCCGCCGAAGCGCATCCCGCCGCCGCCGGCCGTCCCCGCCTTGAGGCTCGCCCCCAGGCCGCGGGTGATCTTGCGTGCGGGCACCACGCCGGCGATGGCGGCGCCCAGCAGCGTGAGCCCGCCCGCGTAGAGGACGGCCCTGGGCGACAGGCCCACGTCGAACCAGAAGGGGAGCGGCCCTAGGTTGAGCTCCAGGAACTCGACGCCCCAGTGGCGCAGCGCGAACTGCGCGGCGGCCAGCCCCACCACGGCCGCCACGGCGCCCAGCACCAGCGCCTCGGTGAAGAGCTGCGCCACGATGCGGCCGCGGCTGGCGCCCAGCGCGCTGCGCACCACCAGCTCCCCCTCGCGCGAGGCCGCGCGCGCGAACAGGAGCAGCGCCACGTTGGAGCAGATCAGGACCAGCAGCGTCACCGCGACCAGATTGACCGAGAAGAGGGCCGGCAGCTCGTTTCCGGGGAAGGCGCTGGTGTACGGCGTGACGTGCGGCTGCAGGTGCCGGTGCGTCTGTGGGGTGGCGGCGGCGGCGCGGCGCCCGAAGGCCGCCAGCTCCGCCTGTGCCCCCTCGAACGTGGCGCCCGGCGCCAGGCGGCCGAACACGGCCACGTCCGGCCCTTCTCGCGGCGCGGGCACCAGGGCGTCGGGCTGGAGCGGCGTCCACATCTCGTGCGCCACGGGGAAGCCGAAGCCCTCCGGCATCACGCCCACCACGGTGGCGTACGCGCCGCCCAGCTGCACGGTGCGCCCCACCACGCCCGGGTCCCCCGCGAATCGCTTCTGCCAGACGTCGTGGCCGATCACCACCACCGGCGGCGCGCCCGGCCGCTCGTCCGCCGGCACCAGGGTGCGTCCCAGCAGCGGCGGCTCGGGGGCGATGCGGAACGCCGACGCCGTGACTTCGGCGGCGCTCACGGGCGGGCCCACGTTGCGCCCGACCATGAGGTTGAGCGAGACGTCGCGGGAGGCACCCAGGTCGGTCACCGAGCGCAGCCCGCCGCGCCAGGCCAGGAAGTCGCTGAGCGTGCGCTTCTCCAGCTCGTTGGCCGAGGCGTCCCACGTGTGGATCCTCACCACGCGCTCGCCGCCGGGAAGCGGCAGCGTCGGGTGGAGGAACTGCCCCACCATCACGAAGGCGATGGAGCCGGCCCAGATGGCGAACGCCATGGCCAGCCCGCCCACCAGGGTGAGCCCGGGGTACTTCACCAGCATTCGGCCGCCGAGCTTGAAGTCGAGCCCCAGGCCGCCAAAGCCCGAGATGAGGCGCGTGCGGGTCCCGTCCGTCCTTTTCATTGCGTGCTCCGTTGAGGGTGGACGGCGCGAGCGGCTCTGCGGCGGCGTCCCCAAACGCGTTGGCGCCGATCTCCGCGCCGTGCCCGGGGTGCGGTTCGGCGGAAGAGGCGTGAGGCCGTTAGGCGCCAGATCCGTTCCCGCGGGCGGGGCGCCGCATCACGCTTCGCCGCAAGCACTTGGCTCCGCACGCCCCACCCGCCGCCGTCCGGGAGTGGGAAACGGCGTCCCACAAACGGACACGGCCGCACCTCGCGCGGGGGCTGATACCGAGTCCGAGTGAAGTGAGCTGTTGCGGGCGAGTGAACTCGCTGCAACGACGGCACGAAGTCCGCCTTCGCGGACTGACGCTGAGGTTGAGCCGGAGCCGTACAGTCCCCGCAGGGGCCCGCAGGGGGACTTCGTGCAGTTGTTGCCGCGAGTTCACTCGCCAGGCTTCAATCGGTGATATGCACCATTTCTCCCGGACCCCGTGCCGGCCGCTAACCCTCTCTAACACGATCTTCACCCCCCGGCCTTGCTTTCCGCATGTACGTGCTAAAAATTTGACTGGCTCGCGATTTGTAGGCGAGTCTCCGGATTCAGATCGCCCCCCGCCTCGCCGAGCACACATGGCCCTCGAGCCCCGACGCCACCCCGATCCCCGCCGCGCCGCGCGCCGCACCCTGCTGCGGAGTGCCGTGGCGGCCATGGTGCTGCCTGTGCTGGCCGGCGGCTTCATGCTGCAGCGCCAGGCCAACGACGGCGAGCGCCTCTTCTACGAGGTGTTCACCCGCATCGCGTCCCGTGGCGTGGACACCGTGTCCGAAGACTCGCTGTACGAGAAGGCCGCGCGCGGGCTGCTCCACGGCATCGGCGACCCGTACGCGGAGCTCTACACGCCCAAGGAGCTGGCGGCCTTCCAGCGCGAGGGGCTGAGGAACGGGTACGGCGGGCTGGGGATGCTGCTGGAGCGCGTGCGCGACACCACGGTCATCACCCGCGTGTACCCGGGCAACCCGGCCGAGCGCGCGGGGGTGCGCGTAGGCGACCGCGTGATCGCCGTGGAGGGCCGGCGCGTGATCGGCCTGCCGCTGGACAGCGTGACCTCGCGCGTGCTGGGCCCCCCGGGGACGCCGGTGCGCGTGACCTTCGTGCGCCCGGGCGAGGCGCCCGTGGACCGCCAGGTGAGCCGCGCCATCGTCCACATCCCCGTGGTGCCCTACAACACCGTGCTGCAGGGCGACGTGGGGTACCTGCCGCTGGACCGCTTCAGCGAGGCGTCGGGCGAGGAGGTGGCGCGGGCCGTGGACGCGCTGCGGGCCAAGGGGGCGAAGTCGCTGATCCTGGACCTGCGCGGCAACGGGGGCGGGAGCCTTGAGCAGTCGATCCGCATCGGCAACCTGTTCCTGGCGCGCGGGCAGGAGATCCTGCAGGTGCGCTACCGCGACCGCTCGCCCGAGGTGTACCGCTCCGAGGGCGGCCCGCTGGCCACCGGCGAGCCCATCGTGGTGCTCACCGACGGCGGCTCTGCCTCGGCGTCGGAGATCGTGGCGGGCGCGCTGCAGGACCACGACCGCGCGGTGGTGATCGGCACCCCGTCGTTCGGCAAGGGGCTGGTACAGGAGCTCTTCCCCCTGCCGAACGGGTACGCCATGAAGCTGACCACCGCCAAGTGGTACACGCCCAGCGGCCGCTCCATCCAGCGCGACCGCCGCGTGTCCGAGAACGGCCGCCTCCTTCCCGACACCGCCGCTCCGTCTGATTCCGCGCTGGCGCGCCTGCCCGAATTCCGCTCCGACGCGGGCCGCGTAGTGCGCGGCGGCGGCGGGATCACGCCGGACCTGGTGGTGAGGCCGGACACGCTGGCGGGCGGCGAGCGGGCGCTGGTGCAGGCGCTCTCGGCGCGCGCGGCGGTGGTGAACGAGGCCCTCACCGAGCTGGCGCTGGTGTGGGGCCGCACCGCGCGTCCCGGCTTCGCGGTGGCGCCCGAGTGGCGCGAGGCGCTCTTCGCGCGCCTCGCCGCCCGCGGCGTCCCTGTAGACCGCGCCGTGTGGACGGCCGGGCTCCCCCTGATCGACCGGCTGATCGCCGACCGCGTGACCTCGCTGGCGCTGGGCGAGGAAGCGTCGTTCCTCCTCACCGTTCCCCGCGACGCGCAGCTCCAGGCGGCTCTCCGCGTGCTGCGCGGCGCCCGCACCCAGCGCGACGCGCTCGCCCGCGTGCCGTCTGCGGTAGGCGGCGCACGGTGATTCACGGGTCCGCCCACCCGGCTGGACTTCGCTGAAGTGCCAAGTGCCAAGTGCCAAGTGCCGAACAGCAGTTCACTAGGCACCAGGCACTAGGCACTAGGCACTTCTTTCCCGGCACGTAGTCCCACCCCCCCCTCCAGGAGCAACCGCGTGATAAGTAGATTCGGAGCGGCCGGCGCCGCCCTGGCGCTGGCCGTGGCGTCGCCCGTGCTGGCGCAGGCGCCCCGTGCGGCCGAGGGCCCGGCCCGCCACACCGCGCGTCCGACGGCCGCGGCCATTACCCGCCAGGACGCCATGAGCCGGCTGTACGTGCTGGCTGACGACTCGATGATGGGCCGCGACGCGGGCACGCGGGGCAACGTGATGGGGACGGACTACATCGCCGCCGAGGCGCGCCGCATCGGCCTGCGCCCCGCGGGCGACAACGGCACCTTCTTCCAGACCATCCCCCTGGTGCGGCGCAGCGTGGACGCGCAGTCCACCCTCACCCCACAGGGCGGCAACGCGCTGAAGCTGTGGACCGACTTCGCGCCGCTCCCCCGCGTGGAGGGCTTCTTCAATGTCGCCAGCTCCATGACGGCGCAGGCGACGCCCGTGGTGTACGGCGGGCGCTGGGGCGACGCCTCGGCCATCAAGGCCGAGCAGGCGCGGGGCAAGTTCGTGGTCTTCTCGCCGCCCATGGCCCCCAACGGGCGGCCGGACTTCCGGGTGTGGATGCAGGGCCCGATGGAGCGGTACGCGGGCGCCACCGGCATCGCCATCGCCGTGCTGGAGGCGTCGCCGCCCCCGCTCGTGGCCTTCCTGCGCGAGGAGCAGCTGGTGCTGCGCTCCGATCCCCCGGCGGCCGGCCCGCCGCCGGTGATGCTGGTGACCTCCACGGCAGCCGAGCAGCTCCTGGGCGCGCCCCTGGCCTCTCTGCAGCCCGGCGCGGCGGCGGCCAGCGGGCGCACCGTTACGGGCAGCTTCCGCGCGGCGGAGCGGCCCACGGACTTCCCCGCGCGCAACGTGGTGGCGGTGCTCCCGGGCACCGACGCCCGGCTGCGCAGCCAGTACGTGGCCGTCGGCGCCCACAACGACCACGTGGGGATCGCTCCCCAGGCGCTGGACCACGACTCGATCCTCGTCTTCAACCGCCTCTTCCGCCGCGGCGGGGCCGAGGACGAGGCCCCGGAGCTCACCCCGGCGCAGCTCACGCAGCTCCGCGCGGGGATCGACTCGCTGCGCCGCTCGCGTCCCGCGCGCCGGGACAGCGTGTTCAACGGCGCGGACGACGACGCATCGGGCACCGTGGGCGTGCTGGAGATCGCGCAGGCGATGGCGGCCCGCCCGCCGCGCCGCTCGGTGCTCTTCGTGTGGCACACGGCCGAGGAGAAGGGGCTGTTCGGCTCCGAGTACTTCACCTCGCACGCCACCGTGCCGCGCGACTCCATCGTGGCGCAGCTCAACATAGACATGATCGGCCGCGGCCGGGCCGGCGACATCGACAGGGGCGGCGCGGGGTACCTGCAGCTCGTGGGGTCGCGCCGCCTCTCCACGCAGCTCGGCGACCTGGTGGAAGAGGTGAACCGCACGGGGAACCACGGCTTCACCTTCGACTACTCGATGGACGCCGACGCGCACCCGGCGAACATCTACTGCCGCAGCGACCACTACAACTACGCGCGGTGGGGGATCCCGGTGACCTTCTTCACCACCGGCGGGCATCCCGACTACCACATGATCACCGACGAGGCTCAGTACGTCGACTTCGACAAGCTGGTGAGCGTGAGCCGCTTCATCGCAGGCGTGGCCGAGTCGGTCGCCAATCGTGAGGCGCGGCTGGTGGTGGACAAGCCCAAGCCCGATCCGCACGGCACCTGCAAGCAGTAAGACGGGGCTCACACAGAGACACAGAGGCACAGGGATTCCTTCTTCTCTGTGCCTCTGTGTCTCTGTGTGATAAAAAGCCGTTCCTCTAACTGCGTAGTGGCCCGTGTCGTGCAAAGCACGCGGCCCGATCGCGCAGCCAACCCAACGCGGAGGATGAGGTCATGGCGAGTCTTTCCCGGAAGATCCTGTGGGCGGTGATCGGCACGGCCGCTTCCAAGGTGGTGAGGAGCCGCACCCGCAAGGCCATGCACACGGACTACGGCGCCCCGCGCCTCCCGTACCGCGTGCGCCGCCAGAGCGGCCTGGGCACGGCCATCGTGCTCGCAGCGGGCACGGGCGCGCTCATGGCGCTGGCCGACGTGCTCAACGAGCAGGGGAAGGACGCCGCGCGCGCCCGGTGACGAAGGGGCTCACACAGAGACACGGAGGCACAGAGACAGGTTTTTCTCCGTGCCTCCGCGTCTCTGTGTGAGTCCATCTTTTATGCGGATCGTACTGCAGCGCGTCTCCCGCGCACGCGTGACCGTGGAGGGGCGCACCACGGGCGAGATCGGGCGCGGGCTCCTCCTGCTGGCCGGGTTCACCGAGGGGGATGGGGAGGAGGCGCTCGCGTGGATGGCGGACAAGGTGATGGGACTGCGCATCTTTCCCGACGCCGAGGGGAAGATGAACCTCTCGGTCGCCGAGGCGGACGGAGCGCTGCTGGTGGTGTCGCAGTTCACGCTGTATGGCGACGCGCGCAAAGGGCGCCGGCCATCCTTCGTGGAGGCCGCGCGCGCCGAAGTGGCGATCCCCCTTTATGAGCGCTTCCTCCATCTCCTGCGCGCAACCGGCCGCCCGGTGCGGACCGGCGAGTTCGGCGCGATGATGGAGGTCGAGCTCGTCAACGACGGCCCCGTGACTCTGGTTCTCGAACGCTGATGAGCGATCCCCGCATCGTCCTCGCCTCCCAGTCCCCCCGCCGCGCCGAGCTGATCGGGCGGCTGGGGCTGGCCTTCGACACCATCCCGGCCGACCTGGACGAGGCCTACCTGGCGGGCGAGACGCCGCCCGAGCACGCCGAGCGCCTGGCGCGCGACAAGGCCCTGGCCATCGCCGGGTCGCACCCCGACGCGCTGGTGGTGGGCTCGGACACCATCGTGGTGGTGGATGGCGACGTGCTGGGCAAGCCGCGCAGCCCCGAGCAGGCGGTGGAGATGCTCACGCGCCTCGCCGGCCGGGAGCACGAGGTGTGCACCGGCATCGCCGTGGTTCACCGCGGGCGGGTGGAGAGCGGGCTGGAGCGCGTGCGCGTCCGCTTCCGCGCGCTCGACCGGCGCGCGTGCGAGGAGTACGTGGCCACCGGCGAGCCCATGGACAAGGCGGGCGCCTATGGCATCCAGGGCTTCGGCTCGGCGCTCGTGGAGGGGATCGACGGCGACTACTTCGCGGTGATGGGTCTCCCCGTCGTCCACATGCTGGCGCTGTTCGAGCGCTTCGGGTGGCGCTACGCCTTCGGAGAGCTGCGCCGCGCGGACTGATGGAGCGCCTCGACGCGCTGGCGGCCCGCCTCGACGCGCTCTTCGCGATCGATACGCTGGACCGGGATCCGGGGTTCTCGCGCTTCGTGCCGATGGTGTACGACGCCATCGGCTTCCACTGGCGGAGCCGTTTCGAGCCCGGCTTCGTCATGCGCTTCAACGGGCTGGTGCTGCGCGGTGGCGACCGTGTCGGCACCGTGTTCTGCGCCGCGTTCCCATCGGATGACGTGCTGAGCGCGTTCCTGGATGCGGCCTCGCCCGGCGATCTCCTCTTCTGCCATCACCCCATCGACCTGCGCTCCGGCGATCCGCGTGGCGCGTTGGGCGCGGGCTTCGTCCCCATCGCGCCCGCGACTCTGGACCTGCTGACGGAGCGGGAGCTGTCCCTCTACGCCTGCCACGCGCCGATGGACACCGCCCGTAGCGCGCCAGGCACGACGGTGGCGATGATGGAGGCGCTCGGCCTTACCTTCGAGGCGGACTTCTTCGCCTACGGCAACGGGTTTGCGGGTGTGGTCTGCGAGGCCCCGCCGCGCTCCACCGAGGAGTGGGAAGCCGAGCTCCTGCGCGTCTTCGGCATCCCGTACCTGGACCGCGCCGGCCCCGCTCACGCGCGCATCGAGCGGGTCGCCGTGGTCCCCGGTGGCGGCAACTCGGTGGATGCGTATCGCGAAGCCGAGGCGCTCGGCGCGGAGGCGTACATCAGCGGCGAGATCCGCTCGTACGTCGACAACGACTTCGGCGCGGGGAACCGGGCGGAGATCGACCGTTATCTCGCGGCGGGCGCGATGTCGCTCCTGGGCGTGTCGCACGTCGCGTCGGAGGAGCTCGTGATGGAGCGGCAGGTGGTGCCGTGGCTGCGCCGCAACTGCGCGGTGGAAGCTCACTTCGTGGCGGAGCCGCTGGCGTGGCGCTGAGCTCGCCCGCGTGCCTGCGGGGCGCCGCGGGCTCCGAGCGCTACCCCTGCCCCTGCTGCGGGCACCTGGTGTTCGGCGCGCCGCCAGGGTCGCACGAGATCTGCCCCGTCTGCTTCTGGGAGGATGACGACCAGCAGCTCGCGCTCGCGACGACACTCACGGGCGCGAACCGCACCACGCTGGCCGATGCGCAGCGCACCCGCGCGGCCACCGGCGCGTGCGAGGAGCGCCTGGCGAGCTTCGTGCGCCCGCCCCGCGCCGACGAGCCCCGCGACCCGCTCTGGCGCCCCATCGATCCCGCCCGCGACCACTTCCCGCGCGACGGTGCTTCGCCGTACTATTGGCGGCGCTGAAAGCACGACATCTCACACAGAGACACGGAGTATCACATCCCACCCCGGCGTCCGCATGATTCTGGCGATCGACGAAGGAACCACCGGCGTCACGTGCCTGGTGATCGACGTGGAAGGGCGGGTGAGGGGAAGGGCGTACAGCGAGTTCGGCCAGCACTTTCCGCGGCCGGGGTGGGTGGAGCACGACGCGGAGGAGATCTGGGAGACGACGCGCCGCGTGGCCACGGCCGCGGTGGCGGACGCGGGGATCGCTATGGAGGGGCTGGCCGGCATCGGCATCACCAACCAGCGGGAGACGGTGGTGCTGTGGGAGCGCGCCACGGGCCGCCCGCTCCACCGCGCCCTCGTGTGGCAGGACGGCCGCACCGCCGACGTGTGCCGCGCGCTCAAGGCCGCCGGGCACGAGGATGAAGTCCGCGCCCGCACGGGGCTGGTCATCGACCCCTACTTCAGCGGCACCAAGCTGGCGTGGCTGCTGGACAACGTGCCCGGCGCCCGCCGCCGCGCCGAAGCGGGCGAGCTGGCGGCGGGGACCATCGACAGCTGGCTCGTGTGGAAGCTCACCGGCGGGCGCGAGCACCTGACCGACCCCACCAACGCGTCGCGCACGCTGCTGTACGGGCTGGACGCGGGCGCGTGGGACCCGGCGATGCTCGGCCTGTTCGGCGTCCCCGCGGCGGTGCTTCCAGAAGTGCGCGCCTCCAGCGAGGTGTACGGTGCCACCTCCGGCGACGCGCTCGGCGCCGAAGTCCCCGTGGCGGGGATCGCGGGCGACCAGCAGGCGGCGCTGTACGGACACGGGTGCTGGACGCCCGGGGCGGGGAAGAACACGTACGGGACGGGCGCCTTCCTGCTGGTGCACACGGGCACGGAACGCGTCGCATCGCGCCACGGGATGCTCACCACCGCCGCCTGCGGGCCGCGAGGGGAGCGCGCCTTTGCGCTGGAGGGCTCCATCTTCATCGCGGGCGCCGCCGTGCAGTGGCTGCGCGACGGGCTGGGGATCGTGGAGCAGGCGGAGGAGACGGACGCCCTGGCGCGCTCGCTGGACTCCAACGACGGCGTCTACTTCGTCCCCGCCTTCACGGGGCTGGGCGCGCCGCACTGGGAGCCGCAGGCGCGCGGCACGCTTTTCGGGCTCACGCGCGGGAGCACGCGGGCGCACCTGGCCCGCGCCGCGCTGGAGGCCATGGCGTATTCCACCGCCGACGTGGTGGAGGCGATGCAGGCCGACGCGGGCGTCACCCTCCCCGAGCTGCGGGTGGACGGCGGCGCGACATCCAACGACTGGCTCATGCAGTTCCAGGCGGACGTGCTCGGCGTGCCCGTGCGGCGCCCCACGGTGGTGGAGGTGACGGCTCGGGGGGCGGCGGGGCTGGCCGGGCTGGCGACGGGAGTGTGGAGCACGCCGGAGGAGTTCGACGCGGCGCGCCCGGACGAGACGGTCTTCACCCCCGCGGCGGGCGACGCCGCGCGCGGGGACTGGCAGCGCGGGTGGCGGCGGGCCGTGACCGCCGCCCGCGCATGGGCAACCGAGGAGCAACCGTGAACGAGCTGATGCTGTGCCTGTGCCTCTCCTTCGGCACGGGGTCGGGGCGCCCCGCCGACCGCTTCTTCGCCGAAGACAAGCTCAAGCACTTCGCCGTCTCCTTCGCCTTCACCAGCCTCGCGGCCAGCGGCGCCCGCGCCACGGGCATGGGCCGCGGCCCCGCGCTCACGGTGGGCGCCTCGACGGGGCTGGCGATCGGCGTGGCCAAGGAGCTCCGCGACCTGCGCGTCTCCCGCGCCAGGGCCGCCGCGGGCGACACCACCGCCGAGGGGAGCACCGCCTCCATGCTGGACCTGGCCTGGGACGCCATCGGCGTGGGCACCGCTACCATCCTCGTGGCGCAGTCACGTTGAGCCTCCCCGAAATAGCGGCGCGCCTCTCGCTCGCCGGCAAGACGACCCCTGCGCGCGCCCGCGTGATCGACCGGAGCGGCCACTGGCGCAGGATGAGCGCTCTGAAGGAACTGGCGTGGTGGCTCCTGGCCCCCGCCGTCTTCTTCATCCCCCCGCATCTCCCGTGGGTGCTGCTGGTGCTGGGGATGGGCGCGTTTCGCGCCTGGGCTCGTCTCGCCGAGCGCCGCACGCTCCTCTGGCTCCACGGCCCCTGCCCCCACTGCGGCACCGAGCAGGACTTCACCGAACTCGGACGCATGCGCACCCCCCACGTCGTCCAGTGCTCCAACTGCCACTGGTCCCTCCACGCGGAAGTCGCGACGACCTGAGGGACCTTACCACAGAGGCACGGAGATGACCTCATCCGTGCCTCTGTGTCTTGTGGGCCCTGCCGTTGCGGGCGACTGAAGTCGCTGCAACAACAGCGCAAAGTCCGCCTTCGCGGACTGGTTCCCTCAGCTCCAGCCGGAACCGTGTAGTCCCCGCAGGGGGACTTCGTGCAGTTGTTGCCGCGACTTCAGTCGCCAGGCTTCGGGGCCGGCACGACGGAAAAGACACAGAGGCACAGAGACGACTTCATCTCCGTGCCTCTGTGCCTCTGTGTGAGCCTTCTGTCTTACGCCGCGCCGAGCTTCTGCCGGTTGTCCACGATCTTGGCGTCGCGGCGGGCGCTCTCCAGCCAGCGCTGCACCATCCCCTGCTGCATCTGGTAGCCGACGCTGGCGCGCTGCTGCTCCTTCTGCGCCTCCCACGTCTTGCGGTCCGCGGGGACGCGCTGCGTGGGGCGAACGATGAAGAGGCCGGTGGTGGTCTCCACCACGTTGCTCACCTGGCCCACCGGGGTGCCGAACGCGGCGCCGATGGCGGCGTTGGCCTGCCCGAGCACCGGGTTGGGCTCCACGCGGGTGAAGGGGCCCGCCGTGCCCACCGTCAGCCCGCGCGCCGCCGCCACCTGCTGAAGCGTGCGGCCGGCGCGGACCTCCTGCACCATCTTGAGCCCCGCCGCCTTGGCCTGCGCGCGCTTCTTCTGCAGCACAAGGTCGCGGCGGATCTCCGGGGTGGCCTCGGCCAGCGTCATCCGCCCCTTGGGCGCGAAGCTCTCCAGCTGCACCAGGAACACGGCGTTGTCGTTCTCGAAGATGTCGCTGATGGGCTTGGCCGCCACCGAGTCGCTGACGCTGGCCGCCCAGTCGAGCGCGTCGAGCGCCGGGCCCACGCCGGGGATGGCCGGCAGGTTGTCGGTCACGGTGATGCCGCGGCGGACCGTGGCGCCCACGGCGCGCGCCCCCAGGTCCACCCCGCTGCGCTGCGACAGGTCGGAGAGCGAGTCGGCGCGGGCGTCCAGCTTGGCCAGCTCCTCCTCGGACTTGCCGATGGGGAGCAGGATGTGGCGCGCCTTCACCTGGTCACCCGTGCGCTCCTGCACCTGGATGATGTGGAGGCCGAACTGCGTCTCCACCGGCTGCGAGATCTCGTTGACCGGGAGCGAGAACGCCACCGAGTCGAACGCGCCCACCATCTGCCCGCGGCCAAAGGTGCCCAGGTCGCCGCCCGTCTGGGCGCTCCCCGGGTCCTTGCTCTCGCGGCGCGCCACCTCGGCGAAGTCGGCGCCGCCCGCCAGTTCCTGCCGGATCTGCTGGGCGCGCGCGAGCGCCGCCTGCCGGTCCGCCGGGGTCACCGTCTTGGGGAGGTACGCCACCGTGAAGCGGGCCGTGCGCGGACGCT
>DASVSA010000202.1:0-3301 GCA_036388335.1 Longimicrobium sp. | reverse complement strand
GTTCTCCGTGCCTCTTTGTCAGCCTGGTGTCGCGTTCGGCTTACAGCCCGAGCGCCGCGCCCACGTCGATCCGGCCGCTGCCGTAGTACGGGTCCGTGCCGGTCTGGCCCAGGTCAGCCGAGGACTTCATGATCATCTGCTTGATCTGCACCGCGTTGCCCGTGCCGTGCTCGGCCATCAGGAGGGCCGCGAGACCCGCCACGTGCGGAGCAGCCTGGCTGGTTCCGACCTGGCCCGTGAGGCGGTTGCCGCCCTGGCACCCGGCGTACCCGAGGACCGCGCCCGTATCCTTGTTGAGCACCAGCTTCGTCTTGCTGCAGTACGACCACACCCAGGAGGCGATGTCGTTGCCCCACGGCCACGCCGAAGCCGCGAAGTCAGGACGGTAGTTGCCGCCGGGGCCGGCCACGCTGATCGCCGAGCGGCCGAAGTTGGTGAAGTTGGACACCTCGTCCGGGCTCGCGGTGGCCGAGGACGGCCCCGTGGCCGACACGCAGACCACGTGCACGGTGCCGCAGTAGGTGTTGAACATGTTGCCGTCGTGGTCCATGTCCGCGGCGTCGTTGCCCGCGGCGACCACCACCAGCATTCCCTTCTGCTTCGCGTAGTTCATCGTGCGCTGGATCAGCGACACGTACGTGCCGTTCCCGGCCTTGGTGAAGCCGCCGCCGAGGCTCATGTTGGCCACGTGCGCGCCCTGGTCGGCCGCCCAGGTGATGCCGGAGATGATCCCGCCCAGCGAGCCGCTGCCGTTGCCGCCCAGTACCTTGACGCCGATCAGCGTGGTCCTGGAGGTCACGCCGGCGAGGGCGATCGCCTTGCTGCTGACCTGCGTGGCGACGTTGGTGCCGTGCCCGTTGTAATCGGAGATCTGGTTGCGGCTGGGGAAGTACGTGGAGGTGATGGTGTTGTCACGCGCCACGAACGACCGGGAGCGCGACAGGTCCACCAGGCCGTTGAGGTCCGGCGCGTCGTAGTCGATGCCGGTGTCCAGGATCGCCACCGTCACGCTGGACGAGCCCAGCTTGCCCGCGGCCCACGCCTTGTTGGCGCCGATGGCGCGCATGTTCCACTGCCACACGTAGCGCGAGGCGGTGGTGGGGTTGGCCTGGCTCTGCGCCATGTCGGCGATCTCGGCGCTCATCTCGGCCGCGGCGTCCGAACGCGGCAGGTTCAGCTTGAACTCGGCGTCCGACTGCACGTCGGCCACACCGGCGAACCCGCGGATCTGGGCGACGCCCTCGCTGCCCAGCCCCTCCACCGTCGCGAAGCCCACACCGGCGTGCGCGTAGCTCACACTGCCGCCCAGCGCCTGCACCTGCGCCTCGAAGCCGGCGGGAATCGACCTCGCGCCGAAAAGCACCAGCGACGTGCCGGCGGCCGACGACTCCGACAGGCTGGGCGCGGAGGCGGACGGACCCATCGGGGTGGCGGCGTCATCCGAGCACGCGGCCAGGGCGAGGGTGCCGGCAACTACACAGCCGAGGGTTGAAACAGAGGTGAGACGCTTCATCTGCGAGCTCCACGAGAAGAAAAAGGAGGGGGGAAGAATCTGCGAGGTTGCAGATTGCATCTTCCTCGGCGGCCGGGCTGTCTCGGGGAGACCCCTGGCTTTGCGGACCGGCCTCGCGGCCGGGGTGCCTTTTTCGAGTGTGTGGCGACTGCGGTGTGGGACGCCGGAGCGGTGGCTCCTGAACGCCACTCATCATAACCATGGAACGGCCGTCCGTCAACTGTTTACGCGCTTCGATCTTGTTGCGCCGTAAGTAGTTGAGGGTTCTTGGCGGATCTTGTTGCGGGTCCGTTCCAAACGGCGCGATGGGGGCGCTGAGCCGAGCCGTGGCACGGTATCCTAAGCTTCGAACGAGCGTCCGTCAACCGGCTCCGCGCGCGGAGGTGTTGAAAGTAACCGGGGGGTGCGGTAAATTTTCGGGATGAACGAAGAACACCTTATCGTCCGCGGCGCGCGCGAGCACAACCTCAAGAACGTCGACGTCCGTATCCCCCGCGACAAGCTCACGGTGGTCACGGGGCTGAGCGGGAGCGGCAAGTCGTCGCTCGCCTTCGACACCATCTACGCCGAGGGGCAGCGGCGCTACGTGGAGTCGCTCTCCGCCTACGCCCGCCAGTTCCTGGGGATGATGGAGAAGCCCGACGTGGACTCCATCGAGGGGCTGTCGCCGGCCATCTCCATCGAGCAGAAGACGGCGGGGAGGAACCCGCGCTCCACGGTGGGCACCGTCACCGAGGTGTACGACTACCTGCGCCTGCTGTGGGCCCGGGCCGGCACCCCGCACTGCCCCAACTGCGGGCGCCCGGTGGAACGCCAGAGCGCCACGCAGATCGTCGACCGCATGATGGAGTCGGCGCCCGGCACCTGGGTGGAGGTGCTGGCCCCGGTGGTGCGCGGGCGCAAGGGCGAGTTCCGCGAGCTGTACGAGGAGCTCAGGAAGAAGGGCTTCAGCCACGCCCGCACCGACGGCGCCGTCCACCGCCTGGAGGAGCCGCCCAAGCTGGCCCGCCGCTCCAACCACGACATCTCCATCTACGTGGAGCGCAAGCTGGTGGTGCGCGAAGACAACCGTCAGCGCATCGCCGACGCCGTGGAGACGGCGCTGCGCGCGGCCGATGGCGTGGTGGAGGTGGTGGCGCACCTGGAAGGCGCCGAACCGGAGACTCACATGCTCTCCGAGCACTACGCCTGCGCCATGTGCGGGATCAACATCCCCGAGCTGGAGCCGCGCCAGTTCTCCTTCAACTCCCCCTACGGCGCCTGCACCGCGTGCGGCGGCCTGGGGACGCGCAAGGAGCCCAACCCCGACCTGCTGCTGGGCGACCATTCGCTCTCCATCCTGGAGGGAGTAGTCCTCCCCTGGGGCGTTCCGCGCGGCCACCTGCGCGGCACCATCCTGCAGGGGCTGGCGGACAACCTGGGCTTCGACCTCGGCACCCCCTGGGCCGACCTCCCCGAGAACGTCCGCGACCTCCTTCTTTACGGAGCTTCCGTGAAGAACGGGGGGAAGAAGATGAAGTGGGCGGGGATCGTGGCCGACGTGGCGCAGCGCTTCCAGGACTCGTCGAGCGACTCCATCCGCGAGACGCTGGAGGAGTTCATGTCCACGCTGCCGTGCACCACGTGCGGGGGGACGCGGCTGCGCCCCGAGTCGCTGGCGGTGACGGTGGACGGGCGGTCGATCGGCGAGATCGTGGCGATGCCGGTGGCCGAGGCGCTGGCGTTCTTCCGCGCCGTGGACACGCTCCCCTACCTCCCGCGCGAGATCGCCGGGCCGATCCTGAAGGA
>DASVSA010000201.1:0-4284 GCA_036388335.1 Longimicrobium sp. | reverse complement strand
CGGAAGCCTTCCTCCGCCGCGGCGGCGAGCTCCTCGCGCCCGGTCGCGGCGGCCAGCCTCAGCAGGGCCGCCGCGATCCCGCCCGCCCCGTGCGCGAAGCCCGTGGTGAAGGCGCCTCCCTCCGGGCTCCACACGCGCCGCCCCGTGCGCGGCTCCTCGCGGGCGGCGCCCACCAGGCGGGCGCCACAGGCCAGAGCCGAATCCAGCAGCCAGGCGTCGCCCGCGAGGTCGTGGAGCGAGAGGAGGGCGAGCGCGGCGCCCGCGGAGCCCCCCAGCACTTCGAGGACACGGTCGGAGGCGATGGCCTCGCGGGTGATGGCCCGCGCGGCGAGCCGCGCGTCGTCGATCCAGGCGGCGTCGCCGGTGAGGCGGCCCAGCTGCGCGAGGACGTACACCGCGCCGCCCATCCCCAGCCCGGCGCCCAGCCCGGCGCGTGTAGCGAGCAGCGCACGCCGCCGCGGGTCGCGGAGCGCGCGGCGCAGGGGGAGGAGCGCCTCGGCCGCCAGCGCCGTGTGGCCGGTTCCCGCCACCGCGTCCAGCGTGGCCAGGAAGAGCGCCACTCCCGGACGTCCGTCGAAAAAGCGGTCGTTGATGGTGCGAAGGGTGTCGGGCGACGCGGTGTTCGCGCCGTCCCTCCCGATCCAGGAAGGGCTCCCGTCCGGGGCACGCACCACCAGCGACTCCAGCGCCCGCCCGATCGCTCCCGCCTCCGCCAGCGCCATGGCCGCGTCCAGCGGCGCCGGCGGCGCCTCCGCGGCAGCCGTGGCGGGGGCGCAGCCGGCCAGCGCGTAGCTGAAGCGGACGAGCGTGGACTGGCGATGGCACTCCGCCGCGTCCATCCCCGCGATCCGCTCGCGCATCGCCTCGAAGGGCGAGACGGGGCAGAAGCTCCCGACCGGGATCCCGCGCGAGTCGTGGAGCACGGTGCCGTCCGTGAAGCACCAGAAGTAGGGGAAGTCCAGCTCTTCCAGGTCGCGCTGCTCCGCCGCGAAAGCCGCCCAGTAGGGAAGGCGCGCCTCCAGGGCCAGCGCGCCGGAGTGCAGGCGCTCCAGCTGTATGCCGCGCTCCACCCCGTCGTGGAGGTGGCGGGGGTGAAGGCTGCCCCGCAGCGCCGAGTCGTAGATGCGCGTGTTCCGCAGCAGCACGCGCACCCGCTGGCCGCGGAAGGGCGCGAGGGGCCCGGCGGGAGAGTCCAGCGCCTCCCGGTGCGCGGAGATGAACGCGTAGCAGCGCTCGAAGCCGCGTACCAGGTCGTCCAGGTGCCCCTCGGGGGAGACCGGCTTTCCATCCAGCATGGGGACGTTCACGCGGGCCTCGCCGGGCCGGCTGCGCTCGGCACGCCGCATCTCGTCCGTGTTCACGCAGGCCCATCCCCGCTCCACCACGGTGGCCGGGCTCGCCACCCCGAGCCCTCCGGACTCCAGCAGCGTGATGTCGGGCCCCACTTTCCAGAATGGAAGCAGAGCGGTGCCGAGCACGCTGGAGCCGATGGGCGAGAAGCGCGCGGTGGGATCGAAGACACCGCCGCTTTCGACGCCCTGCACCGGCGTCCCCAGCATCAGCGTCTCGAGGTCGATCGGCACGGGATGAGCGCCCACCGCGATCATGTTCTCGGAGTGGAGGTCCCCCGCGCCCAGCAGGTAGGCCAGGCAGAGGAGAGTGCCCGCGCGCTCGTAGTAGTCGCTCACCTCCTCCGCCGAGGCCAGCGGCTCCGGGCGGATGAACTCCACCCACCCGTACTCGCCGCGGTCCAGCACCCGCAGGGTGCGCTGGTCGGGAGCCAGGCCACGCTCGCGCAGCCACTCCAGGAGGCCGTAGAAGGCGAGGTCCACCTTCATGGAGCGCGGCTTGTACATCACCTCCAGCCCGGACGCGAAGCCCACGAACGCCACCGTGCGCCCCGCGCAGTGGGTCTCGCCGCGCGAGGTGCGCAGCGACACGATCTGCCCCGGCTCGCCTCCGCCGAAGCGCTCGCCGAGCGCCGCGGCGTCCGCCCGCGCGCGCTCCACGAGCTCCGCCGAGGTGCTCACCCACAGCGCCGCGCGCACGGCCAGCAGGCGCGCGAGCACGGGGTAGGCGGCCACGAGCGGCTGCAGCCGGGCGGCGCGCAGCGACTCCACGAAGCGCAGGTACACGCGCCGCCGCGGCGCCCCGAACGAGATCCCCTGCCCGCCGGCGCGGGCTCTCGCCACCGAGAAGTCCACCTGCAGCGCCTGGCCCGCGACGCCCGACAGCTCACTCAGCAGCGCCCGCTCCAGCGTGATGAGCACCGCCGGCGCCATGACGTCCCCGGCTAGCGGCGCGGCATCCGCCAGGCGGCGCCGGGCGGCCTGGAGGAAGGGGAGCACCACTTCCTCGAAGGCGATGGGGTCGGCGGGGTCGATGGCGGGGTCTGCCTCCACGGGCTCGCGCGCGGCGGCGTCGCACGCCTCCCCCAGGAGCACGGTCCACTCGGCCGCCTCGCTTTCCGGCTCCACGCGGTACAGCCCCTCCCGCAGCCGCGGCTCGTCGAGGCCGTCCCACCGCAGCCGCCGCGCGAAGCGGTCCGGCCCGCCGCGGTCCAGCGCCATCCGCCAGCGCTCCAGCGCCTCGCCGCCCCGCTCCGCGTCGCAGGGCCCGCCGGGAGCGTCCGAAAGGCGGAGCAGGCGCTCACGAAGCGTGAGCGCCGAGGCGCGGATCGGCGAGAGATGGCCGCTCATGATGTCGATGCGGGGGAGAGAGAGGGTGCCTTCACTTCGGGGACGGTTCCCGGGGCGCCCGCATGGACGGATACCCGGGGAGGCGAGGGCGGCCCGTGGGCCGGCCCCCGAGCAGGGCGCTTACGGAGCGCTGAGCTCGTCGTGCACGGGCGTGATCGTGACGCAGCATCTGAGGGCCGATACGCCGCCGTCGCGGATGATCTCGTTCGCCACGTGCATGCTCCCGGCGCGCGGGGAGGGACGCCTACGGTTGTCGCCGGGACGGCCAACGGCAGGGCAACGGGCATACCAATCCTGACCATCAATGCATCTCGTTTGTCTGCATTCCGTTGAAGCGCCACCCTCCTCTCCGGCGCACCGAAAAGTCGAGCCCCAGCTCTATTTGGTGGAGCGGGCGCACTATCGGCACGCCGCTTCCACGTTGAAAGGGACGCCGCAGGCGGGAGAAAGAGGCCCCGATCCGCCGCCGTCCCTGAAACACTTCCGGGGCCCCCGCAGATGGGGGCCCCGGCAGAGGGTGCGGAAGGAGCCGGCCACCCGGGCCGGCCCTCCCCGGCCGACAGCCCGCGGGACTCAGCCCGTTCAGTTGATGACGATGTTCGTGATCGCGCAGTCGGTGAACCAGCAGGTGGTGAGGCAGATCCCGCCGCCGGCGACCGCCTCGAGCTCGGCGTCCGAGAGCGAGTCCACTTCCAGGAAGTCGGGGAGGACGACCATCGCGTCGAGACCCGGCTCCTTCTCGATGAACTTCACGTTGATGGGGCGCGGCAGCGACTCGAACGGAACGCCGATGACCTCGCCAAGGGCGCCCTTGGGGTCGGCGACCAGGCGCTCGCGGAAGGCGCGGTCCGTGGTGGAGCGGGAGAGGACCTCGGTGTAGATCGCGTCGTCGTCGTCGCGGATGATCTTGTCGGACATGTGCGTGCTCCTGGGAGGGGTTGGGTCAGGTGGGGTGTTCCCGATCTTCGCCGGGACCGGGTACCTGCATGGGCAATGGGCATACCAAACATGACCATCATTACATCCCGTTGTCCCACATCGGCTTGAGCGTCCACCCTCGCCACGGAGCACCCGAAATGTCGAGCCCCGGCTCTACCCGGTGGAGCGGGCGTACTACCGGCGCGCCGCCTTCCCATTGCACGAGACGCCGCGGGCAGCCCTCAGGCGCGATGCGCGGGTAAGCCCGGTCCGCCGCCTCCCCTCGATCGAAACGCTTCCGGGGCCCCCACGTATGGGGGCCCCGGAAAAGAGTAGCGGATGAGCCGGCCATCCGGGCCGGCCCTGCCCGGCCGATTACTGCTCGGTGGGCGCCGCCTCTTCGGTGTAGCCGATGGTGATGTTCGTGATCGCGCAGGAAGTGAACCAGCAGGTGGTCAGGCACAGCCCGCCCGCGACCGCCTCGAGCTCGGCATCGGAGAGCGAGCCCTCCGCGTCCAGGAAGTCGGGGAGGACGACCATCGCGTCGAGACCCGGCTCCTTCTCGATGAACTTCACGTTGATGGGGCGCGGCAGCGACTCGAACGGAACGCCGATGACCTCGCCAAGGGCGCCCTTGGGGTCGGCGACCAGCCGCTCGCGGAAGGCG
>DASVSA010000200.1:0-3471 GCA_036388335.1 Longimicrobium sp. | reverse complement strand
GGCGCGCCGCCGCGTCGCGCGCCCCCTGCTGCCGATGTACGTCCAGCTCGCGGGCGACAGCGGCGCCGCGCGCACGCTGCCGGTCGCCGTCCCGCCGCCGCCGCTGGACGAAGGGTCGCACCTGGGATACGCCATCCAGTGGTTCAGCTTCGCGTTGATCGGCATCATTGGCCTGGCGATCCTGCTGCGGAGCATGACGCGGGACGAGCCGGGCTAAGTTTTCTTCTAACCTCTTCCCGGTGCGAGTCTTGCACCCACGCCGGGCCCCGCCTACGGGCGACGAGTCCCGGCGCGCGCGGCGCGGCCGGTGGGCGACCACCCAGCAGAGGAGATCCAGAATGGCGAACTATGGGCGCGACTTCGACCGCTTCCGCCCGGGCCGCGGCTTCGGCGGGCAGACCGGACGCGGCGACTACGGCGGGATGGGCGCCGACGGCTCCGGCAACGGGTACAACGGGATGGGCGCGGACGCGGTGGGCGGCGCCGGCAACCAGAGCCGCGAAGGGTACACCGGCTTCGGCACGGGTGGGGGCGCGTACGACCAGGACTTCTCCAGCGGCAGGGGCGGGATGAGCCGCGGCGGGTTCGGGCAGCAGGGCGGCGGCTACGCCGGCGGGCGCGGAGGGTACGGCGGCGGCCAGGGCTACGGCCAGCAGGGCCTCGGCGGCCGGCAGGGCGGGGGCGGGACGTACGGTGGCGGGCAGGGCCGCGGCGGGTACGGCGGCGGCGGGTACGGCGCGTTCGGCGGCGGGCAGGGCTACGGCCAGCAGGGCGGCGGCGACGAGCTGCGCCGCATGCGCGCCGCGGACATCATGACCGAGAACCCCGAGATCGTCACCCCCGACGCCACGCTGGCCGACGCCGCCCGCAAGATGCGCGACCTCAACGTCGGCATCATCCCGGTGGTGGAGAGCGAGCAGAACCGCCGCCTGCGCGGGGTCATCACCGACCGCGACATCACCATCCGCGCCGTGGCCGAGGGGCGCGACGCCAGCAGCACCCTCGTCTCCGACGTGATGACCACGGGCGTGGAGACGTGCAACAAGAACGACTCCGTCCAGAACGTCCTGGAGCTGATGGAGCGGGAGCAGGTGCGCCGCGTCCCCATCACCGACCGCGAAGGCCGCCTGGTGGGCATCGTGGCCCAGGCCGACGTCGCGACCGACCTGGACAGCGACGCGGGCTCGCGCCGCGTGGCGGACACGCTCGAGCGCATCTCCGAGCCCAACCGATAAAGCTCACACGGAGAGACAGAGGCACGGAGATGAAGTCATCTCTGTGCCTCTGTCTCTCCGTGTGAGCCCCGTTTTAGTTCCAGCGCCCCAGAACCAGCGACGTGTTCGCCCCGCCGAAGCCGAACGAGTTGGAGATGGCGATCTCGATGGGGACGCGGCGCGCCTCGTTGGGCACGTAGTCCAGGTCGCACTGGGGGTCGGGCGTGCGCAGGTTGATGGTGGGCGGCAGGATGCCTTCGCGCAGGGCGAAGGCGACGACCCCCGCCTCGATGGCGGCGCTCCCGCCCAGGGCGTGGCCCAGCATGGACTTGGTGGACGAGACGGCCAGCCGGTCCGCGTGGGCGCCGAAGACGCCGCGGATGGCGCGCGTCTCGGCCAGGTCGCCCACGGGGGTGGAGGTGCCGTGGGCGTTGATGTAGTCCACCCGCTCCGGCGCGATGCCGGCGCTCTTGAGGGCGCGGCGCATGGCGTGCGCGGCGCCCTCGCCGTTCTCGGGGGGCGCGGTGATGTGGAAGGCGTCGCCGCTCATCCCGAAGCCGAGCACCTCGGCCACGATGGGCGCGCCGCGGCGCCGCGCGGACTCCAGCTCCTCCAGCACCAGGATGGCGGCGCCCTCGGCGTGAACGAAGCCGCTGCGCGTGGCGTCGAACGGGCGGCTCGCCGTCTCGGGCGAGTCGTACGAGCTGGCCAGCGCCCGCGCCGCCGCGAAGCCCGCGAAGGAGATGGGCGTGAGGCACGCCTCGGTGCCGCCCGCGATCATCATGTCCGCGTCGCCGCGCTGGATGGCGTGGAACGCCTCGCCGATCGCGTGGTTGCTGCTGGCGCAGGCGGATACGGGGGCGTAGCTGGGCCCCTGCGCGCCGGTGCGGATCGCCACCTGCCCGGCGGCAAGGTTGATGATGCTGGCGGGGATGAAGAAGGGCGACACGCGGCCCATCCCCTTCTCCTCCATCAGGTCGCGGGTCTCCATGATGCTGACGAGCCCGCCCATCCCGGAGCCGATGATGACGCCGGTGTTCTCGGGGTCGGGCACCGTGCCGATCCCGCCGAAGCCGGCGCTCCTCATCGCCTCGTCGGTGGCGACGATGGCGTACTGGATGAAGGTGTCCATCCGGCGCGCCTCCTTGCGGTCGATCACCGGCTCGGCCGAGAACCCCTTCACCTCGGCGGCGATGGACACCTCGGGCGCGAGCCCCGGAAGCGCGCACTTGGTGAGCGGCCCCACGCCGCTCCTTCCGGCCAGGAGCCCTTCCCAGCTTTCCGGCGCGGAGCACCCCAGCGGCGTGACCATCCCCACCCCGGTGACGACTACCCTGCGAGACACGAGACCTCCTTTTTCGGGAAGGGGAATGGGGAACGGGGAACGGGGAACGGTAGAAGCGAACAGCCCCACTCGGAGAGGGCGCCGCCGTTTGTAGTTACCATTCCCCGTTCCCCATTCCCCGTTCCCCGCAGTTCATTCCGCCTTCAGCAGCCCCTTTCGCAGCGCGAAGCGAACCAGCTCGCTGCGGTGGCGCAGGCCCAGCTTCTCCATGATGCGGGCGCGATAGGTGTCCACCGTCTTGGGCGAGATGAACAGCTTCTTGCCGATCTCGCTGGAGCTGAACCCCTCCACGGTGTATGAAAGCACCTCGCGCTCGCGCTCGGTGAGGCGGTCCAGCGGGTCTTCCTCGCCCGGCTCCGCTTTGGCCTTGAGGCCGCGCAGCAGGAGCTTGGCGCCGCTGGGATAGAGGAAGACGTCGCCGCGCGCCACGGTATGGATCGCCTCGATCAGCTCCTCGTCCGCGCTCATCTTCGTCACGTACCCGCTCCCCCCCGCCTCCAGCACGGGAAGGAGGTGCTCCTCTTCGCCGTGCATCGTGAGCACCAGCACGCGCGTCCCCTGGTTGAGCGCGGCGATCTGCCGGACGGCCTCCAGCCCGCCCATCCCCGGCATCGACAGGTCCATCACCACCACGTCGGCGCGAGTCTGCGCGGCCAGCCGCACCCCGTCCTCCCCCGTGCCGGCCTCGCCCACCACCTGGAACGAGGGCTCCGCCTCCAGCAGGGCCCTCAGCCCCGCCCGGAGCACGGCGTGGTCGTCCACCAGCAGGATGCGAACGGTCTCAGGCATGGACTCCGGCGTATGGGTGCGCAGCGGCGGCGGAATCTGCCCCGCGGCGGGGTGTGGCGCAAGCGGACGGAAGTGCGTGAGTGCGTGGAGTGCGTGAGTGCGTGAGTGAACTGGATGTAAGCG
>DASVSA010000199.1:0-2862 GCA_036388335.1 Longimicrobium sp. | reverse complement strand
CGGAGAGAGGAACAGGATTGGAGCGGCACGGCGAAAGCTCCGCACCTCCGTGAGGACGAGGACGTAGCGAAGCTCTCGCGGCCCAAGCTCCCGGCGGTTCACGGTGGAGCCTCCATGATTCACTCGCCGCGCGAGGGGTGCCCGGTCCCTGTCCCTGTGCCGGGGGCCGCGGTGGCTCCTGGTGCCCGGGAACATTAAGGCGGATGCGCCGCGCGCGCGTACCCCGAACGGGGTATGGGCACAGGGGCGCCGCGCCACCCTGCTAACCGTCGGAGGCGCCCGGGTGCTCCGGGCCCGTGCGCTCGAGGAGGCGGTTCCGCTTGACCGCCGTGAGGTCGTGCGCCTCCACCAGGAAGCCGACCGGGTGCTCGCCGCTGCCGATGGGGGAGATGGTGAGCGCCACGGGAATCAGGTTTCCGAACCGGTCCACCAGCACGTCCTCGCCCTGCGCCTCCGCATTGCGGCGGATGGCGACGGTCACCGGGCACTCGTCCGCCGGATAGGGGCGCCACCCGGGGTGCTCGTGGTGGATGCAGAGGCTCAGCGGCCGGCCGCGCAGCTCGCCCAGCTTGTAGCCGGTGAGGCGCTCCGCGGCGGGGCTCGCGTACGCGCAGCGGTGCTGGCGGTCCAGCACGAAGCGCGCGGGCGCGTCGCCTCCGGGCCTGCCCTGGGGCGCGCCCGCGCTCCACGGGAGAGGGGGGTGGGTGGAACGGGTCGGGGTGGGGCTGTCCATCGGGTGCTTCCTCGGTGGGCGGAAACCCGCGACGTGGCGGCGGATGCGCGCGTGGGCGCGCCTGTAAGGAAGCAGCGTGCGGGGTGGAGGAATAGGACGACGTTGTCTTGCGAGCGCCGGGGAGGCGTCGTGACGTTCGGCGGAAGCTCGGCGTGGAGCCGGGGGAGCGCGCGGGCCCGGACCGGCAGGGCGCCCGCGAAGGGGTCACTCCATGTGGATGAAGCCGCGGCGCACCGCCGTGGTGACGGCGGCGGTGCGGTCGCACACGTTGAGCTTCGAGTAGATGTTGCGCAGGTGCACCTTGACCGTCGCCTCGGTCCGGTAGATCCGGTCCGCGACCTCCGAGTTGCTGAGGCCCTCGGCGGCCAGGCGCAGGATCTCCAGCTCGCGCTCGGTGAGCCGGGTGCGGGGGGTGTGATCGGCGAGGCGCGCGGCCACGGGCGCGGGGATGCTGCGCCGCCCCCCGTGCACCGTGCGCACCATGCGGATCAGGTCGGAGCGGATCATGTCCTTGAGCGCGTATCCGCGCGCCCCCGCCTCCAGCGCGCGGAAGATGTTCTCGTCTCCATCGAAGCTCGTCAGCACGATGATGTTCACCGACGGAGCCTCACGGACCAGCGCGTGGGTGGCCGCCACCCCGTCCATCACCGGCATGCGCAGGTCCAGCAGCACCACGTCCGGCTGGTGCACGCGGAAGAGCTGAAGCGCCTCCGCGCCATCGGCCGCCTCCCCCACCACCTGGAGATCGCGCTCGGCCGAGATGATGGCCGCGAGCCCCGCCCGGACGATCGGGTGGTCGTCGGCGATCACGATGCGAATCACGGGTTGGCTCGTGAGGTCTTCCATGGATCTCGCCTCCGCACGGGGAGCCTGCGCGTGGAGCGTAAGATTTCACTCTATCACGCTTCTTTCGCGTGCGCGTACCACGCAAGAGGTACAAAGGCGCGCCGTTACCACAAACGCAAGCGACGCCCGCCGGCGGGGGCGATTCGTTACATCCGGGCTGGCTCCACCCGGTCGCGGATGGACCCGGCACGTCCGGGCCGCGGCGGGTGCGGCGCGCTGCTGGGCGGCGGGCGGTACTCGCTGGATCGCCTCGCGGCTCGCGGCGGCACGCGATCGACTCACCGCCGCATCGTTCGGTGACCACGCGGCCGTCCAAGACCCGTCGCCAACCAGACGCGCCGGCGCGGCCCACACCGCCCGTGACGGGGCGGACCGAGCCGGGCGACGGATCCAGTACCCCTCCCAACCGGCGTCGCGAACAGACACGAAGGGCGCGGAGAGCAGCACTCTCCGCGCCTTCATGGCGCTTGATGCGCGGTCAGGAACGGCCCTGGGATACCCCGTGCGGGGTACATGAAAACCACCTCAACTGACGATGTTGCGAGTGGCGCGTCCCGGTAAATTACGGAAGAGCACGATCGCGCCCCTACAGCTCGGAGAGGTGATCCCGATGGACTTCCGCCACCTGCGTTACTTCGTCGCCATCGCCGAAGAGGGCACCTTCACGCGCGCGGCCCGGCGCCTGTACATCGCCCAGCCCGCGCTCTCCAAGCAGATCCACGACCTGGAGGAGGAGATCGGGGTCCGCCTCCTGGTCCGTTCGGCGCGCGGCGCGGCGCTCACCGCGCCGGGGGCGGAGCTGCTGGAGCACGCGCGCAGCCTGCTGAAGGCCGAGGAGGTCGCCCGCACCCGCATACGCGGTCTCGCGGCCACGCGGGCGCCGGCGGAAGGCGTCCTCCCGCTGCGGGCGAAGAGCAAGGCCGCCCACACGGACCCGTACGAGCGGGGGCGCGCCGTCGCGTAGCCGAGGGCCGGCCGGTGCGCGCCGGCCGGCGCATGAACCCTGGCGGGCAAGGGCACCGTGAAACTGCGTCACCTGCGCGCGTTCGTCGCGGTCGCGGACGTGGGCTCCTTCGTGGGGGCGGCGCGCGAGCTGAAGCTGGCGCAGGCCGCGCTCTCCAAGCAGGTAGCCGCGCTGGAGAGCGAGCTGGGTGCCCGCCTGTTCATCCGCGGGCCGCGCGAGGTGGTGCTTACCGACTCGGGCGCGGCGCTCATCGGCGAGGCGCGCCGGATGGTGGAGATGAGCGAGCTGGCGGTGTCCCGCACCCGCGCCGCCGCGGACC